>JBAQHK010000239.1:0-19383 GCA_049288275.1 bacterium | reverse complement strand
AGGGCGGAATGAGCAACAAGCGAGAGGACCGCAAGTCAAGGTCCCGGCGAAAAGAGAGACGATGTAGTCTCTCTGCCGCTGATCCGAGGTGCTTCGTTGACCTTCTACGCAGGGACATTCCTGGTCGCCTTCGCAACGCTCGCGATGGAAGTCTCCCTGACGCGCCTGCTCAGCGTTACCACCTGGTACCATCTGGCGTTCTTCGCTGTCTCGATCGCCATGCTGGGGATGACCGCGGGGGCGGTGACGGTCTACGTCAGGCCGAAGTGGTTTGATGAGGGCCGGTTGAGGAGCAGCATTGCGAAGGCATGCCTGGGCTATGCTCTTGTCACGCCGATCACTGCCCAGGCTCTGTGCGTTATCGGGATCCGCGAAGTCGCATCCGTGTCAGCCTACGCTATGCTGCTTGTGGCGGCGCTGGTCAGCCTCTTGCCGTTCTACTTCTCGGGAGTGGCGATCGGCGGGGTGCTGACCAAGAGCAGGCTTCCGATAGGCCGGCTCTATGCGTGTGATCTGGTGGGAGCCTCACTGGGATGTGTCTTCGTGCTCTGGGGGCTTGGAGCCCTGGGTGCGCCCAATCTGATCCTGGGCTGCGGCTGCATAGGTGTGGCGGCGGCCCTCTGTTTCGCGGGGAAGCGTCCGCCGCGGAGGTTGCGCGCCTGGTCGCTCGCTATCGCCTGCGTCCTGGTCGGTCTGATAGTCCTGGGAATGACGACCTCCTACGGGGTACGCCCCCTGGTCGCCAAGGGCCGGCCGGCAGATCCCGGCAGGTACATCGTCGACAAATGGAACTCCTTCTCGCGGGTCGTGGTGTACGGATTGACGGAGGGCAAGCCCCAGCTGGTGGGCGCGAGCAGGCTCGCTCGCGGGGGGGACAAGGTCTTCCAGTACAGGATGAGCATCGACGGAGCGGCCGGAACCACGCTGCGCCGCTTCAACAGCGTGGAGGACATCGACCACCTGCGGTACGACGTCACCAATGTGGCCTACTACCTTAGGCCCGGAGGCGGCGCCTTCATCATCGGTGTGGGTGGTGGCCGGGACCTTCAGAGCGCAATCCTCTTCGGCCAGGAGCGAGTCGTCGGCGTCGACATAAACCCGATCTTCATCAATCTGTTGGAGCGCCGCTTCAGGGGATTCGCAGGCATTGCGGATCATCCCGGCGTCAGGCTGGTCGCCGACGAGGCGCGCAGCTACCTGGCACGATCCACAGAGAGGTACTCGGTGATCCAGATGTCGCTCGTGGACACGTGGGCGGCAACGGGGGCCGGAGCCTACACGCTTTCCGAGAACGGGCTCTATACGGTCGAGGCCTGGATTGACGTGCTGGACCATCTGTCTCCGGATGGGATCTTCACGGTCTCGCGATGGTACAACCCCGTTGATCTCGGCGAGACCGGGCGTGCCCTGAGCCTCGGGGTGGCTTCGCTGTTGGAGTCAGGGGCGGCCGATCCCTCGCAGCATCTCGCCATGATCACCAACCGCACAGTCGCCACCCTGTTGATCGCGCGCAGTCCCCTGAGCAAGTCCGACATTGACCTGCTGCGAGCGACCTGTGACCGCCTTCAATACAAGCTCCCCTTGTACCCCGGGCGCCTGCCTGCTCATGAAGTGCTTGATCGCATCGTGTCGGCGAAGTCCCGCGGGCAGCTCCAAGCCGCCGGTGCCGGCGCCGAAATGAACTACAGCCCGCCCACTGATGAGAATCCCTACTTCTTCAACATGCTCAGAGTGAACCAAGTTGTGCCGTCGTTCCTGGCGAAGGCGAAACAGGCCGGCGTCAAGGTGATTGACCAGAGTGTGGGGATCGCCTACGGCAACCTGGTCGCGACGCGGACCCTGGTGGGATTGATCGGCGCCCTGCTCGCGCTGGCCGTTGTCACCGTGGTGATGCCGCTCGTGGTCGCGAGTGCGCGCAGCCGCGGGCGCCTCCAGAGGCCTCACATGTTGTGGTCGGCGGCAGCCTACTTCTCGCTGATCGGGGCGGGGTTCATGTTCGTGGAGATCGCTCTGATACAGCGCCTGACTGTCTTTCTGGGCTCCCCGATGTATGCGCTCGGCGTGCTGCTCTTCACCGTGATTGCCAGCGCCGGCCTTGGAAGTCTGGCGAGCGACAGACTTCCGCTCACCCGGGTTCCCTGGGTGTTCGCGTATCCGGTGACTATCGCGGGGGTCATTCTCGCAGCGCGGTTCGTCCTGCCGCTGATCGCTTCCGGTCTGATGTCCGCCTCGATGGCCACGAAGATACCGGTCGCCGTTGTAACAGTCGCTCCGGTGGGTCTGCTGCTGGGCATCGGATTCCCCACGGGAATGAGGCTGGTGAGATCATCGAGGGCCGAGGAAACGCCTTGGTATTGGGCTCTCAACGGCATCTTCAGCGTGCTCTGCTCGGCCTTCGCGGTCTTTGTTTCGATCTACCTCGGCATCTCGTTCAGCTTCTACATCGCGGCGGCATGCTACGGCCTGCTGCTGGTTTGCCTGCCCCACATGCGGAAGGCATGAATCTCACCGCCGTTGTGGTGTCGTTTCGCGTGGGGAACCTATCGGTGATCGAGGATGCGAACGCGGGGCCCCGAGAGGCGATGTTGGGCCTCCCGGGACCCACAGCATGTTCGATCTCCCCGACGCGGTGATGACCGCGTCTTGCTGCGTCCGACTACGGATGCACAACCAGGTTGCCGGCTATGACCGGCGACCACTCGCGGGGCACGGTGCCGGCAGCACAGCCCGTATCGGCGTCGTAAAGGTCTGCGCCAAACTCATCGCCGTTGCTGCCCGGTGAGTCGGCGTCGTGCACCCAGACCACAAGCCACTTGCCTTCCCAATCGGGAATGTTGGTGCTCACGACTTCCCCGGAAAACGTGGCGTAGTCGTCCCAGACGGCGACGCAGGTGATCTTCGCGGCGAGCTTGTTGCCGATCTCGTCGTGGTAGCGCAACTGACCCTTGCCGGCGCCATCGGCGTTGATCTGGTGCGCCTCGAATTCCACCCAGGACTGGATCTGGGTGCTATCGTCCTCAACCCTGTAGAACTGAATGCCACCGGTCGCCTTGGGCGGCGACGCAGCGCCCGCGACCTGCACAACGCATGCAACACAGAGAAACGCAACTGCAACGACAAACATGGATCTCATTGATGCACCTCCCGAACTTGAAACGTCGATCCCACCACCGCAACACAAACGGCACACCACGACTTGGCGGTTTCACCTCCTCTCAGTCAAAGCCCGTCGCCAGTTTGTCGTGGTCCTGCAAGAACCGTTCCTGGCCGTGGCGAAACCGGGCGCCGTCAGAACCGCGGGTGGCGCGACACCCCGGAATGAGCGAGACGGCGGACACTCCACTCCGGCGCGCCACCCCGTGGCTTTGGGGCCGAGACGCCCAAAGATTGCAGCAGCCAGATGTCTTCTCATTTGGCACGATGCCATCCGCAATGCCGCGCGCGGCGCGGCGTTGCATTTGGAATTTCGGGCTCGCCATAGCGGGGCCGGGGTGATTAGATTGTGTGTATGTAGTCAGTGGCTGGAACAACCGGGACGTGGGCAAAGTCAAAGAATGAGCATATGAGCGTCGGCAAGAAACGTATCGCAGTAGTCGTCGGTTTGGGCTTCGCGGCCCTCTTCACCTGGAGGGTCGTTGTGCTGGTAGTGAAGGAGTTCGGGGGGCCTGCGCAGCGGTACGAGCGGCCGCCGGTCGCGGTGGTGGCCGACAGCGTGCGCTTCCAGCCCATTCAGGAGACTGTGCGCCTGACGGGCACAGTCCACGCCTTCCACCAGTACACAGTGGCCCCCAAGATCTCCGGTGTGATCACCAGGATCACCAAGCGCATTGGGGACCGTGTCAGCCGGGGCGAGACCATCGCCAGGATAGACGACGGGGAATACACTCAGGCCCTGCTGCAGGCGGAGGCGGAACTGAAGATAGCCCAGGCCAATCTGGCCGAAGCCCGGGCTCGACTGGAGCTCTCCGAGAAGGAGTTCGAGCGCGTCCAGTATATGGAGTCCAAAGGGATCGCCTCGGTGGCGGATCTGGAGACCGCCACAGCAGAGGCGAGCAGTATGGAGGCGCGCGCCCAGCTGGCCCAGGCGCAGGTGGAGCAACGCGAGGCAGCGGTCGCCTCTGCTCGGATAAAGCTGGGCTACACCGTCCTCAGCGCGTCGGAGCCGGGTTTCATCGGTGAGCGTTTCGTGGACGAGGGCGCCATGGTCGGGGCGAATTCGGCGGTGGCCTCGGTGGTCGCGATCGACAGGGTCATAGTCCGCACTACCGTTGTCGAACGGGTCTACGGCAGGATCCGGCCTGGGCAGCCCGCGACGGTCGAAGCCGACGCGCTTCCGGACAGAGCCTACGCTGGCACGGTATCGAGGATAGCTCCGCGCCTGGACGAGTCCTCGAGAGTCGCCCAGATGGAGGTTGAGATCGCCAACGATTCCCTCGACCTGAAGCCCGGCATGTTCTGCAAGTTGACCGTGGTGCTTTCCTCCAAGGACTCGGCCCAAGTGGTCCCGGGCCAGGCCGTGGTCACGCGTAACGGCTCGAGCGGCGTGTTCGTGGTGAGGCCTGGTGAGGGGATCGTCCGCTACTTCCCGGTGGAGATCGGGATCACCACTCCTGAGGTGGCAGAGATTGTGTCGCCGACGATCGAGGGGCTTGTGGTGTCCCTGGGCCAGCACTTACTGCAGGACAGCAGCGCTGTGATCCTGCCCGGCAGCAAGGGCAAAGGCGACACGCAAAGGTAACACACCGATGAACATAGCCAAGGGCTCGGTCCGTCGGCCGATTCTCACCTTCGTCATCTTCTTCATAGTGATCGTCCTCGGGTTGGTGTCCCTGTCCAGGCTCTCCATCGACCTCATGCCCGAGCTCACCTATCCGACGATCTCGGTCGTGACCAGTTACGGCAACGTGGGCCCCGAGGAGATGGAGCAGCTGGTTACGCGGCCGATCGAGGAAGCCCTGGCCGCGGTCCAGGGGATAGAGGAGCTCAACTCGACTTCCTCCGAGGGCCGCAGTGTGGTCAGGGCTGCGTTCGCCTGGGGCACGGATCTGGACGTTGCATCCAACGACATCCGCGACCGTATCGACCGAGTCTTGGGGCGCCTGCCCGAGGACATCGAGCGTCCGATGATACGCAAATTCGACGTCTCGGCCACACCGATCCTCTTCCTCGGGGTCTCCAGCCAGATGAATCCCCTCGACCTGCGGGATCTGGTGGAGGAACAGGTGAAATACAGACTGGAGCGGGTCCCCGGCGTCGCGTCGGTGGACGTGATGGGCGGCCTCTTGCGGCAGATTCACGTGGACTTGAAAGCAAGCCAGCTGGACGCCCTGGGTCTCTCGACGGAGGCGGTTCTGACGTCCCTGAGCAACGAGAACCGGAACATCCCGGCGGGTCCATACAACCAGGGCAACTACGAGGTCTTGCTCAGAACCCAGGGGGAGTTCCGCTCTCTGGATGAGATCAGGAACACCGTGGTCACCGTGCGGGACGGTGTGCCTATCAGGATCAGCGACGTGGCAAGCGTTGTCGACTCGTGGGAAGAGGTCCGCCAGATAGTGCGGACCGACGGCAAGGCCGCGGTGCGGGTCGCCGTCACCAAGCAGTCGGGGATGAACACCGTCAGGGTCGCCGACGCGGTCAAGGCTGAGATCGCAAGCATCAACCAGGACATACCTCAGATCGCACTTGCGCCTTTGATGGACAGCTCCAAGTACATAAGGCAGTCGATGAACAACGTCAGCACGTCCCTGATCGTGGGAGGCATCCTGGCGATTCTGATTCTGTTGCTCTTCCTCCGCAATGTCTCCACTACGGTGATCATCGCGACCGCAATTCCGATTTCTGTGATTGCGACCTTCGGCCTGATCTACTTCGCGGGGTTTACGTTGAACATGATGACCCTGGGAGGGCTGGCCCTGGGCATTGGAATGCTCGTGGACGGCGCCATAGTTGTCCTGGAGAACATCTATCGTCACCGGGAACAGGGCGAGACCGCACTGGAGAGCACGCTGGTGGGGACCGATGAGGTCGCCGCGGCAGTGACCGCCAGTGTGCTGACAACCATCGTGGTCTTCTTCCCGGTGGTCTTCATACGCGGCATCTCCGGGATAATGTTCCAGCAGATGGCCTACGTCGTGACGCTCTCTCTCCTGTGCTCGCTGGTGGTCGCTCTCACCCTGGTGCCGATGCTGGCCTCGAGGTACTTGCACTACAGACCTGCTGCCCAGGGCGGCGGCTGGCTGCGACGGGTCTACGGCGCGAGTGAGATCGCTTTCCGGCGCGTGGAGGGCCGGTACTCTCAGCTGCTCGGGTGGGCGCTTGAGAATAAGCGAACCGTCCTCATGCTCTCCGGCGGCCTTTTTGTGGTCTCGGTGGTGTTGGTGCGATTCGTGGGGGTCGAGCTGATGCCCGAGGCCGACGAGGGCGAGGTCGAGGTGGAGCTGGAGATGGCGGTCGGAACCAGGCTCGAGGTGATAGACCAGGCAACGCGGACGGTCGAGGAGATGGTACGTCGCGAGGTGCCGGAGATGGTCTCGATGCAGACAAGGGTCGGCAGCGGGGGCTGGGGTTCGAGCGGCGGCCATACCGCCAGCGTTGACGTGACGCTGGTGCCCAAGGGTGATCGAAAGCGAGGCAGCGAGCAGATTGCCAACGATCTGAGAAGGCCCTTGAGCGGGATTCCGGGCCTCAGCGTGCGGACGGACGCCGGGGGTGGGCTCTTCATGCTGCGGATGGGGCAGGGCTCCTCGGACAACGTGAGCGTCGAGATACGCGGTTACGATCTCGAGGTCGCGCGCGATCTTGCCTCCCAGGTCGAGCGGATCGTCAAGAACGTGAAGGGGATCACCGACACCAGGATAAGCCGTCAGGAGGGCAGCCCCGAGCAGATTGTGCGCATAGATCGGGAGAAGGCATCCGCGCTCGGGCTCACCGTGTCTCGCATAGGTGGCGCGCTCGAGACCGCCCTGGGCGGAAAGCAGGCGTCGCAATACCGTGAGGGAGGTAAGGAGTACGGCATCTTCGTGCGGCTGGCGGAAGAGGATCGCCGCAGTCTGGACGACCTGCTTGATCTCACGGTCACCAACGCCTCCGGCACACCCGTTGTACTCCGCAACGTGGTCAGCACGGCGCCGCAACAGGGCCCGGTCCGGCTTGAGCGCAAGGACCAGGAGCGGATCATCACCGTGAGCGCCAACTTCACCGGCCGCGACATGGGCTCGGTGATGTCTGACATCCGCAGAGATCTCCGTTCCCTGCCCGTGCCGAGGGACTTCGCCATTGTCTTCGGCGGCGACTATGAGGAACAGCAGAAGGCCTTCCGGGAGCTGATGTTCGGCTTCGTGGTTGCTGTGCTCCTGGTCTACCTTGTGATGGCGGGCCAGTTCGAGTCCCTCCGGGACCCGTTCGTCGTGCTCTTCTCGATACCGATGGCCCTGATCGGCGTGACGGCGACCCTGATTCTGACGGGCACGATCTTCAGCATGCAGGCCTTCATAGGCTGCATAATGCTGGCGGGCATAGTCGTGAACAACGCCATCGTTCTCGTGGACTACACCAACCGGTTGCGCAGGGATCACGGGATGAACCTGGCGGAGGCCGTGAAGCTTGGCGGCTCAAGGCGGCTGAGGCCGATTCTGATGACCACAGGCACCACGGTGCTGGGACTTCTGCCGCTGTCGCTGGGTCTCGGTGAGGGCGGAGAAGCTCAGGCCCCGCTGGCGCGTGTCATGATCGGCGGGCTGGTGAGCTCCACACTGGTCACGCTGGTCTTGATACCGGTGGTTTACAGCATATTCGAACAGAGGCTGAGGCGAAGCATGGGCTCGGCGCCAAGCCTGCCTGCCGGGAAGGCTTGATCCGCGCGCCGCTGCTCGGAGGCGCCGCGTCGCGGGGTGTGCTCGAAGGGAGCGACCGAAGGAGGGGCGCATGGACCAGATACTCATAGGCAAGGGCGACCAGCACGTATACCTGCTGGCGGGATACGCCAATCGCCACGGCCTGATAGCGGGAGCCACGGGTACAGGCAAGACCATCTCGCTGATGGTGCTTGCGGAGGGCATGTCCCGGCTGGGCGTTCCGGTCTTCATCGCCGATGTCAAGGGCGACGTAGCCGGGCTGGCGATGGCGGGCGCCCCCAACGAAAAGATCACGCAGAGGGTGGCTCAGGTCGGCATTGAGGGCTACGCCCACGAGGCCAGTCCCGTGGTCTTCTGGGACCTTTATGGCAAGGTGGGCCATCCGGTGCGGACCACGGTCAGCGAGATGGGGCCGAGTCTCCTGGGCCGCATCCTCGAGCTCAACGACGTCCAGGCCGGCGTGCTGGAGGTGGTCTTCAAACTGGCCGACGACCAGGGCCTCCTGCTGCTGGACCTGGACGACCTGCGGGCCCTGCTCAGGTTCGTCGCGGAGAACGGCAGGGAGATATCGGCCGAGTACGGTCTGGTGAGCGCTCAATCGGTCGCAGCTATTCAGCGGGCCCTGCTCGCGCTGGAACGCGAAGGGGCGGAGTCGGTGTTCGGTGAGCCGGCGCTTGAGATGGGGGACATGCTGCGCACCGACTTGAGCGGACGCGGTGTGGTGAGCGTCCTGGCCGCGGATCAGCTGATCTTGAAGCCGCGGCTTTACTCCAGCTTCCTGCTGTGGCTCTTGTCGGAGCTCTTCGAGACCCTGCCCGAGGTGGGCGACCTCGACAAGCCCAGGCTGGTGTTCTTCTTCGACGAGGCCCACTTGCTCTTCGACGACGCCCCGCCGGCGCTGCGCCAGCGTGTGGAGCAGGTGGTGCGGATCATCAGGTCCAAGGGCGTTGGCGTCTATTTCTGCTCGCAGTTCCCGGACGACGTGCCGGGCGAGATCCTGGGCCAGATGGGCAACCGCATCCAGCACGCGCTCCGCGCTTACACGCCTCGCGATCAGAAGGCGGTTCGCACCGCGGCCGAGACGTTTGTTCCTAATCCCAAGCTGGATGTCGCGCAGGTGATCTCTCAGCTGGGTGTGGGAGAGGCGCTGGTGTCCACCCTGCAGGCCAAGGGCGTGCCGATGCCGGTGGAGCGCACCCTGATCTCGCCGCCGCGGTGCCGAATGGGGACGATCACCGCCGAGGAGCGGGCGGGAGTGAGAGCGCGCAGCCCGATCGGCACGAGGTACGACGCGCGGGTGAACCGCGAGTCCGCCTACGAGATGCTGGCCAAGAGGGCGGCCTCGGAGGGGGTGGGGGAGAGGAGCGCCGGCGGGGCGGCCGGGCGCGGGCCTCAGGGACAATCAGACGCTGGCGGGAAGATCCACGACCTGCTGTGGGGCACCAAGCGCCGCCAGGGCATGGTTGAGACCATGGCCAAGCAGGCCTCCCGCACCGTGGGTAGCCAGATCGGCCGGCAGATCCTGCGCGGCGTGCTCGGCGGCATACTGGGAGGGACGCGGCGCCGATAGTGGCGGGCCGGCGGGGAGACCGCAATGCATACTGAGAACCTCGCTCGCGATCGTAACCCTCAAATGAGCGCGGCCCCTTGTCCGCGGCGTGGCGGAGCTGTTATATTTGCCGTGTGAGACCGATGACCTTCCCATCTGCGCGGAATCGCGTTTCGGCTGGCAGATTGCCTGCGACCTTCCTCTTGGCCTGCCTCCTTGCCGCGCTGGCGCCCGGTTGCAGTGGCGACAAGAGCGCCGGGGCGCGCGATGAGGCGCGGCCGGCCATCGGACGGGTGATCGTGCTGGGCTTTGACGGCCTCGAGCCGACCACGGTCAGGAAGTGGGTGGCCGAGGGCAATCTGCCCAACTTCAAGCGGCTGATGGACGAAGGCGCCTTCGGAGATCTTGTCTCGGTTCTGCCTCCGGCCTCGGCTCCTGCCTGGGTCTCGGCGGTGACCGGAGTCAATCCCGGCAAGCACGGGATCTACGGGTTCGTCGTCAGCGGGCTGCCGGGCTATGAGACCCAAGGCAAGGACGGCGTTGGTGCTTCGCCGGTCTTCAGCACTTCGGCGCACCGGGGCTTCGACGCGGTCTGGGACGGCATAGGCCGTTACGGCAGGCGGTCGGTGGTCATCAACGTTCCCCTGACCTGCCCAGCCGACAGCATCAACGGGCTGATGGTGGCGGGTTTTCCCCACACCTCCGCGGACACGGCCACCTACTGCTGGCCGAGGAATCTGGCGGAGCGCCTCGGAGACTACAGGTTCGATGCCTTCGCAGCCACTTGCGGCAAGGGGCAGGAGGCGCAGTTCATTGCGGACCTCGAGTCGACGTCGGCGGCGCGCCTGAGGCTCGGGCAGACCCTCTTCGACGAGGGCGGATGGGACCTCTTCTGGCTGGTCTTCACCTTCACCGATCGATGCCAGCATCACCTCTGGAAGTACATGGACCGAAACCATCCGATGTACGATGCGGTTGGCGGCAGCCTCTACGGGCTCGAGATAGAGAAGGCCTACCGGCGGGCCGACGACTACCTGGGTGTGTTTCTTGGCAGGATGCAGGATTCCGACTTGCTGGTGGTCATGTCCGATCACGGTTTCGGCCCCGTGTACCACATAATGAATTCCCAGAACTTCCTGTTTCGCGCGCTGGGGGCCACTCCTGAGGTGATGTGCTTCGACTTCTTCAGCGGTCTCTTCAAGATCAGCGCGACCGGCCCGGGCGCGGAGGACAAATACGCCAGTCTGCGAGCGAGGCTCGTGAAGGAGCTGGGCGGGCTCGAGGACCCGGAGCGTGGAGGCGCGGTCATAGATTCGGTCTATCTCAAGGAGCAGATCTACACCGGGCCCTATGTCGGCCAGGCGCCTGACGTGGTGTGCAAGGAGAAGCCCGGCTATCTCTTCTTCACTCTCTCCAGGACGCCGGACCTGAGGCTCTTCGACGCGGGCCCGAGCCCGGATCGGATGTTCTCGGGATATCACGTACGACGCGGCACCTTGGGCCTGTTCGGCAAGCATGTCCGGGCCGGCCTGGCGCTGGACGCCAGAATCGTCGACGTGGCTCCGATGGTCTACGCCTATCTCGGAGTGCCGGCGCCGGCGCAGGTGGACGGTCGAGTGCCGGCGGCTTTTCGTGATGACGTTGCCGGCGAGATGATCCTCGACCGGGCAAGCGCGTCCGGCTTCAGAGTGCCCCGCGG
Organism: bacterium; assembly: GCA_049288275.1. Taxonomy (GTDB): domain Bacteria; phylum Arandabacterota; class Arandabacteria; order Arandabacterales; family Arandabacteraceae; genus JBAQHK01. The sequence continues at coordinate 8,279 of JBAQHK010000239.1, read as the reverse complement.
CGACGACCAGCAGGATTCCAAGCGAATCGAGAAGCAGCTTCGATCGGTAGGCTACATACAGTAGAGCTGCGTGCCCGGTCTGTTCCCGCTGGCACATTGATTGGTTGACCTCCCGATGGCCGCCTGCAATACTGGGTGGTGTGAAGGGCGCGCGCATGAGGCGGTACTTGATGGTCGGCGGGCTGGTTCTCGGCCTGGCGACCTGCGCCCACAGGGCGCGGCCCGTGAACGTTGTGATCGTGGCCGTGGACAGCCTGAGGCCGGATCACCTGGGATGCTACGGCTACGGCAAACCGACCAGCCCCGAGATTGACGGTCTCGCGGCCCGCGGCATCCTCTTCGAGCGCGTGATAGGTCAAGCCTCCTGGACAACCCCGTCCTTCGGAACCATCCTGACTGGCCTCTATCCCAGCCAGCACGGAGCACTGGCGCTGAACAACATGATGCGGCAGACTGTGCCCACCCTGGCGACCGTGCTCAAGGCCGGGGGCTACGCGACGGCAGGGTTTGTCAACGCACCGGCCCTGAGTCCGGACTACGGATTCGCGCGGGGCTTCGACTCCTACGACATCGCCGAGCCGGAGGCCCGGGGTGCCGCGCGGACCACCGAGGAGGCTCTGGCGTGGATTGCCCGCACCGACGCGAGGCCCTTCTTCCTCTTCCTGCACTACTTCGACGCGCACCTGCCTTACTCGCCTCCCTCGGGCTACGACCGGTTTCTAGATCCCGGCTACCGGGGCGCGGTCGGAAGCTCCTTCGACCCGGATCGGCTGGCCCCGAACCGCGAAACCCTGCTGGCCGATATGGGGACCTGGTCGGCGGCCGACTGGGATCGCGTGAAGGCGCTCTACGACGGCGAGATACGGTTTACGGACGACGCCATCGGGACCCTGATCCGAGGGCTGGAAGCTCGTGGGCTGAAGGGCAACACCCTGATTGTTTTCTTGAGCGATCACGGGCAGGAGTTCTTCGAGCATGGCGCCTACGGGCACGGTCACAGCCTGTACGGTGAGGTGCTGAGCGTTCCGCTGGTGATCTCGATGGCCGGCAGGCTTCCCGAAGGCGTGCGGGTTCGGGAGCAGGTGAGACTGGTGGATGTGGTTCCGACCATACTCGATATCCTGGGACGCGAAGAGATGCCTGATCTGGAAGGAGTCAGCCTGCTGCCGCTTACAAGGGGGGAAGGCCTGGCGGCAGCCCGCAAGGGCATGGTGCTGCCCCCGCAGGTTGCCTTCGCCGAGGGCGTCCGTCTGGGGGGCGAGCTGAAGGCTCTCACGACGGCCTCGACCAAGGTGATTCACGAGGTCGCCTCGGGCCGGACCCTGGCCTTCGACCTGCTTGAGGATCCCGAGGAACAGCGGGTCCTGGATCCACGTGACACGTCCTATCCCCGGGATGCGGCAAGAGGTGTCCTGGATGCCGTCTTCGACATGACCGAGACCTGGCATGTGGAGATTGTCACGGGTGGAGAGCCGCATGTCTTCGACATCAAGGCGGGCGCACTGCGGGGCTCTCTGAAGGGCAAGATAGGTTTCGCAAGGGCTGTGGATCAGGACGGCATGTACCGCGTCGTGGATTCTGCCCCCGTCTCAGCGCTGGGCCGCTCGATGCTTGACATCGAGGGTCTTGGCGTGGACACCTGCTTCGCCCTGGTCTTCAAGTCCGAGCCCGAGCGCTTTCCTGTGGTCTTCGACGTCAAGGTGGATGGGAGGCCGGCAACCGAGATCACCTATCTTGGAGCCTCCCTGGCGCGCGCCGACACCATGCCCTTGATCCAGAACCCGGGCAAGGCGGACTGTAGATCGCGGGGAAAGCCTTGGTCGAGGCCCGAGCCTCCCTATGTCCTTCTGTGGCTGGGGGGTGAGGCCTACTCGGGCGAGGCCGATGCCAGCCTGGGCGACCGGACCAAGCGGGGTCTGCGAGCCGTAGGCTACATGCAGTAGGGCGGGGCGTGACGCCCCGGCGCCCCGAGCCGTACGCGGTGCAGATTGCGATTGACAGAGATGGTGCGCTCTGGTATACTTTTTGCGGGATATAGAATAGGCACGTTGCGGGTAGCAGACTACCCAGGGCATAGTACGTTCGCTCACGGCGTGAGTCGAACGGAGAGGAGGCAGATGGCGATGTTTGCTAAAGCTTCGCTTGCCGGCTTGATGGTGCTGCTGTTGGCTGGATGGGCGTGGGCGATTGTGATTGACGGCGTCAACGACTTTCCGCCGTCATCGCTGATCGACCCGGACGGAGGCGACACCCAGTTCGCGCCGTTGGACCTGGGCGACATCTATGTCACCTACGATAACACAAACCTCTACATCGGCTACGGCCACGATCAGGACGGATGGACCGGCGTGCAGGTCGGCATGGCCTTTGTGACCAACCACAGCGGCGGCGCGACCGATCCGTGGGGTCACCAGATTGCGTTCGGCGGCATGTGCCTGCCGGATCGCGTGGCCTACATCAACATCGACAGCGGTTGGAACGAGTGGTGCATGTGGAACGGTGCCGGCTGGGACAGGACGCCGAACGTCCTCAGCTGGTCCTACGCGACCGGCTTCGATGAGATCGCGATTCCGTGGACCATGCTGGGCATCGACTGCAGGATTTTCAGCAACATCGGCTTTGAGATGTGGGTGACTCAGGACGGCGGGACCAAGGGCCCGTTGGACCTGAGCCTTAACGACGGCCTGCAGCTCAGCACGCCTGGCGGAACCACGTGGGACATCACCACGCCGGTGCTGATCGCGTGCTATCACTGCATCATTCTGGATGCGCCGAGCGCGACCGACGTCACCACCTGGGGCAACATCAAGGCGCTCTACAGGTAACGGCTTGGTTTTGGAGTTTGAGGGGGGAGCAGTCGCTCCCCCTTTTTGTTTTAGTGGCCCCGGCCCCGGCCCGGGACCGGAGTTGTGAGCAAGCGGGCGACGATGCCAAACCTGAAGCGTGCGGCGACGGTCTGCGGCCCGGTTGCGTTGCTCCTGGCGGTGTTTGCGGGGCAGTGCATCCTGAGCATGCTCGGATTGAGCGCGACCTCGGATGAAGTTCCCCACCTGACTGCCGGGTACTCCTACATCAAGACCGGCGATTACAGGCTGAACTACGAGCATCCGCCGTTGGCCAAGCTGATCGCGGCGCTGCCCTTGCTGGGTCTTGAACTCAAGCTGGATACCGAGCGCCGTTCCTGGAGCGAGAACCGGGAGTGGGCCTTCGCGGAGGGGTTCATCAATCACAACACGGTTCCGGCCCCGACCATGATCTTCCTCGGGCGGCTGCCCATGGTGGCGCTGGGCGTCCTGCTGGGGCTCGTGGTTTACTGGTGGGCGCGCAAGGTATACGGGCGTGGGGCAGGGCTCGCGGCGCTTGGGCTCTTCGCGTTCTGCCCCAACATGCTGGCAAACTCTCCGCTCGTGACCATGGACGTGGCCAATTGCCTGTTCACCATGTTGACCCTCTACGCCTTCTACCATCTGCTGGCGATGCAGACCTGGCGCCTGGCAGCCCTCACGGGATGCGCCCTGGGGGGGGCCCTGGCAACCAAGATGACAAGCTTTGGCCTCTTTCCAGTCATGGCGATCCTGGGTGTGGTCTTCGGCCTCATGCAGGAGCGCCGGCGGCCTGACCCGATGAAGCTGGCGTCCCGGGCGGCTGTGGTCCTGGCAGTGGCCGCAGCGGTCGTCGCGCTGACCTATCGGGTCACGGAGGTCGGGCAGTACCTGGCGAGCCTGAGGTACTTCGTCGGGGACATCGCGGCGGGCGGCAGGCCGGCCTTTCTGTTCGGCAAGTACTCCGACCACGGCTGGTTCTACTACTTCCCGGCGGCCATCCTGATCAAGACCCCGATACCCTCTCTGATGGTGATGGGGTTCGCAGTCGCCGCCCTGGCGAAGAGGCGAAAGCTGGCCCTGCAGGAGTGGTTCCTGGCTGTGCCCGTGGCCTTCTTTCTTGTGGCGGCGTGCTTCAGCCGGCTGCAACTGGGGCTGAGATACGTGCTCCAGATCTATCCTCTGATGTTCATTCTGGCCGGCGGCGCCGTATCCGCCGTGCTTGCTGCAAAGCCTCTGCGCCGCAACCCGGCTGCCTTGGTCGTGGCGGCCCTGCTGGTCTGGTACTGCGCGGGCACGCTGAGGATCTTTCCTCATTATCTGGCCTACTTCAACGAGCTGGTGGGAGGACCCAGGAACGGCTACAAGTGCCTTCTGGACTCAAATGTGGACTGGGGACAGGATCTACCCGGGTTGGCCAAGCTGCTTGAGCGGGAGGGCAATCCCGAGGTGATTCTCTCCTTCTTCGGGACCGCCTGGCCGGAGAGCTACGGCATCACGTACCAAGAGTTCTATTCGTACAACCTGGCCAACAGGAGGGAGCCCCACATAAACTCGCTCGATCCGCGCCGGGAGTTATTCGTCATAAGCGCCAATTCGCTGCAGTGCCTTTATTACCCCGACAAGACCATCTACGACTGGCTCAAGCAGCGGAAACCTATGACAACCGTGGGGCACTCCCTGTTCGTCTATGATATCACCACCGACTCCGACGCCCAGGCCAAGCTTGGCATAATGTACTGCAACAACCGCCTCTTCACCAAAGGCGAGCGCCAGTTCCGACGGGCCCTCGCCATCGATCCCGGGAACCAGCAGGCCAGGCAATACCTTGACGCCCTGGCCCAGAGGCCCCCTGCGGCTCAGTGACCCCTTGCTGCCGGCGCCTTCCCGCAGGAATCCGGGGGAAAAGCGCGGTCTCCCGGGAACAAACCCCGAACCCGATTGTTGAAGCCAGTGTACCCAGGGACGTTGTAGTACCTTGGATGCTCATCTCATTGGAATCTTGAGGCGGTGGCGGCCAGGCCCGCAAGGACCTGGTCGCTCCATTTTGGGTCGGGTCTGCGCTCCGGGGCCCGCGCTGCCGGGCGCTCGGATGCCTACGAGGCCGTGAGATCCTCGTAGATGGCCCGTATCTCGTCCTTGTAGGCCTCCGGGGCCTCGATCTGGCCCCATCCCTTCTGGGCCTGATACAGACCGTCGTATGCCGAGTCGTGGTAGGACCTGATTCGATGGGGTATGCCCTGGTCGGCCAGCGCCTTGTCCATAAGATGGGCCTCGAATTCGTTGCGCAGCACCTGCGCTCTTACGAAGTCCTCCATGATCCTCCGCCTATCCGGCCGCGGGGCCGGGCTTTCTGCCGTAGGTTTCAGTGATCGCAAGAAGTTCCCGGGCCGGAGCGCCGGCCATCTGGTCGGGCGTGAGGCGCCAGCCCCAATTGCCGTCGGCCATCGACGGCAGGTTCATGCGGGAGTCCTCGCCGAGTCCCAGGATGTCCTGCATTGGAAAGACCGCCATCCTGGCGACCGACATCATCGCCAATCTGACCAGCTCCCAGGCCACCCTCTCGGCCGGGACGCTGCGGCCCAGATAGCGAGCGAGCCTTTCCCTGTCGGCGGGGGCGGCCTCGTTGTCGAACCATCCCCTGGCGGTGTTGTTGTCGTGCGTCCCGGTGTAGACCACGCAGTCGGGCTCGTAGCAGTGAGGCAGGTACGGGTGCATGGGGTTGTTGTCTCCGAAGGCAAAGAGCAGCACTTTCATCCCCGGCAGGTGATGAACCTCCATCAGTTCCCTGACGTCCGGTGTGATCACCCCGAGGTCTTCGGCGATCAGCGGCAGGCCGGGCAAGCTCGACGCCAGGCGGGCGAAGAAGTCCTGCCCCGGAGCCGCAACCCAGGTGCCGTTGACCGCGGTCTCGTCGCCGGCCGGCACGGCCCAGTAAGCCAGGAAGCCGCGGAAGTGATCGATGCGGACCACGTCGAAGAGAGCCAGCGCGTGTCGCAGCCTATCGATCCACCAGCGATATCCGGTCTGCTTGAGGGCCTCCCACCGGTAAAGCGGGTTTCCCCAGAGCTGGCCGGTCTTGCTGAAGAAGTCCGGCGGGACGCCGGCCACGGTCACCGGCCTGCCATCCGCGTCCAGGTTGAAGATCTCGGGATTGCCCCAGGCGTCAGCGCTGTCGTAGCTCACGTATATCGGGACGTCGCCGATCACTCTCACGCCACGGCGCCTGCAGTGATCTCTAAGGCGGGTCCATTGACGATAGAAGAGGAACTGCGTCAGTCTCTCCCGCTCGGCGCTCTGCGCGATGGCAGGCCCTGCGGCGTCGAGGGCCGACTGCTTTCTCGCGCGAAGGTCATCGGGCCATCGGCCCCAATCCAGGCCGCCCATGTGCCGCTTGACCGCGGTGAAGACCGCGTGGGTCTCGAGCCATGCTGCATTCTCTCCGCAGAACCTGTCGTAGTCCTGCCTCAGGCCCGAGGTCCCGAGTCGCGGGAGGGCCAGGTCGAGCGCGCGCCGCTTGGTGTCCGTGGTCCGGGCGTAGTCGATTCGCCCCGCGGGGGCGCCCTTGAGGGAGTCGGCCTCCTGTCTGGTCAGAAGTCGGTCCTCGACCAGCAGGTCGGGGCTTATCATCAGAGGGTTTCCCGCGAAAGCCGAGGGGCTGCTGTAAGGCGAATTGCCGCAGGCCGGATCGGTAGCAACCAGCGGCAGAATCTGCCAGAGGCTCTGCCCGGTCTCCGCCAGGAAGTCGGCGAACCTGTACGCCCAGGGGCCCATGTCCCCTATGCCGTATTCGGAAGGCAGCGAGGTTATGTGGAGCAGGATCCCGCTTGCCCTGGGGGCGTCTTCGCCCTTCTTGAGATCGGATCGGCTCATGCTGTTGCGCCCCCTTCGACGGTCGGGCACCGGGCGGCTCGTCCGGCCGGTCCCTCGGTAATGCGTCCCTTGCCAGATCTCTTACCACGAGCCGCGCCGCGGCGCAATCGGTAATGTGGTTTGACTTCGCATGTCCGGCGGTTATCATTGGCGGTATGGCACGCGCTTCCGCCAGGAGGATCGGAGTCCCGTGATTGAAGACAGTCCTGTGGTCAAGGCGCCCGAGCGGTCGGGCCCCGTCAAAGCTGTCTGTCTGCTCTCGGGCGGACTGGACAGCGCTCTGGCTCTGAGCATTGTGAAGGACCAGGGCGTGAGCGTGCTTGCGGTGAACTTCAGCGGGCCCTTCGGGGGCTGCACCGAAGAGCGTTCGTCGGCTGCGCACCAGGTCGCTTCCGGGTTGGGGGTGCCGCTCGAGGTGATCATGCTCGGGCAGGACTACCTCGAGATGGTCAAGGCGCCGCGGTACGGTTACGGCAGCAACGTCAATCCGTGCATCGATTGTCACATCTATATGCTTCGCGGAGCCGGAAGGGTCATGGCCAGGGAAGGCGCGTCCTTCGTGGTCACCGGGGAGGTCTTGGGCCAGCGACCGATGTCGCAGAGGCTGGACACCTTGCGCAAGATCGAAAAGGCCAGCGGCCTGGCCGGACTGATACTGCGGCCGCTCTCCGCAAAGATGTTGGAGGAGACCGTTCCGGAGGCCAGGGGATGGGTGAGGAGGGAGGACATGCTGGGGATAAGCGGGCGGTCTCGCAGGGAGCAGCTCAGCCTGGCCCGTGAGAAGGGCCTGGTCGGCTATTCGACGCCTGCGGGAGGTTGTCTCCTGACCGATCCCAAGTTTGCCCAGCGAGTCCGGGACCTGCTGGCCCGCGGCTGCCTCTCGCTGGAGGAAGCCCGGTTACTGAGGATGGGCAGGCACTTCCGGCTGGCGCATGACTCCAAGCTGGTTGTCGGCCGCAACCAGGCGGAGAATGACAGGCTGGCAGGGGCCTTCCGGTCGGGCCAAGTGCTGCTGGTGACCGAGGACTGCCCCGGCCCGACTGCGATACTCGAGGGTGTCGCAGTGGACCGCGACCTGGAAGCGGCGGTAGCGGTGGTAGCCAGGTACAGCGACGGCCGCTCGCGAGGATCGGTGAGGGTCGCCGTGGTTTCGCCCGGTGGGCGGCGCAGCGTGACGGCTGCTCCGATGGATGCGGCCGAGGTGGAGAAGCTGATGATATGAAAACTGTGCTCGACCTGTCCGAGATCCCGGAGGTCCAGCGATTGGTTCTGGCCGAGGCATCGAGGGTGCTCGGGCGGCACAACGCCCGGGGCTACCTGGTCGGCGGGTTCATAAGGGACCGCCTGCGGGGCGAGGCAAGCGACGACCTTGATCTGGTGGTGAGCGGCATTGAGCCGGCTCGGCTCGCCAGGCATCTGGTACGGACGCTGGGACTGGCCGGCCCGGTGATCTTCCCGAGGTTCAAGACGGTGCTGGCAGTGGGACCGAGCGTCCGGGTTGAGATATGCAGGCTTGCCGGCAGCCTGGACAGGGATGCTTCGAGGCGCGACTTCACGGTGAATTGCCTCTACATGGACCTGACC
>JBAQHK010000238.1:0-4507 GCA_049288275.1 bacterium | reverse complement strand
GGCCAACACCGCCGAGGACCGTCACGGGGTCAAGATGGAGAAGACCTTCGTGGCGGGGTTTTCCACAGGTTCGACAATAGAGGCCGGAGTGATATCCGGAGCCGTGTCCTGGAAGAATCTCACGGTGGAGCGCGGTGTGGTCGAGGTCTTCGACGCCGGGGAAGTCGGCGGCCTTGAGGGATTCCCGGCGGGATCGCCGCGCTACGTGACCTTCTCCGGGGTGGGCGGCCGCTACGAGATCCCCTTCGTGGACACCCGTAGGACCTACAGGGTGCTTGCCTTCGTGGACAAGAACTCCGATTCCGAACGCGACGAGGAGGAGCAGGTGGGGTGCGCTCTGCGGGAAGTGGCCTTTGGAGACTCTGCAGCTGCGACCGGGGTGGACATCACGGTCTGCGACACCGCTCTCGCGGGCGCGCTCGAGGGCAAGGTTACCCTGGTGGCTCCTTCCGATACCTCTGGCGGCGCGCCCCCCAAGGTCGCTGTGGTGGCCCGGTCTGCGACCGACTCGGCCGTGGTCTACCGGAGTCTGTGCGGGGCCGACGGCGGCTTCACGATCGGCTGCGTGGCGCCCGGCGGCTACCTGATCGAGGGCTTCGCGGATTTCAACGGCAACCAGAGGCAGGATGCTGAGGACACCGTGCGGGTCCGGGCGGCCGACACCGCTTACGTCGCTGCGTGCGCAAAGCGCGCCGGCATCGAGATCATTCTGGATGCGGGGAAGAAGCCGTGAGGATCAAGTTCACCAAGATGTCGGGAGCGGGCAACGACTTCGTATTCCTGGGCCCCGAGTGCGCTCGCCTGGTGCCGCGACTGTCGGAGGTCGCGCGGACGCTCTGCCGGCGGCGGCTTTCGGTGGGAGCCGACGGCCTGGTTCTGGTGGATCAAGGCCCGGCCGGCATCCTTATGCGCTATTTCAACAGCGACGGCAGCGAGGCCTCCTTTTGCGGCAACGGGGCGCGCTGCCTGGTGCGTTACTGCGTGGTGAAGGGAATCGCCTCGGGGCGGATCAAGTTCACCTCGGGATCGGGTGAGCACTGGGGCGAGGTCGGTGAGGGTGGCGTGACCGTGGATATGGCGGCGCCGGTCCTGGTCGGCCGGACTGTGGTCGGTGTGGGTGGACGCGACTACGACGTCCGTCTTATAGAGGCTGGGGTGCCGCACGCGGTGATCCTGGGTGGGCCTATCGGCGGCCTCGATGTTGCGCGGGCGGGACGCGAGATCAGGCATCACAGCGCCTTCATGCCCGGCGGCGCCAACGTGGATTTCGTGGACTCCGCCGGGGGGGCGCCCTTTGGCCTCAGAACCTACGAGCGCGGAGTTGAGAAGGAGACCCTGGCCTGCGGCAGCGGGTGCGTGGCCTCGGCCCTGGCCTTGAGGCTTGAGGGGCTTGCCGGCGCCGAGGTAGCTCTGAAGGTTGCATCCGGCGACGTTCTGACCGTGAGGCTGCCGGGGGAGGGCGGGGGCCAGGCCAGCCTCGCTGGGCCGGCTGTGGTGGTCTACGAAGGGGAGATTGACCTCTAAGGAGTTGGGCGATGGCGGCGATGTTCGAAGGTACATACGTTGCGATGGTGACGGATTTCAAGGACGGCAAGGTCAACCTGGACGGCGTGCAGCGCCTGGCCAGGAGGCTGATCGACGGCGGCGCAAGCGGGTTGGTGCCGGCCGGATGCACCGGCGAGGCGGCTACCCTGACCCCGAGCGAGCGACTGGCTGTGATCAAGGCGGTTCTTGAGGCGCGGGGCAGTGCCCGCGAGGTCAAGGTGGTTCCCGGCACGGGCACCAACTCCACGGCGTCCACGCTGGAACTCACCCGGATGGCTGAGGACGCGGGCGTGGACGGGGTGCTCTTGATCACTCCTTACTACAACAAGCCCACTCAGGCCGGCCTGATGAAGCATTACGAGACCGTTGCGAGGTCCACCCGGCTTCCCATCATGCTCTACAACGTCCCCGGCCGTACCGGTGTCAACATGCTGCCTGAGACCGTCGCCGAGCTGGCGGCGATCGAAAACATAGTGGCGGTCAAGGAGGCCAGCGGGTCGGTCGACCAGGTCTCTCGCATCGCGGCGACGGCGGACATCGAGATTCTCTCGGGCGACGATTCGCTGACCCTGCCCATGCTTGCGGTGGGGGCCAGAGGCGTGGTCTCGGTGGCCGCCAACGTGGCGCCCGACAAGGTCGCGGCCATGGTCGCGGCCTTCCTGGGGGGCAGAACCGATGAGGCCAGGGAGACTCATCTCGGCCTCATGGATCTCTTCCACGTGCTTTTCATCGAGAGCAATCCGGGTCCCGTGAAGGCGGCCCTGGAGATCATGGGCGAGTCCACCGGCGAGCTGCGTCTGCCGCTGGTACCCGTCAGCGCCGCCACCAGGGACAAGATCAAGAAGGTGCTTGACCACCTGAAGCTTGTGTAAGTCAATAGGAGTCGCGGGGAGACGCGGGGAGAAGCCGATGCTGGATCTGTGCCTTGTGGGTGGCCTGGGTCGGATGGGCAAGGCTCTGGCCTCGATGGCCGAGGCGGACTCAGGCTTGAGGATAGTGTCGGTGTGGGAGACCGCCTACGCGGTCGGCGAGGCCGGGGACTACTCCCGAGCCACGGGTTACTCCAAGAATCAGGTGCTGGTGACGGCCTCCGGCGCGGATGCGGTCGAGCCGTGCCGGGTGGTGGTAGACTTCTCGCTGCCGCAGGCCTTCCCGGAGGTGGTGCGGGTGTGCGAGGATCTGGCGAGGCCCCTGGTCACGGGCACCACCGGGATCGAGGGCAAGAGCGCCGCGCTGGCGGGCCTTGCGCGCAAGGCGGCAGTGGTGTGCGCTCCCAGCATGGCGGCCGGCATGGCGACCATGGTGCATCTCGTGGAATCTGCCGCCGGCGAGGTCGGGAGGTCGGCCGACATAGAGATAGTCGAGGCCCATCATCGGGGCAAGAAGGATGTTCCCAGCGGGACCGCGCTGGAGCTGGCCCGGTTGATCGGCGCCCGGGCCGGCAAGCACGTGGTCGTGGGGCGGGCGCAGGGCCCCGCGGCGCGAGCCGACGAGCTTGTGATCCATTCGCTGAGGGTGGGAGACGTGCCCGGCACTCACACCGTGGTCTTCTCGCTCCGGGGTGAGACCCTGGAGATCACTCATACCGCGCAGTCAAGAGATTGCTTCGCCGCGGGGGCCCTGCGCGCCGCCCGCTTCGCTGCCGAGGCCGGGCCCGGCCTCTATGGGATGTCGGATGTTCTGGCCGCAGGATAAGCGGAGGTGAATTGCCTTGACGAGCAAGCCCTGGATTCTGGTTCTGGTGATCGGGGTGTGCGGAGTGGGTGTGGTTCTGGCGATGATGCTGGTGGTGTTGGGGACGTTCCTTCCGGAGCACCGGTCCATATCTCTCGGGAGCAAGGTGGGACTTGTGGAGGTGACGGGTACCATGGTCAGCGCACGCCCCGCGGCGGAGGAGATAGCGCGATTCGCCAGGGACAGGACGGTCAAGGCAATCGTGGTGAGGCTTGAAAGCCCAGGCGGCGTGGTGGCCGCCGCTCAGGAGATCTTCGATGAACTGAAGAAGGCCCGAGCCGAGGGCAAGCCTGTGGTGGCCTCGATGGGAGGGGTCGCGGCCAGCGGGGCATACTACGTCGCATGCGGCGCTGACTCCATTGTGGCTAACCCGGGTACACTGACCGGCTCCATAGGCGTGATAATGAGCTTTCCCAATACCCAGGAGCTCTTGAAGAAGATCGGGATCGAAATGCAAGTTGTGAAGACCGGTGAGTTCAAGGACATCGGCTCGAGGTCGCGGCCCATAACTCCGGAGGAGCGGGAGATGGTGGGCGAACTCATAGGCGACGTCTATGACCAGTTCGTAACTGTGGTGGCCGTGGAGCGCAACCTCGACATCGAGGCCGTGAAGCGGATCGCCGACGGCCGGGTGCTGACCGGCCGGCAGGCCTACGACCTGGGGCTGGTGGACCGGCTGGGGGGCTTCCGGGACGCCGTGATGCTGGCGGGAGAGATGGCCGGCATCAGCGGTGAGCCGACGGTGGTGAGGAAACGCCGACACGTTACCACCCTGTGGGACATACTGAACGACCTTGCCGGCATGGCCTCGCAGGTAGCATCCCGGGTCGGGCAGGACGGGGTCTCGATAGAATACTCGCTCCAGTAGGCCCCGCAGCGACACCTCAAGATTTGTTTTGACAAGTTCCGGGCCGATCTGCTAACTTCTTGTGAACAAAGCGATAGGGGTAATCATTTTGCCTATCTTTGAATATGAATGCGCTAAGTGTCGAAAAACATTCGAGGTTGTGTCATCGGGACAGGCCTCGGAGCGCGTCAAGTGCCCTCGCTGTACGTCGAGGAAGGTCAAGAAGCTGTTCTCGGGTTTCTCCTTTGTGACCGGCAGGGGTAAGAGTGCAGGAGCCGGTGCTGCTTCAAGCAAGTCGTCGGGCGCGTGCAGGACTTGTTCGTCGAAGTCGTGCAGCACCTGCGGTTAGTGGCAAAGAAGGGAGACGGCAATGACGAAAGC
>JBAQHK010000237.1:0-3382 GCA_049288275.1 bacterium | reverse complement strand
ATCCACAACCCTGCGGTCGGCCTCGTAGGCCAGCGTGACCTTGCGAAGGTCGCTGTGCCTCTGGTTGGTGGCCGGATCGAGGTAACCTATCTCGACCTCGGCAACCTCGCGGCTCGCGCCGGCCGATCCGGCCGGGACCCGCACCTCGAACAGCGCGTATCTGTCCTTGTCGCCGCACAGAGTCCTGATGGCGACCGACATGATTTCGCCGGAGATCTCGCCGACTCTGCCCAGGATGCCCACCGGCCTGACACCGTCGGCGCAGCGGATCCTGATCCGTACGTCACGCGCCGCCACCCGCATCGCGTCGCCGATCTCCTGCGAGAAGATCTCGGGCAGGTCGCGCGCGGAGGCCGCGAAGTAGGCATTGCCGCCGCTCTCACCGGCCAGGGCGGTCATCAGGTCCTCGTTGTAGTCCAGCCCCACGCCGATTGTGGTAACGGTGATGTCCTCGTCGGTGAGGGAGCGGCCCAGCAGGGCCAGGTCTTGGGTTGAGCTCGGTCCCACGTTGGCAAGACCGTCGGACAGCAGGATGATCCGGTTCTCATACTTCCAAGAGAGATTGCGGCGCACCTCGGCCGCGCCGTAGCTCACGCCGCCGTAGAGCGCGGTGTTGCCGTTTGCCCACACCGTGGAGATCGCATCGATGATCGCTTGCTTGTCCCTGACATGCTGAGCCCACACCAGCACTCGCGGCGCGGTGTCATAGACCACGACCGAGAGGACGTCGGCCTCGGAGAGGCGCTCGACGATCCCGATCGCGCCCTGCTTGGCCCTGTCCATCTTGGAGCCGGTCGCCATGGAGCCGGACTTATCCAGCACTATGCACACGTTTAGCGGCAGGCGCTCGACGGTCCATGCGCCCGGAATCCCGGCGAGTCCCACCTTGATTATCACGCTCTGCTCGCCGCCGGCCAGCACCACCGGCCGGTCGAGATCGGCGTACACCCGAAGCCTCGAGTCCGCCGCACTGCCCTGGCACGCGAGCGTCGCGGCCGCTGCGATCATAAGAGCAAGGACCAGGCGTTTCATCTCACACCTCCTGTTTGAGCGCTTGCGCGCACTGGATAATCCGTACGTCAGCCGCATCACTGCCGCCTCCACACCGGGATCCGGCGCTCGGGATCACGGTCGTCCGAGCCCAGGCCGCCCTCGGGGAAGGCGGCCAGATGAAAGACCGAGTTCCAGTTGATTAGCACGTTGGCGTTGAGATCCTTGTCGGTGGAGACCAGCTCAGTGCCCTCATCAACCGCGGGGCGTTCCTCGTACCTGGCGTCGTGGAAGCGGCGCAGCGCCCTCGCCGCGTCCTCCGCCGAGATCGACCCGCGCTTGTCCCGGCCCACGGTCGCAAGAGCCGCCGACCGGAGGATCTTGGGCCAGAGCGCCTTGAAGACCTGGGACGTCGCGAAGACGTCCACGCTTACGATCTGGTCGCCAACGCCCACCACTACGCCGATTGCGTCGGGGTAGCGTTCGGAGACCTGGACCATCTTGCCCTCGATCACATCGATTGCGCTCTTCACGGTCTCAGTTTCGAAGACCGTCTGGTACCTGGTCTCCCCGGCCCGACCGCCCCTTATGTGAATCTCGCCGACCTCGTTCCAGATTTTCGACTGGGCCTGGTCGCCGGCCTTCTGGGCCTCGGCGCGCAGCATCGGGGTTCCGAGGTTCTGCCTGCTCGAGAACTCATCGGACTCGTAGGTCCATCGGCCCTGCTCCACGCAGTAGACCGGGACAATCACTTTCTTGCTGCGAGGCGCCAGGAGGACGTCCCTTCCCACAAGCCTGTCCTGGCGGCAGCCGGTCAAGATCTCGCCGCCCATCATGTAGACGTAGTTGTCCGACAGATTGGTGACCTCGACCTGGGGCACCCGGCCGCCCTCGACCTCGGTGATCTTGAGCCACTTGTACTTGAGGGCCTCATCGAGCACACCGAGATTGAAGATGTGGCAGGTGTCCTTGCGATAGACCGGAACCACGGTGAGATTCTCGTAGCTGGTGGGCTCACCCACCTCGAGCATCTCGATGAACTGGGGCACCTCGCGACCGGTGAGAGCGTTCGCTTGGTCGGAGACCGCCGCCCCAAGGAGGAGCGCGCCCACCGCTGCCGCTACGACCGCTGCCATCGTCGCCCTCGCTCCCCCCGCCACCACTCTTACTGCCAACTTGGTGATTCGCTTCATCGCGACCACCTCCTTTCTTCACTCAAATCATACCCGCGAGCCTGAAAGGGGTTGTCATGGGGGCGTAAAGCGATTGTAAAAGGATGTAAAAGGCTACGGCAGTGTTACTGCGGCAGCACTATGCGGTAGACCGTGAACCTGCCCTGGTCCGAGGTGAAGACTTGCTGGAGGTAGCTCGCCTCGAGGCGCTGCTTTGCCAGGCCGGCCCTCAGCACGACGTAGGTGTCGGCGGGCAGGCCTGAGATCTCCGCGGTCTCGGCGGCGGTGAGTTCGCGGCTGGCGTAGATCTTCTCGACCGCCGCCCTCCGCAGCCGGAGCAGATCATCCGGGTAGCCGCTCTGCAGCCGAAGGATCATGTCCACCGGCCCGAAGCCTTTGCGCTGGCCGGGATCGCGCCCGCTCGCGGCGATAAAGAGCGGACGCTCCGCCAGGACCGGCGCCTCGAGCTCGGTATCGACCACCGCGCTTCGCTTGTCGGTGTTGGCGGCGATCCACCGGTAGAGCTGGTCGGCCTCGCTGTCCGTGGACCGGAGACTTCGGCCCTTCTCGACGAAGGCCTGTGAGTGTCTGCCGGCCCGCTCCTGCACCAGCTTGAGGCTTACGAATCGGAAGGTGGGGAAGAGGAAGAACCCGACGAGGATGAAGACCACGATCCGCCTCCGGCCGGCCAGCCTCTCCGCCATCGCGGCGAAGGCGATGCCACCGGGAATGCCGAGCGCCACAGACGAAAGCAGCAGGAACTTGTACTCGTTGTCCATGTTGAGATGAAGCGCGATGTAGGCGGCGCCTGTTGATGCGGCCACCGCGCCGATGAAACACAGGGCCTTGAGATCGACCCGCATGGCGCGGATGGCGGCTCTGTTGGCCAGGATCACCGCCAGTATCGGCACCGTGACGACGAGGTACTTGACCAGGTTGGGCGCCATGGTCTTGGGTGCGAAGATCTGGATCTGGCCTGCGGTCCCCGCACCAAGAGTCGCCAGGAGCGGCCGGACGACGAGCACCGCGGCCACGAGGCTCGCCACCGAAAGCGCGATGGTCTTGGGGCGCCATTTCAAGCGAGCGTACCTGAGCATCACCACGCTGGCGATCCACAAGAGCACCAGGCTCGCGGCGATCCCCGGCAGGAAGGCCGGGTAGGCCACGCCGACTCCGAGGATCGAGCCCACCAGGAGCGGCAGGCCGGGGATGATCTTGCC
>JBAQHK010000236.1:0-2267 GCA_049288275.1 bacterium | reverse complement strand
GTACCTGATCTCCACCAGTGCCCCGGAGCCGTTGCCGTCTACCCGAACCATTGGATGCCCTTTCCGGTTAACGCTGCCTGATCCCGACGCGCGACCCGTCCCGGATCTCCCCGTAGGAGCGCACCACCACCTGCTCCCCGCGCCTAAGGCCCGCCTCTATCTCGACGTCACCGCCGCGCTCCCTGCCGGTACGGACGGCCCGGCGCTCCGCTCGGCCGTCCTTCACCACGAAGACGTAGCGCTGGTCGCCATCCGCGCGGACTGCCTCGCCGGCCACCAGGGCCGTTGCGGCGGCGCTGTCGGGTGACCCTTCCAGGAACGAGACCTTGACCCCCATATCGGGAAGTATGCGCTGGTCCAGCTGGTCGAACGCTATGCGGACCTTGACCGTCGCCTTCTGCCGGTCGGCCGTCGGGATCACCGTCCTCACCGAGGCAGGGATCGGCCAGTCGGGATAGGCGTCCAGCGCGGCCTGTATCCTTTGCCCCGGAGTCACGCGGGCGATGTAGGATTCGTTGACGTCAACTTCTATCTCCAGCGACTGCATGTCCACGATCGTTGCGATTCCGGTCCGCGTGAAGCCGCCCCCCGCGGAGATCGGGGAGACCATCTCGCCGGGCTGGGCGTCCTTGGAGACCACGATCCCGGCGAACGGGGCGCGGATCACCAGGTTCTCCACATCCTGCCGGGCGATTTCGACCGAGCGTTCGGCCGATGCGATCTGCCGGCGGGCGAGCTCGGCCTGAGCCTCGAGGCTGGCAACGGCTGTCTCCGCGTTGTCCAGGGCCTCCTGGCTCACCAGGCCGCGGCCGCTGAGGTCGCGGTTACGGTCCAGAGTGCGACGCGCGTTCGCCAGATGGACCTCGACGTCGTTGAGCGCCGCGGCTGCAACCGAACGCCCGGCCTCCGCCGCCCTGAGAACCCCGGTCGCGTCCGCGTCGTCCAGCCGGGCCAGCACCTGTCCCTCTTCAACGCGCTGGCCCTCGTCGATCAGGACGTCCTTGATCTTGCCCGTTACCTTTGCCGAGACCGTCGAACGCCGGCGAGGGGTGACGTACCCGCTGGCGTTGAGGACCGCCGCATCCGCCGAGCCCGCCTCGCGCACCACCGCGGTCTCCACCGCCACGGGGCGCCTTCCGCCCGCGAAGACAACGACGATCACGATCACGGCCAGCACCGCAAAGGCAAGGGCGGCTATCAAGACGCGCCTGCCCGGGCCGCGGCGCTCACGCCGCGCGGGATCGATGCTCAACTGGGAGAGGTCTTTGGCCATAATTCCACCACCCTGTCAGATGATAATACAGATGCCGCGTTCCTATGAAAAGCGGGAAATGGTCAGGATTTGGTTAAGACCACCCCTTCTGACAGGAACGCTCATCGACTCCAGTCTGCATCTTCACCGGACGAAGTCAGACAGCAACCAGCTCATTCGGCGGCGAACTGCGACATCGGGACATCGCTGTTCCAGATGTCCAGGTGGAGCTTCCAGAGGCCGGCGCCATCTCGCTTCCAGATGTGTACGTTCTTGGTCTTGTGCCACTGGGGCTCCGAGCCCTCAGCGTGATAGGTATAGAAGTAGGAATTGACCGTGTAGGCCAGGTCGCCCGTCGCGCCGCTGTCCACCAGCTTGCGGTCGCGCAGCCGGAAGATCCAGCCCTCGGCCCTCGCCACCTCGGCGATCGCCTGCCTGCCCCGGTACATCGTCCAGTGATTAGGCATCATTGCGGCGTCGTCGCTGAAAAGAGCCAGCCGGGCCTCAGCGTCACCGGCCTCAATCGCCGCGTAGAATGCGGTGATGGCCGCCTCGAGATCGGCAGGAAGGCTCTCTGCACCTCGCTCCTCTCCGGGCCCGCACCCCGCGCCGGCGACAGCCAGCACGATCAACATAAGCAAAGCAGGATAGCTACAAGTTCTCACCTCAGAACCTCCTTCCAGCTGATCTGCCCCCTGTGACGGTACCACTCGGACATACAGGTTTTCAAGCGCTGGCGAGGGCATCGATCCCTCTCGCGCCCTGGACACGAGCCGGAGGAGCCAGTATCATTCCGATGTGCCAGCGCGCCTTCCGGCTCCGGGAACCTCGGGCACGATTCTTGGTTGGAATACGTTGGCCCCCTGTGAGTACCCAAGAGAGGAGATCTTCATGAAAGCCCTTCGTCTGGCTGCTTGCGCACTCTGCCTGCTGGCCCTTGCCTCATCCGAACTCCAAGCCCAGCCGCCTGCCGAGCAAGGCCAGGTGGCATTTCCTGAAACCGCGGCTGGTAGGG
>JBAQHK010000235.1:0-5224 GCA_049288275.1 bacterium | reverse complement strand
TCTGATAGAGGTCAGGCCCCGCCCGTAAGGGCGGCGAGGCGCGCTCGGGCGTCTTCGACCTCCGGAATGCCGCGGTCGGCGTCCTTCCAGATCTCCAGGAACTCGCGGTACTGCTCGACGGCCTTTCCCGTCCAGCCGGACCTCTCGTAGGCGGTGGCCAGGCCATAGTGGTTCTTGACCGCGCCGGGGGCCGACGATATTCGTTCGAGGTCGTATCGCTTGAGTGTCTTCTCCAACATCGCCACGGCCTCACCCAGTTTCCCTCCCTTGAGGTATGCCAGGCCGAGGACCGTTCGCAGACCGAAGCTGGGTCCGGGCGATCCCTCTTCGGCCTTCTCGTAGCTCGAGATCGCGGCCGCGAGATCACCTCGCGCTTCCTGAAGAGAGCCCAGCGCCGCCCAGTAGGCAAACATCTGTTCCGGATGACTGTCGCCGAGATCACGCTTGAGGTCATCGACGACCCGTTCGACCTGATCCAGCCTGCCGGCCTTGGCCAGCACGTAGGCATACCACGTGCGCACATAAACGACATCGGAAGGATATAGCGTCCGGTAAGCTTCCATGTAGGACCGCACTTCGGCCACGGCCAGGTCAAACTTGCCCTGCGCGAGATAGACAAAGGCCTTTCCCGCATGCTTGTCGGCGTTGCCGTCGCCCGTTGCGCCCTCCATCCTGTCGGCCGCAAGACCGTCATCAAGCAGCCTCAGGGATTCGGCGAGCTTGCCCTGGTAGCCTGGAATCACCGCGAACATTGCTCGCGCTTTGGATCGCATCTCCTTATCGGGGCAGCCCGTCAGCCGCACGCAGCAGCTCTCCGCCCGCGCGTAGTCGCGCTTGTAAACGTACATGGCCCCGAGCTTCGCCCAGGACATGTAGAAGTCCGGCTTGACCTCGACGGCCTTGCGGTAGGAGTCAATGGCCTGATCGAGCTTGCCGTTGTAAGCATAGAGGTCGCCTCTCGAGTCGTAGGGATTCGCCTCCTCGGGAGGTATGGAGATGTACTTGTCTATAGCCCAGATTGACTTCTCGAAATCCCCGACCTCGTCGTAGCAGTATGCCAGGAGGTTATAGGCTGGTTTGAACAGGGGATCCATCTCGATTAAGCGGGTGAGCTCTCCTATCGCCTGGTCTGGCCGGCCAAGGCCCTGATAGTAGGTCAAAGCCAGCCACCACGGGCCCCGCTTGTCGTCCGGATAGTCGGCCTCGAACCTCTTCAGACCGTCAATTGCCGCCGGATAGTCCGCAGTTATGAAGGCGGCCACGCCCATTATAAGAAGCTTGTCGGGCGCGCTTGCGCGGCCGGAGTACCTGATGGCCTTCTCGACAAGGCTTCTCTGTTCCGGGCCGGTGGAGGTCATTGCCAGGTGCAGGTATGCCAACGCGAAGGTGGAATCCGCCGCGATCGCCTTACCGTAACTAGCCGCCGCTGCGGTGAGATACCATTTGAGATGTAGATCCCGCCCTTCAAGGAAGTAGCGATAAGCCTCCGGCGAGTTCGTGGTCATCTCGGCGACCTTGGTCTCGGGCTCCTGCTGAGCTTCCGCTGGAAGCGCCAGATCCCGCTTGAGCCCGGCCGCAAGCCTATCAACTATTGGGAATATCTTCTCGCCGGCCTCGCCGGTGATACGCTGAGACGCCGCCACTCGGCCGCTTTCCACGTCCACCAGCTGCGACGTCAGGACCACCTGGGGCTCGATCTGAAGGATGTTGCCGAGGAGCATCCATCTCGCGCCGGCCTTGGTTGCCACCTGGGTTGCAACATCTCTGTCAATCGCCTTGGCCCCTTCCCGCCCCAAGAGCTTCAGAATGTCGTAGAGCCGCTGACTCGATACCACGTTGAGATACTTGGATTCCGACAGCGAGGTAATCAGCAGATCGGCAACGATCTCCCCAAGCCTGTCGGTATCCTCGCGGTCGGCGAGGTTGCCGAAGTACATTATGGCAACGGAGTTTTCCTGCGCAGCCGCCTCCTTCTCGGGTCCCATCTCCACCCGGAAGGGCTCAAGGATGAGAAGGACAAGCACCACCGCAAGCGCAATTGCCGCTGGGATTCCAAAGACGAGGATCCGCTTACGGGCCTTTGACATGCCCCGCGCCATCGGGCCACCCTCAACCCCTCTGACCTCGCTCGCACGGCGAGGCGTGGAAGGCTCACCCAGTGCGACCGGCTCCCCAAGCCCTGCAGGCCGCTCGACGCGAGTCGCCTCGGCTGCTCTCGCGGCCTCAGCCAGTTTAGTGGTGCGCGCGTACTCCAATGACTTGCGTTCGCGCCTCAAGTCGGCAAGCAGCTCGTCTATGTGCTGGTACCGGTCATCCGCGTCTTTGGCCAGCGCCTTGGATAAAGCGTACTCCAGCGTCGTCGACGCCTGGCTGTTGTAGCGCGCCACCGGCTGCGGCTCCTCATTGATTATGGCATTGATGATGGCAGCCTGATTGTCGCCCCAGAAGGGCATCCGGCCGGTCAGGAGCTCGTAGAGCACGACCCCCGCCGAGAAGATGTCGCTCCGGCTATCCACCTCTTCGCCTGAGGCCTGCTCGGGCGACATGTAGCCTATGGTCCCCAGGGTTGTACCCGCCTGGGTCAGCTTGCTGGCGCCTTTGAGTTTGGCCAGGCCGAAGTCCATTATCTTCACTTGGCCACGGGCGGTGACCATGATGTTCTCGGACTTGATGTCCCGATGGACCACGCCCTTCTCGTGCGCCAGCGCCAGTCCCTCGCAGATCTGCACCCCAATGTCGAGAATCCGCTTCAGGGAGAGTCGCTCGTCGCCCGCCACCACTTTCAGCGTCTTGCCCTCGACGTGCTCCATCACTATGAAGACGCCCTCGTCGCTCTCCTCGATCCCATGGATGGTGGTCACATTGGGGTGGTTGAGCGCGGAAGCCGCTCTCGCTTCGTGGATGAAACGGGCCTTCTCTTCTGAGTTTTGGGACACGTGAGGAGGCAGGAACTTCAGGGCGACCGTGCGATCGAGCGTAAGATCCTGGGCCTTGTAGACCACACCCATCCCGCCCTCACCTATTTTCTCCAGAATCTTGTAGTGGGATATGGTCTTGCCGATCACCGCGTTGCTCCCGTCATGTTCTCTCCGTCAGCGCCGCGAGGCGCGCCCGGGCGTCTTCGACTTCAGGGATACCGGGGTCGGCGTCCTTCCAGATCTCCAGGAACTCGCGATACTGCTCGATGGCCTTGGTGGTCCAGCCCGACTTCTCGTAGGCTGTCCCCAGAAGATAGTGGTCCACTACGCACAAGGGAGATTCGGAGACCCTATCCTCGGCGTAACTGGAAAGCATCTTCTCGAACATCGCCACAGCCTCCCCGAGCTTGCCCGCATCGAGATACGCCCGGGCACAGAAGTAGCGGTACCCATAGGATGATGGAACATTCTTGTCTGCCGCGGCCGCCTTCTCGAGATACGCAAGTGCAGCGTCAGGGTTTTTCTTGGCCATCTCGATTGCGGCTAGCGGAATCCAATAGCTCGACATGTAGATTTCGCTCTTCCCGCGTATGTCATGCCTTATGGCTTCTGCAAGATCTCGGGCCTCGGCGATCCTGCCGGCACGCGCGAGAAGATAGCAATAGAAGTCCCGGTTGTAGATAGGTTGGAGCGATTCAGTCTTCTTAGAGACCTCCACCCCGGTGCTGCCTTCCTTCAAGGCCAGATCGAACTCCTGCTTCATGAGATAGATTTCGGCCTTCACAAAATACTTACCCACATGATAGCCGCGCTCGAACCCCTCCATGCGATCAGCCGCCAGCCCGTCGTCGAGAACCCGGAGGGCTTCTTCGAACTTGCCCTGGTACGCCGGGACAGTGCCCAGCCATCGGCGACCTCCCGACCGGGTCCCCTTGTCGGGGCAGGATGCTAGCTCTTTGAAGCAGCTCTCGGCCTTTGCATAGTCGCGCTTGTACAAGTACATGTCCCCAAGCTTGAACAGGGACATGTAGAAGTCTGGCTTGATCTGGAGCGCTTTGCGATAGGACTCAAGCGCCTGGTCCAGTTTGCCGTTCCAGGCGTAGAGATCTCCGCGGGTGTCGTAGGGATTCGCCTCCTCTGGCGGTATGGCGATGTACTTGTCTATGGCCCAGATTGATTTCTCGAAATCACCGACCTCGTCGTAGGCATAAGCCAAGATGTTGTACGCTGGCTTGAAGAGGGGATCGATCTCTATTGCCCGCGTAAGCTCGCGAATCCCTTGCTCGGGCTGCGGGAGTTCGTTGTTGTGGATCACCCCCAGCCAGAACAATGCAAACTTGTTATCGGGCTCGAGGGCCACTAACTTCTCGAACCCCTTGACAGCCTCTGCGTAATCACGCGACATGTAGGCCGCCGAAGCTTTTATGTAGAGGCGTTCCCCCGCGCTGGCCTTATCAGAGTACTTCAGCGCCCTGCCGATAAGATCAGCCCTCTCCGCTCCACTCTCCAGAACGGCGAGTCCAAGGTAAGCCATAGCAAAAGTGGAATCCAGATCCAGAGCCTTTCTGAAGCTGGCCTTGGCCTCGGTCTCGTAGTACTTGTAGGCCAAGTCCCGGCCCTCAAGGTAATAGCGATAGGCATCCTGCGAACTGGTCGTGAGATCGGCAACTTTGCGCTCGGGTTCTTGCTGGGCCTCGGCCGGAAGCGAAAGGTCCCGCTTGAGGCCGGCCGCCAGCCTGTCGACGATCGGAAATACCTTCTCGCCGACCTCACCGGTGATCCGCTGCGACGCGACCACCTTGCCGCTTTCCACATCCACGAGCTGAGATGTCAGGATCGCCTGCGGTTCTACCTGGATGATGCTCCCTAGGAGCATCCATCTAGAGCCGGCCCGCGCTGCAACTTGGGTCGCCACATCCCGGTCAATGGCCTTGACGCCCTCCTTCCCCAAGAGCTTAAGGATGTCATAAAGCCGCTGGCTCGAGACCACATTGACGTACTTGGACTCCGAGAGGGAGGTTATCAGCAGATTGGTGACGATCTCTCCCAGTCTTTCCGCGTCATCGCGGTCCACCATGTTTTCAAAGTACATAATTGCCAGCGAGTTCTCCCGTGCCACCGCCTCCTTCTGAGGTCCCATCTCAACCCTGAATGGCTCCAGCACGAAGAGCACAAGCACGACTGCAAGGGCAACTGCAGCAGGCACAGCAATAGCGAGGATCCGCTTGCGAGCTCTTGATATGCCGCGGGCACCTGGGCGGGATGCTTCACCTTCGGCCTCGGTCGGGCGCTGAGGCCCGGCGGTC
>JBAQHK010000234.1:0-5399 GCA_049288275.1 bacterium | reverse complement strand
CTGTCACTCCGACAGCGGCAACCACGATACCCAGCGTCATGCGCGGCCGCCGGACGCGCCCGGCGACTCTTGAGAAGACCGCGCTTCCCGCGGCGAGGCCCAGCAGGAAGGTCACCAGCATGGCGCTGAAAGCATAGACAGTTGTGCCTATCACGAGCGCGAGCGCCCGAGTCCACAGCACTTCTGCCGCGAGCGCCGCAAACCCGGTGAGCATGAAGGCTACGAGCACCACCACACGACCGCGCGCTCCCAGGTCGCCGACCTGGGCATGGTATGCGTCACCCGGGACGTCAGCCGGACCCCGGGACTTGCCCGCGGCAGTCTCCGCGCGCCGGCCGGGCTTGGACCTGCCCTGGGTCGCGGGACCCGAATCCTCCGCGTATTCCGGCCAGCGACCCACCGCAGCGGCCACCACGAAGATGGCCGCGTTCAGCGCAACGCACAACCACGTTGTCCGGCTCAAGCCCAGGCCGGGAAGCAACAGATAGCCCGACGCGAATGCGCCCGCAACTGCGCCGAAGGTGTTGACCGCATAGAGCAGCCCAACCCGCCTGGCGAGCCCCGTACGCTCGCCGGCCACAAACCTGCTCAAGACCGGCAGGGTTCCACCCATCAAGGTGGTGGGGATAAGCAGCACGACGAATCCAAGACCGACTCTGACCATGCCGAGAAGGTCATGGTGCCCGCCAGAGGCCCGGTAAACCGCTCCGTAGAGGCCATTGAGACCGATGAGCACCAGGGGAACGGCAAGTGCAAACACTCCAATGCCCAGTTCAAGCAGGCCATAGATCCGGATTGGATGCCGCCATGGGTTCTGCTGGTTCCATCGAGCCCGGGCAGTGGTGTCTCGCGGGGGGCCCTCCTCGGCCGATCCGCCCGTGGGGGTTCCGTCTATCAGCCTGCCGAAGAGGTAGCTGCCCAGCGCAAGCCCTGCCATCCATGAGGCCAGCACCGTCGTCACCGCCACCGACGTTGCGCCGAAGACCCTTATGAGCAAGCGAGTCCACACCACTTCGTAGGCCAGCGAGGTGGCGCCTGATAGCGCGAACAGCCCGTAGACGATCGAGCGCCGCGAAGTTGTCCAGGAGCACACTGTTGTCATATAACCGTCGTCATAGGATTCTGCCGGTTGCTTCGAAGCATACCACCCTCGCCGCCGGGGGGACAACCGAAACTGACGCTTCCCTTTGGGGTTCCGCTTGCGTACAATCAGGCTGTTAGCCAATTCCGGAGGTGAAACGTGGCTGATCCGCGATTGACGAAGCTTGCGAAGCTGATGGTCCACTACAGTCTCGAGGTCAAGAAGGGCGATTGGGTGAGGATCGACGGGCCGCCCTCGGCCGAGGAGTTCATACGCGCGGCCTACCGCGAAGTGCTGGCGGCGGGTGGACATCCCACCCTGAGCATTCGGCTGCCCGGAATAAGGCACCTGTTCCTCAAGCACGCCAGT
This sequence comes from bacterium, assembly GCA_049288275.1. GTDB lineage: Bacteria > Arandabacterota > Arandabacteria > Arandabacterales > Arandabacteraceae > JBAQHK01. Next base: position 3,949 of record JBAQHK010000234.1, on the reverse strand, counting down.
CAGGACCAGCTGAAGTTCGTCGCGCCGAGCGAGAAGGTCACCTACCAGAAGATGGACAAGATGCTCCACGTGATGGCGGACTGGAACACCAAGGAACTCACCCGCATAGACCCCAAGCGCCTGGCCACCGTTCAGCAGGCGACCAGGGTCCTCTTCCATACCCTGTTGAAGCGCGAGGCCGCCGGAGAAGCCGCCTGGTGCTTGACCCTGATCCCTACGCAATCCGCCGCGCAGGACGCCGAGATGGCCCTCAGCGAGTACGAGGAGTTCGTCTACGGCGCGGGCATGCTGGATCTGCCCAATCCCATAGCGCATTGGCGCAAGGTCTCGGCGCGTCAGGCCAAGCTGGCCAAGGCGCTCGGGAAGCTCAAGAGGGTCAGGATCGTCGGCAAGGAGACCGACATCACCTTCGGCGTCGCTGGCCGCCCGTGGGTCAACTGCGACGGCCACGTCAACTTCCCCGACGGCGAGATCTTCACAAGCCCCCTGGAGGAAGCTACCGAAGGCCACATCCTCTACACCTTCCCTGCAGTATACGGTGGCCGGGAAGTCGAGAACGTGAAGCTCACCTTCAAACAGGGTAAGGTGGTGGAAGCCAGGGCCACCAAGGGCGAGGCTCTCTTGAGGGCCATGCTGGACACCGACCCCGGGGCGCGCCGCGTCGGGGAGCTGGCCTTCGGCACCAACTACTCGATCAAGAACTTCTCCAAGAACACGCTCTTCGACGAGAAGATAGGCGGCACCATGCACGTCGCTGTTGGCCAGTCCCTGCCCGACGCCAAGGGCGTGAACAAGTCCGCCATCCACTGGGACATGGTGTGCGACACCCGCAAGGGCTTCACCGTCTACGGTGACGGCAAGCCCATACAGAAGAACGGCACGTTCCTGGTGCCGTAGCGGGAGCACTCGAGACAACAGCCGAGGCGGGAAGCCGGGCTAGTCGGCCCCGCCTCGCGACTTTTGTGTCCTGAATCTACTCCGGCAGCTCGGTGGCGCTGACCTTGATGACTTCCGTTTCCTCAGGAGCGCGCTCGAACCTCAGGTTCTCGTAGCCTCTCCACTTGCCCACGACCTTGTAGTCAAAGGTGGCGCCCGCAGAGTTCGCGCCATCCCCAACTACGACGACGTCAAAGCCAGTCTGCCCCTTCTTCACGTAGTACTGCTGCTCGAGCTCCGAGGTGAGCTGCACGAAGACCTTGAGCGGGTGTGTCTCGCTCACGGTAATGCAGTCCAGGAAGATTGGGTCAAGGTCCACGTGACATGAACCCGACTTGATCTCTCCGGTGCCGTAGTCCTCGAACCAAGCCTCAGGGCTCTCCGGGCAGACCAACGTTCTCTTTCCTGCCGATGTCGCCATCACCGTAGAAGAAGCCCCATCACCGTGAACCTTGTAAAGCGTCCCCGCCGGCGACCGGTAACACAGCCGGGCCTGGGCGGTCACCGATCCCCCATCGACCAGGACTCCGTGCACCGCTCCAGCCTCCAGCGTCGTCTTCGATGACACCGCGAGGATGCCCCATTTGTTGCCCGACGCTGCCAGCCCGCAACCGTTCATGTCGGTCCAGAGGGCCGCGTTGTTCCCGACAAACTGGGCCCCAACTCCGTCGGCAGACATCCTGTTTAATGCCAGGATCGTTCCTTCACGCGCGGCCGAATCCACCACGGCCAGCTTTCTCAAGAAATCCGTGGTCCCGATTCCCACATCGCCGCTATTGGAGACCGTCAGGTAGGGCTTGTTCTGGGCGGCACCTCCCTGATACCTCAGCTGAAACTTGTTACCGGCATCGCTGTCGTTCCTCAGGTCCCAAACAGCATTCCCCTGCTTGCCCAGGTAGACTATTGCGTCAAGATCCCCCCCGGCGGCGTCAACCGCTATGGCAGTGTGCCCGACGCTGGTCCTGAAATGCCCTACGACCTCTCCATAGCCGGCAACCCCGCCCGAGACGTCCCCCGCACCCGAGACGTGGAGCAGGTTATCGGGCTCATCGATGCCTATTCCGACCTTGCCCTGGAAGTAGTTACGGCCGCCAGCGAAGTAGCCGGCGTAGCCGTTGGGGCTCTTGGTCTCCGCGCAAAGGGCCTTATTGCTGCCCGACGTGTGCAAGGCCACGGCGGACACGCCCGTGCCCTCACTCCCCTCAGCCAGACCCAACACTCCCGAGGAGGACCCCGCAGCCCCGGTTGCGACTCCCTGAACCCCAGCACCCGTATAGACCGGATCCAGCGTGCTCGTCGCGCCATACACTCCGCAGTTGTTCCGACCCGAGGTTGCCACATTGGCCCCGTACACCGCGACGGATCGGTCGGCCCCTGAGTCCTCCCAGACATGAAGCTTGTAAGCCGGGTTGGTCCTGCCGATGCCCACGTTGCCGGGGACGGCCGAGTACATGTTGCCGCCCGAGACAACCCAGTCGGCGTCCGGCAGCGCCTGGGGCGACTGCCAGGTCCCCGCACCTGCCGCGTCCGAAGTGAGTACCTGCCCGGCTGCGGCACCCGTCGGCATATTGAACCCCGTCATCCGCGCCGTACCGGCCACGTCCAACTTCGCCCCGGGCGTCTCGGTCCCCACGCCAACACTGCCTTCATCATCCACAAACACCGCTCCGGCCGGCTCGCCGTCCAAGGCATCAAGCAGACTGTGGCTGTGCGCCGAATCCGCAAAGGCATCGGCGTGGAGCCCGGCCACCATGTGGGCGTTGGCCGCCTGAAAGGCATACGGCACGCTCACCAGCTCCCGCCGGGGGGCGAGGATCTCACCGTCCACCACGACCTCGAGCCAGCGCGGCCCGTCGAAGCCCGCATCGATCGAAGCAACATCGCCCAGGATCACCGAGAATACTCCCGATGCGCCCGCCACCACGGGCTGCGTCTCGCTCCACAGCTCGGTGCCGCCCCCGGCGGCGTCGAAGATTCGGAAGACAACGGTATGCTCCCCCGGGAGCGGCTCCCCGGACGCGTCGGCCAGCATTCCCTGGTAGTTGACTTTCGCGGGAATATCAGCGCCCCAAAGACCGCTCGCGGCAATCAGCGTGACAACCCACAACACAGTCGGAATCCGAGCAAGTCGCAAGAACATTCGAGTCCTCCTTTGACCAGACCTATGAGTTCTCCGTCGGCGGCGGTGCAAGTCCCACCGCCGGGGAGCATTGTTACCTGCGGCTGACCCTGGACTCCAGCTCTTTCACCTGCGTCTTGAGCGCTTCAATCTCGGCCTGCTGGGCCTTGATTGCGGCCAAGAGGAAGGCCGAGTAGTCGCCAAGGCTCACGCCCTTGCCGTCCGAGGCCACGATCTCCCGCGGGCTCTCCTCGGCTATGACACCCAGGTGACGCACTCCGTCCGGGTCGTTAGTGAAGCTGTACCTCACCACGTCGGTCGCTGCGGCCCGCTCGAGAATCTGCCTGCACTCGGCCTGATCCAGGGGCTCGATGTCCCGCTTGTACTCGCGGGAACTCAGGAGATTCCAAGCATTGGCGCGAGCCTGGCTGCCGTCGCCCGCAGCGCCAACCTGGAGCTTGTAGCTCGGGGTCTTGGTCCCTATCCCCACGTTTCCATTGTTCTTGACGGTCACCACCGCGTCGGCCAAGGTTGCCGCCAGGGTATCATTGAGGTTGGGGCGCTGCAGGATGTGGAAGTCCCCACGGTTCCAGAGGTCGGTCCGCTCGTAGACGATAGCGCCCTTGCCCCTATCCTCGTTGCCTCCATCCACCTTGAACAGAATGCCGGTCGCGGTTCCGTTGAGGACGCCGAAGTTCTCAACCTTGATCGGATAAGACAGCGTCCCGTTCACGTTCTCGTAGATATGGAGCTTCCTGAGGGGGTCCGGAGTCCCAATCCCAACGTTACCCCCGAAGTAGTTGCGCCCGCCCAGAAAGTATCCGGCGTAGCCGTTGGGACTCGAGGTCGAGGCTTTGATGCCGAAATTCCGTCCCGAGGTATGGGTTGCACTGG
>JBAQHK010000233.1:0-37140 GCA_049288275.1 bacterium | reverse complement strand
GTGCCAGCCTAGAGTGTCGCCTGTTTGCCGTCAGATGAAAGTGGACTCGAGAGGGGTATAATCTAAGCTGCACTTTGGAGGCGTTTGTGGCCTCAGGAGGAAGCAGCTATGGGTACCCAGGAGAGTCGCAGTCCTGAGAGCGTAGTCAAAGAGATCCGCCGTAAGACCCGCCGCAAGTTCTCAAGTGAGGAGAAGATTCGCATAGTCTTGGAGGGCCTCAAGGGTGAGGAGAGTATCTCTGCCCTGTGCCGCCGTGAGGGCATTCCGACGGGTCTTTACTACCGTTGGAGCAAGGACTTTCTGGAGGCGGGCAAGAAGAGACTGAAGGGGGATACGGTGCGGGAGGCCAATACGGTGGAAGTGAGTGCCCTCAGGCAAGAGAACGCCGAGCTCAAGCAATTGGTGGCGGACTTGAGCCTCGACAACTGCAGGCTTAAAAAAAGCTTGAATGGCAGGGCTTAGAGCGGGAGCGGTACATGCGGTACAGCCAGAGCGAGAAGATGGAGGTGATCCGGATAGTGGAAGGTTCAGGACTCGGGGTGAAGGCAACCCTTCGGGAGTTGGGGATCAACCGGAGCACCTTCTACGCGTGGTACCGTCGTTACTGTGAGGATGGCTACGACGGTCTTTCGGTGAGGAAGCCAGCTGTACGGCGCTTCTGGAATGCGATCCCACCCTGGGAACGGGATAAGGTAGTGGAGACAGCGCTGGACCATCCCGAGAAGAGCCCCAGGGAGTTGGCCTGGCATATCACCGACAAGCGTGGCTACTACATCTCGGAGTCGAGCGTATATCGGATTCTGAAGGCACATGACTTGATCTCCACTCCGGCCTTCACGGTGCTGTCAGCCAGGGACCGTTTCCCGGAGCCCACGAGGCGGGTGAATGAGTTGTGGCAGACAGATTTCACTTATCTAAAGGTGGTCCACTGGGGCTGGTACTTCCTCTCAACGGTGCTGGACGACTACTCCAGACACATCCTCTCCTGGCGGCTGTGCTCGAGCATGGGGTCTGAGGACGTGAAGGCGACAGTCGAGGAAGCCATCCGTTTCACCGGCGTGACCCATGCCTGCGTGGTGAACCGGCCAAGACTGCTTTCGGATAATGGGCCAGCCTACTTGTCCGGCGACCTCCAGGAGTACCTTGCCTCAAGAGGGATCGATCACACCCGAGGTAAGCCCTTTCACCCGATGACCCAGGGCAAGATAGAGCGCTACCACAGGAGCATGAAGAGCGTGATCACGCTGGACAACTACTACAGCCCCGAGGCGTTGGAGCGGGAGATAGCCGCCTTCGTGGATCACTACAACAACGAGCGGTATCACGAATCTTTGGGCAACGTCACGCCTGCGGATGTTTATCATGGTCGTCTTGATGAGGTCCTCCAGCGTCGAGAGAGGATCAAGCGGCGTACGATGGGGCAGCGCAGACGGCTTTACAGGGAAGCAATTGCAGCAGGTGTATGAGCGATGGTAGGAACCGCTTGCGAACAGCGAAACCGCAGCTTAGAATCGACCCCGTGCGAGTCCGGACTCTTTGACGACATACACAGCTAGAGTAACCATCATCCGACGGCTACCTATAGAGACTCTTGATACTCCCCCAGGTGCTTCCCTCGGTTTCAGATGGGCCACAGTCGCACCCAATATCCCAGGCCCCAACAAGGTCACACTCATATCCAGGAGGGTGCTGACCCGGCAGGCAGGGCGATCGATCACACAAGTGCAGGTCGCCCCGCTCGGCATCGCAGAACGAGGGACAAGCAGAGAAGTTCCCGCCGACCTCGTATTGATCCGCTATGCAGCCTACCCAGTCGCCATTCGGCACATTCCCGAAGACGTCACAGCAACTCAGCGTCACAGACGCCCCCAAGCCGCAGCTAATGGCATCACCAACCGATGCCAGCCCAGAGCCATACGCGATGATTGTGCGTTCCAGTGTCGGGAACGACAGATGCTCGCTGTAAATGGCCGTAGCGCCATCCGCGCTGTTGTTGCTGAACGTACATGTCACGAGGGTTGGCGACGATGACTCCAGACAGCATACCGTTCCAACGTTCGTAGCAGTGTTCCAAAAGAAGGTGCACCCTGCAATCAACGGGCTGGCCCCAGTGCAAAGGACAGCGCTTCCTAGCTCAGCCTCATTCCCCAGGAATGTGCATCCGTCGAAGACAGGCCCGCCAGACTCGCAGTATACGGCCCCTCCCAACATCGCCCTGTTCTGTCCAAACGTGCAGTTCCGAACGCGCAACGAGCAAGCCTCAGCCCTCAATCCGCCGCCCTCATGTGGTCCTGCACCGCCCGGGCTCCCGTTGATCAGGACGAGTCCCTCAATCAACGTGGAGCTGCCGCAACCGACGCAGTCAAGGACCCGATCGGCTCCCTCCGCATCTACAACGGCACTTCCGGTGACTAGTGCCTGCACGGTGATACCGGGTCTAACTACGAGTCCCGATTCATAAAACGTACCGCTCGCGACGACGACAGTGTCACTCGCTGAACACGAGTCGATACCTGCCCGAATCGTCGCAGCGTCACCCGATCCGTCTGGTGCGACATACCAGCTGCGCGCCACAGCGGACGTGCCAAGCGGAGCACCCGCCACGACTAGGACGCCAAGTATGACCAGCAAAGCGCTTTCTCTGTTCATCTTCAGGCCTCCGTCTGTTCCCTCGGTCTCAGTGCGAGTGTATCCCGGCTGCACCCCGATAGCCAGCACCAATATCATACTCTAATACATCATGAACGCATTATCTACACACCCTCTCTGCGCCCTGCTTGCCAAGAATCCGCGATACCAGCAACTGCGTCGGCGGTTCCGCGGCTCAACTTGAGCACCGAGATCACAGCGCGAGATCGAAATCTCTTGACACTTCTGTCCACCTTAGGGTCGGTAGGCAATCGATTTGCCGCACGATGAAGGCGAGCGCCATCCCTGCCTGCAGGCTGGGGGCTTGGCGTTTCCCACTGAGCGAGAATGAACCCGCCGGCGTCATCCTGCACAATGTCGGCTCTAGCGAGAGCCTCATCTCGCGGCGGATCCTCAAAGCCCCTAAGGAGTGCCCGCGGTACATCCCATCTCTGGTCCTGATCTATCTGCAGATGCCAAGACCGCACTCCTCAGCGAGGTTCGCTCGCAGGTCGGAGTTGAGGTCCCGAAAAGGAAACCCACGCCCCGTAGGTGCCCCAGATGGGACCTCAACCTCCCGAAAGCGCCGCCACTATGCGGTTGACTGAGGTCGGGCCCTCATGTACCTTCTTGATGCGGGTCGGCTGGAGTTGCCGATCCGACGGCAGGACCAATCGAGGGGGCTGGCTTGATGGCAGGTGAACCTAGGACGACAGCCGGGGCCAGCATGGCGGCGCTCGCCGGGCTTGCGGCTCTCGTGGCGCTCGGGGCTTTCGGCCTGGTTGGCTGCGGCACCGAAACCGCAGCGCCGGTGGCCGACCTCGCCGCGCCGGCTCGAGTGGCCGACCTCAGCCTGGTTTCGCCCACACCAACCTCGATCCAGGTCATATGGACGGCGCCCGGCGACGACAGCATCTGGGGCACGGCTTCCCAGTACGATCTGCGCTACGCGACTTCTACCATAACCGCGGCAACGTGGCCCGACGCCACGCCGTGCGCGGGCGAGCCGCTTCCAGGGCCGGCGGGCACCGGAGAGACCTTGCTTGTCGGCGGCCTTACCCCGGACATCACCTACTACTTCGCCTTGGTCACGTGCGACCAGGCGGCAAACTGCTCGGGCCTGTCCAACGTGGACAGCTCACGGACCACGGAGCACTCCTTGCTGGTCGCCTGGGGAGGCATGGGAGACGCCGGCGGCCAGATGAGGCTGCCGCGCGGGCTGGCCGTGGGCGCGGGAGCGGTCTTCGTGGCGGACACCGGCAACAATCGTATACAGAAGTTCACGGCCGACGGCGCCTTGCTCAGAGTGTGGACCGAGGTGGCCGGGGCCGATCCGGCCGGATTCGCTTCCCCCGACGGCCTGGCGCTGGATGCCGAGGGTAACCTCTATGTGGCCGACGTGATGAACAATCGGATCGTGCGGCTGGACGCCGACGGCAAGCTGGTCGAGGAATACGGCCGGGACAGCCTCCGCCGTCCCCATTCGGTGGCCGTGGACACCGACGGCAACCTCTACGTGGCCGATACCGATAATCACCTGGTCAGGAAGTTTGACGCCGACGGCGGCCTGGTGGACCAATGGGGCGGGCTGGGCAGTGCCGAAGGCCGGTTCTTCTCCCCGCGGGGCGTGGCGGTCGGCCCGGATGGCTTCGTATACGTGGCCGACACCGGTAACAGCCGTGTCGAGAAGTTCACGGCGGACGGCGATTTCGTGGCCTCCTGGGGAGGCCAGGGCGCGGGTCGCGGCCGGTTCACCTATCCCCGACGCGTGGCGGTCTCGGCCGCAGGCATCTTCGTGGTGGACTCCGACACCCACCGCGTCGAGGAGTTCACGCTGGACCGCGAGTTCCGCGCCCAGTGGGGAGGCGAAGGCGCCGGGATCGGGCAGTTCGACCAGCCCAACGACGTTGCCGTGGATCAGTCGGGCGCGATCTACGTGCTGGATTCCTCCAACCACAGGTTGCAGAAGTTCACCGGCGCCGAACAGTGATTGCCATCGCGCGCGGGACGTGATAACTTGGTACGGTGTGATCGAACACGAGGCAATTCAAAAGGAGTGAGACTATGGCGCAGAGATGCGAGATATGCGGCAAGGGGCCGACGTTCGGCAGCAAGGTCAGCCACGCTCACAACGTGACCGCGCGAAGATGGAATCCCAATCTGCAGCACGTCAAGGTTAAGCTGGGCGGCAGGGTGAAGAAGATGTACGTGTGCACCAGGTGCCTCAAGTCCGGCACCGTGGAGAAGGCCCGCTAGCCGCGCTGGAACTCCAGGAACCCGGTTCGTAGCCTCTTCGCTGAGACCCCGGTCTTGATGAAGTCCCAGGGAAGAGGCTTTTCCATGTCCAGGGCTCGGGTGGGATCGAGATGCCCGGCACGCCTGAGGATGGGCCCCACCGGGATCCGCTCTTGAGCGGCCTCAAGCAGCAGACTTCCCACGGATCGGTCGGCCCTCGCCAGCACTGCCTCGAGCCAGGCCTCCTCGATCGAGCCGATCTTGAGGGAGCACCCTCTTATCCTTCGGATGCTTCCCAGCAGCGCGGCCCGGCGCTTCAGAGTCTCGGCGCCGGCGAAGGCGCTCCACTGAAACACGGTGTGGGGCTTGGGGACAAAGGGACCGACGGCCACGGCCAGCCGCGCCTTCCCTCTCGCCTCGGCCAGGCGCCTGGTGAGCCCTACTATTGCCTCGGCGTCGGCGTCCGACTCTCCCGGCAGGCCTATCATGAAGTAGAGCTTGATGATCCGGATTCCCGCTTCGGCCAGCATGCCTACCGCGTCGGTGAGCTCCTGGTCCGAGATGTCCTTGCCGACCCGGCGTCTTAGGGCCTCCGAGCCCGCCTCGGGAGCAATGGCCAGAGTCCTCACGCCACCCTCGGCCAGCATTCCGGCGATCTCAGGGGTGATCTCGTCTGCCCTGAAGGACGACACGCCTATGCGCCGCCCCGACTCGACCAGCGTTTCCAGCAGTCGCTCGAGCGCCGGGTGATCCCCGACCGCGGTCCCGACAAGCCCGACCACGCGCGCGGACCCGACCTGATCCAGAATGGTCTCGGCCCGCCTCATCCTCACCGGTCTGTAGAGGTGGCCGGGCGCGCAGAAGAGACAGCCTCGGCCGCAGCCTCTGCCGACTTCCACGAGCAACATATCGCCGAAGTGCGATCTCGCCTCGGCCGACGGTTCCGGGGCGATTTCCTCCGCGCCGGCCCAGATGCGCCTGACGGCGGTCTGGCCCGCGCCGGGAACGTAGACGCCTTCCAGGCGAGCGAGTCGTCGAAGGAGATCCGAGCGCGCGCTCCCGCCGCCCCCGGCGCCTGCCCGACCCCGAGCGGCGAGCCTGGCCTCGGCGATCGTCGCCACCAGCCGATCCACGACCGGCTCGAACTCGCCCACCACAACGGCGTCGACGAAGTCCGCCACCGGCAGCGGATTGATGGACATCGCGAAGCCGCCGCAGATCACCAGAGGGAACAGGTCCTGTCTCGCTGCCGCCAGCGCGGGCATTCCCGCCTTGATCAGAAGCTCCGGAAGGCGGATCGCGTCGTTCTCGTAGGATACCGAGAAGGCGACCACATCGAAATCCCTGACCTGGTTGCGGGTCGCGAGGCCGAGCAGCAGCCCTTGCCGCGGAGACAGCACGTCCTGCCCCGGCGCCCGCCTGGCGCCGCCCGACCGGGCGCGGGAAGGCAGCGATCGGCCGTCGCCGTGGCCTCCGGGCATATAGGAGAGGTCGGCCAGACGCACGCGCCGCCTCAGCATGTCGAACACCTTGAGGAAGCCGAGGCTCGCGAAGGCCACTTCGCGGGAATTGGGATACACCAGCACGCAGGAAAGATCTTGCGGCAGCTCGCTACTGCACACTCTGCTTACCGGTGGAGGGCCTATCCAGCATGAACGACTTCTGCTCGGCAAGCGCGACGACGTTGTGAGGATCCTGGGCGAGGATCGCGGCTATCTGCCGCTGGGCCTCCGCCTCTTTGCCTTGCCTCCTGAGGGCGAAACTCATCGCCAGCCTGGCCTCGATGAAGTTGGCGTTGATCTCCACGGCGCGCTCCAGCTCCTCCACGGCCTGGTCCAGCTTCTCCCGGCCGAGGTAGGCCTCTCCGAGGCGGTACCGTATGTCGGCGAAACCAGGGGACGCATCCCTGGCCTGCGTCAGATAGGTTATGGCCCCCGCATGATCGCCCTTCTCAGCGGCGATCTCGGCCAGATTCAGCAGCGCCTCGGTGTTGCCCGGATCCAGCTCAATCGACCTCGCGAAGAGGTCCACCGCCCTTTCCGTCTGCCCCTTGCGGAGATATGCCACACCGAGAGTGGAATAGACCGAAGGGTTGCCCGGGTCGTCGACGCTTGCCCGCTCGAACAGCTTGACCGCGTTGTCATAATCGGCCACGCCCAGCATCAGATGTCCCGCGAGGCCCATCTCCTTCTCAACACCGTAGTCGATGGCGAGCGCGCCGTCCATTTCCTGTCTGGCCTCTTCCTCCCGCCCCAGGAAGTAGAGGCAGGCGGCCGCGTAGTACTTGGCCCGGGCGTAGGTCGGCAGAATCTGGAGAGCCTGCCTGAACTCGGCGAGCGCCTCTTCTATGTGGCCGGTCTTGAACATGGCAAGCCCCTGGCAGCAGTGTATGTCGGGATAGCAGGAGGCCAGCTTCAGGGCCTTGTCGAACTGCTCCATCGCCTCGGTGTAACGCCCCTTGGCCATGAAGGCGTTGCCAAGATAGAACAGAGCATCCACGTAGCCGGGATTGATATCCAGCGCGGCGTTGAGCTCCCGCACGGCGTCGTCTGTCCGAGTCTGCTCCAGGTAGACTATGGCCAGCTTCAACCTCACGTCGGCCCACGACGGCTTGTTGGCCTTGGCGGCCTCGAATTCCTGGATCGCCCTGCCGAGGTCGCCGCAGTTGTATGCTTCCACGCCGGCGTCTATCCTCTCGTTCGTGGCGCGCCGCTCCTCGACCACTTCCTTGAGGTTCCCGATCAGGCTCTCCACCGCCTGAGGATGATACCTGCCCGACACCGGAGGCGAAGGCAGGTTGCCGGCCTCCAGCCCGTAGTCGATCGCCCGCCTGAGCTCGCTCTTGGCGTTGGTGCGGTCTCCCATCTCGTGCAGACAAATCGCCAGATGACAACGCGCCTCCACGTACTCGGGATTGATCTCGATCGCGGCCTTGAGCTCGTCGGTCGCCTCCTGGAACCGGCCCAGATTCTCGTAGACGATCCCAAGATAGTAGTGCAGGTCGGGAAACTCGGGATTGACATCCAGGGCCTTCCTGAACTCCCCCAGCGCCTCTTCGTACTTGCCGCCCTTGTAGTGAAGCAGGCCGATCGAGGCCCGCGCCCGCGCGGCGTAGAACACCCCCAGGTTGTAGTAGGGGTTTTTGCGGTCCTGAGCCGAGGCGATCATGGCCTCGAATTCCCCGATGGCCTCCTGATACTTGCCGTCGGTGTAGAAGTCCATGCCTCTGAGGTAGTGATCGTCCTTCTTGGTCCGGAAGACCTTGTCAAGGAGTGACATGACCAAACCCCGTTCTCGCGCCGGGCCGGTCAAGGCTCGAAGCGCGGCAGGTCTTGCGGGCGCGACGAGGCGCCCTGCTCACAGGCCCTTAGCCTTTAGCCGCTGTGCCTCCTCAAGAATGCCGGAGTGTCGTAATCAACATCCAGGCAGGCATCCACCGATACCTTGGGCTCCCCATCCACCACGGGGATGTCTCTTCTCCTGAAAGATCGTTCGAAAGGGCTGGTGGCGGCCCTCACTTCCCGGGCCCTTTCACCGGCGTGCTCGCCGGGGGCATCCTGCGCCTGACCCAACCCCGTGGCGATCACCGTTACCCTTATCTCGTCGTTCAGCGATTCGTCGATGGCCATTCCGAATATGACGTTGGCATCGGCGCCGGAGGACTCGTAGATGGTGTTGGCCGCGTCGCACACCTCGGTCAGGGTCATCATCGGGCTGCCGGTGACGTTGATCAAGAGACCCCTTGCCCCGGCTATGCAGACGTCGTCCAAGAGCGGACTCCTCAGGGCGCGCGTCGCGGCTTCCTTGGCTCTGTTCTCACCCGTGGCCGTCCCGGTTCCCATTATCGCTTCACCCTTTTCCGACATTATCGTCCTAACGTCGGCGAAGTCCAGATTGATTTCACCGGGCCTGGTGATCAGATCGGAAATGCCCCGAGTGGCCTTAAGCAGTATCTCGTCGGCCATCGCGAAGGCGTCCAGGAGAGGCGTGTCCTTGGCCACAACCTGAAGCAGCTTCTGGTTGGGAATCGCGATCACCGTGTCCGCCTGCTTCTTTATCTCCGCGATCCCTTCCTCCGCCTGACGGATGCGTCGCTTGCCCTCGAAGATGAAGGGCTTGGTCACCACAGCGACCGTCAGCGCCCCGGCCTTCTTGGCGATCTCCGCGACCACCGGGCCCGCCCCCGTGCCCGTGCCCCCGCCCATGCCGGCGGTCACAAACACCATGTCGGCGCCCGCGCAGACCTCCTCGATTGCCTCGCGATCCTCTTCCGCGGACTTCCGGCCGACCTCGGGGTCGCCACCCGAGCCCAGACCCTTGGTTACCCGGCCTCCGATTTGCACCTTGGTACCCGCAGCGCACTTGCTCAAGGCCTGGCAGTCGGTGTTGAGCGCTACAAACTCCACACCCTGAAGGTTGGAGTAGATCATGCGGTTGATGGCGTTGTTGCCGCCGCCGCCCACTCCTATCACCTTCATCTTCGCGCCGCCCGTGTTGTCGATTTCGAACTGAATCATTTCAACTGCTCCTTATCCTTAAGAGGGTCCTCCTTAAGGTCGGTTCTAGAAGAATCCTTTGAACCAACGTTTCACCTTGCCAACGGCACTCCCCAAACCGCGTTCTTCGTCGCCTACCGCGACACCTCCTTTCACTATCAGGTTGCCCGCATATTGTAGAAGTCCCACTCCGGTGGACATTCTGGGGTTTCTGACGTACTCCCTGAGGCCGCCGACCTCCTCAGGAACACCGGCCCTGGCCGGGATGGAGAGCACCTCCTCGGCAAGCTCCTCTATCCCGTGCAAGAGCGAGGTGCCGCCGGTCAGGACCACTCCGGCGCCCAGGACCTCGTAGTACTCGCTCTTCCTCAGCTGCACCTTGACCAGGCTGAAGATGTCCTCGAGCCTGGCGTCTATGATCTGCGCGATCACACGCTTGGAGATCTCCCGGGTCTTTCTGCCCTGGACCCCCTCCACGTCCACCAGCCCGTCGTCCCCGACGGCGGCTCGCGTCGCGCCGTGCTCCATCTTTATGTTCTCCGCCTGCCCGAAAGGCGTCCTCAGGCCCACCACCATGTCGTTGGTGATGTTGCTGCCGCCCAGGGCCAGAATCGAGGTGTACCGGATCGCCCCGTCCTTGAAGACCGATATGTCGGTGGTGCCTCCGCCCACATCAACCACCGCGACCCCCAGGTCCATCTCCTCGGCGGTGAGGATCGCGCAGCCTGTGGCCAGGGGCTGCAGCACAAGACCGGCGACGTCGATGCCGGCTTTCTTCACCGACTTGATCACGTTCTGGGCGCTGGTCGTTGCGCCGGTTATTATGTGCGCCCGCACCTCCAGCCTGATTCCGGCCATCCCGACCGGGAAGTCGATGCCGTCCTGATCGTCGACCACAAACTCCTGCGGTATCACGTGCAGGATCATGCGGTCGCTGGGGACCACGACCGCCCGAGCGGCGTTCACCACCCGCTCGACGTCGTTCAGGGTGATCTCCTTCTCCGGCTTGGAGACGGCGACCACTCCGGTGGAGTTCATGCCCCTTATGTGATCTCCGGAGATGCTCACGTAGGCCGAGTGCAGGGAGCAGCCCGCCATCATTTCGGCCTCGGCCACCGCCTGCTCGATCGCGCCGACGGTCTTGTCGATGTCGACAATCACGCCCTTCCTTATTCCGTCGCACTTCTTGTTGCCGACACCTATCACCGTCGGCTTGCCGGCGCCGTCGACCTCACCTATTATGGCCGCGATCTTGGTGGTTCCCAGGTCGAGACCCATTACCTTGACGGGCTGAGCCAAGAATCAGACCTCCTTCTCCAGATTCCGTTTTGGCTCGCTACACTTGACGACAACCTGGCGTGAGAATCTCAGATCGATTGTCCTGGGTGATGCGTTGAGCCGTTTGAGATGCAGCAACACCTGTATGAGGTTCTCCATCTTGCTTCTGTAGTCTCCCTGACCGAGATTGACCGATACCCCGCCGAGGAGCACCGCCTTGGGATTGGTGAGGTCGGCGAGGTTGATCTCCGACAGCACCTTCATCAACTCCGGGCGTTCGTCGAAGGCCCGGATTATCTCCAGTCCCAGCACGATCTCGGCGGACGATATCCTCTCTCCGACGGTCTTCACGGCCGGCACAAAGCCGGTCAAGGCCGGCAGATCGGCCCGGGCGCAAGCGGTGTCCGAGGAGGCCACCACGCCCTCCCTGTCAAGCCCCAAGACCTCACCTCCCCAAGCCACAAGGACGTAAGCCGGGCCCGCGCACAGCCGGGCAGGCTCGGCGGCCACCAGGCCGTCGACGCTCGCGCCGATCCCGCACAGGGTCTCCTTGACCCACGAGCCGCAGTCCCTGAAGCAGTCGAAGCACCTGGCCCCAAAGACCCCGTCCGCGCTGAGGGCAAGAGTCAGCGCCACCGCCGCCACAACCACCAGCGACAAGGCCTTGGTTCTCCAGAACATGCCGGCTACTCCCTGCCTACCACGCTGATTTCAAGTTCCAGGTCCACCCCGTGGACCGCGCGGACCCGTTCCCGCACGATCTCCACCAGATCCAGTATCTCGCGAGCGGTCGCTCCGCCGGAGTTGACAATGAAGTTGGCGTGAACGGTCGACACCTCGGCGCCACCCACCGAGAGGCCTTTGAGCCCCGCGGCCTCTATCAGGCGCCCCGCGGATTCCCCCGGAGGGTTTCGGAAGATGCAGCCGGCCGAGCGCTCGCCCAGCGGCTGGGTGCCCCGGCGCCGCTCCAGATATGTCTCCACCTCGCGCCTGGCCTGATCCACGGTCGCGGGCACACCCGCCAGCACTGCGAAGGTCACGATCCAATCGGTGGCGATGCCGGAGGACCTGTAGCCGAACGGCACCTCGTCGCGCTTGCGCACGCTCTCGGTGAGGTCGCTGGCCATGACGCCCAGCTCCACCAGCCTGTGGCCGAACCAAACGTCCCGTGCGCCCGCGTTGGCAACAGCGGCGCCCCCCACGGTGCCCGGTATCCCGGCAAGAAACTCGAGCCCCCCTATGCCGGCGGATGTCGCCCGGCTGACCACTTCCCCGAGGCTGGCGCCCGCGCCGGCGGTGATCTGGCATCCCGAAACCTCGATCGATGCCAGCCGGTCCACCAACCTCACCACCACGCCTTCAATCCCGCCGTCCCTCACCAGCAGGTTGGAGCCCCGCCCGAGGACGAAGACCGGCAGCCCCTCGGCCCTGGCCAGCGACACCACCTCGCGGAGCGCGCCTCCGTCGGATGCCCAGACCATGAAGTCACAGGGCCCGCCCACGCCGAAGGTTGTGTGAAGCGACAGCAGTTCCTTCTCCCGAGCGGCCGCTCCCTCTATGGCCTCCACCCTCTCGAAGATGTCGGTCATGACCCCAACCTCCTCAGCACCTCTTCTCCGATCTTCCACACGTCGCCTGCGCCCAGCGTTATCAGGAGATCGCCCGGTCTCAGCATCTCCAGCAGGCGGTCCGGTATCTCGCCCTTGTCGGGAATGAAGGTCACGTCCCTGTGGCCGCTCGCGCGCGCGGCCTTGGCCACCAGCTCCGCGGTCACCCCGGCTATGGGTTGCTCGCCGGCGCCGTAGATCGACGTCACCACCACAGTGTCCGCGTCGTAAAGGCTCCGGCCCAGCTTCTCCCACAGCGCCCGGGTGCGGGTGTGCCGGTGCGGCTGGAAGACCGCCACTATGCGCTTCCTCCAGAACGAGCGCGCGGCCTTGAGGGTCGCCATGATCTCGGTGGGATGATGAGCGTAATCGTCCACCACAACCACGCCCCCGGCTTCGCCCTTGGTCTCAAGCCTGCGGGAGATCCCTGTGAACTGCGAGATCCCCTCGCTCACCGCGGCGAAGGGTATGTCCAGCTCGGCAGCGACCGCGGCCGCCGCAAGCGCGTTGGAGACGTTGTGAGCTCCGGGGATCCGGAGGTAGAGGCTGCCCATCTTGCGGCCCTTGATAGCCACGTTGAAGGTCACGCCGGCCTCGTCCTGCGAGATGTCGGTACCGCGGACGTCGGCCTGTGGGGAGAAGCCGTAGGTCACAACCGGGCGCGATATCTTGGGGATCACCGCCTGAACGTTTTCCTGATCGAGGCACACAACGGCCGCGCCGTAGAACGGCACCTTGTTGACGAACTCGATGAACGCGGACTTTATCTCGGCCAGGTCGGCGTAATGATCCAGATGCTCCTCGTCTATGTTGGTCACGATCGCAATGGTCGGAGAAAGCTTGAGGAAGGACCCGTCGCTCTCGTCGGCTTCGGCGACTATGTAACGACCGCCGCCCAGTTTGGCGTTGGTCCCGAGAGCCCTGAGCCTGCCTCCTACGACCACGGTGGGATCCAGGTCCGCGGCCGCCATCACCAGGCCGACCAGCCAGGTGGTGGTGGTCTTGCCGTGAGCTCCGCCGACGGCGATCCCGTACTTCATCCGCATCAGCTCGGCCAGCATCTCGGCCCTGGGGATCACCGGTACGCCTGTCCGCCTTGCCTGGAGCATCTCCGGATTGTCAGGCTTCACGGCGGACGAGTACACCAGCACGTCCGCGTCCTTCACGTTGTCCGCGGAGTGACCCAGGAAGACCTCGCCCCCCATGCCCGCAAGCCGTTCGGTCACCTCAGTCGCCGCCAGGTCGGATCCCGTGACTTTGTAGCCGAGGTTCAGGAGCAGCTCAGCGATCCCGCTCATGCCGGTGCCGCCGATTCCGATCAGGTGAATGTGCTTTACCTTGCCGAACATATGTCCCCCAGCACCGTCGCCAGCCTGGACAGTCGCCCCCTGCGCTTCGCGAGATCCACTATCATGGTGGATACCTCGCCGGAGGCGTCGCGTTTGCCGAGATCGCCGGAGCTTCTTGACATGCTCTCGCTCCTGGCGGAGTCGAAGATGATTGCGACGATCGCTCTGGCCAGGGTTTCCCCGGTCAAGTCCTTGTCGGCTATAACCTGCGCCGCGCCCGCGGTCTCCAGCAGCCTCGCGTTCTCATCCTGATGGCTCAGGGCCGCATGGGGATAGGGCACCAGTATCGCCGGCAGGCCGAAGGCCGTCAGTTCGGTCAGAGTCGAGGCCCCGGCCCGGCACACCACCAGGTCGCTGGCCCGGTAGGCGTAGCCGATGTCGTCCAGATAAGGATAGGCCCTGAACGAGACTCCTGCCTCGCCGAGCGCACGCACGACTTCCTGATAGTCGGCCTCTCCTGTCTGGACCACGAACTGGAGATCGCGCCTTGCCTTGAGGAGCCTGGCGCAGTCCACGATCGCCCGATTGAGGCTGTGGGCGCCGCGGCTGCCGCCGAATACCAGGACGGTCTTGCGCTCGTGGTCGAGTCCGAAGCGATTGAGTCCGTCCTCCCTGGTCAGCGCAAGCAGCGTGGACCTTACGGGCACGCCGGTCACCCTGAGGTTTGTCCCCTTGCGGAAGTACTTGACCGATTCCTGGAAGCCGAGCGCGATCCTGTCGACGAAACCCGCCAGCGCCATCGTGGTCCGCCCCGGGATTACGTTGGGTTCTATCAAGAGCGTGGGAACGCCGGACAGCAGGGCAGCAACCACCAGCGGTCCGCTGGCGTATCCCCCGGTGCCCACCACAACACTGGGCCTCTCCACCATCAGGATCCAGAAGGACTGAACAAGTCCGGCCAGGGCGTACAGCGCGGCCCCGACCAGACGAATGTCCTTCTTGGAGGGCAGCGGTCTTGCCGCTATGTGCCTCATGCGGTAACCCAGCGAAGGCACGATGCCCCGCTCCAGACCCCGGCGGGTGCCCACGAAGACAACGTCCAGATGGCTCTCGGCGGCGCGGAGACACTCCACCACCGCGACCGCGGGATAGATGTGCCCGCCCGTTCCTCCGCCGGCGATCGCGACCTTCATCTGACCATGTTCCTCCATCTAGAAGGCTGCACCTCGAGATAGGTGGGTTTGCGTTTGGACACGCCCAGCAGAACCCCGCAGGAAGCAAGCAGGATCAGCGAAGACGAGCCGCCGTAGCTCAGGAACGGAAGCGGCAGGCCTGCGGTCGGCGCCAGCTTGGTGCAGACGCAGGCGCTGACGGCGAAGTAGGCGCCGGTGGCTACGGTGATGCCCGCAGCCATGATCGAGGAGAACACCGTCGGAGCGTTCTTCGCGACCTTGAGGCCCCGCCAGACGAAGATGAAGAACAGGGACATGATCCCCAGCATTCCCAGGAATCCCAGTTCCTCCGCCGCGATGGCGAAGACGAAATCGGTGTGGGCGTCGGGCAGGAACAGGTACTTCTGATTGCTCATCCCCACTCCGAGCCCCTTGATGCCGCCGACCCCTATGGCTATCAATGATTGCCTGATCTGGTAGCTGGCGGCGCCGGTTATGCGCGTGAGGTTGTAACCGCTGACAAAGATGTAGGTCAGGATGGCCACCGAGCCCGCCGCGAATCCCGCCAGAACGTGAAGCAACCGCGCCCCCCCGATGTAGAGGACCGCCGAACCTATCAAGACCATCATGCCGGCGGTGCTGAGGTTGGGCTCGCGCGCAACCAGCGCGGCAACAAGCGCGACTATTATGAAGGGCGGCAGGAACCCCTGCTTGAAGCTCTTCATCTCCCTGCCCTTGCGCGCGCAGAAGTCCGCTATGTAGAGGATCAGCCCGATCCTGGCCACATCGGACGGCTGGAAGGAGAAGAAGCCCAGCTTTATCCATCTGGAGGATCCCCTGACCTTGAGCGTCAGCGGCGTGGGCAGCAGGACCACCACCAGCAGCACGATCGAGCACACAAGCAACGCCTTGCTCATGGTCCTGAAGGCGCTCTCGTTCATCCGTGCCGCCATGTACATCAGCAAGAGGCCCAACAGCACCCTGACCACGTGCCGCCGGAAGAAGAAGGCCGCGTCTCCCGCCTTGGTGGACTCCTGGGCGATTATGTTGCTGGAGCTGTACACCATCACCAGCCCGATCATCGCCAGCGCTATCACTGCGAAGAGCAGCATCTTGTCCATTCCGTGCTCGTCCACGTCAGCGGCCCTCCCGCTCCTGCTTGAGTCTCGCAACCGCGGCCTTGAAGACCCGGCCGCGGTGCTCGAAATCCTTGAACATGTCGTAACTCGCGCATCCCGGGGAGAGCAGGACCGCGTCTCCCGGCGAGGCTTTGGCCAGCGCCTGCAGCGTGGCGGCATCCAGGTCGGCGGCCTCGGTGAAATCCACGGCGGTCCCGAAGGCCTTGCGCAGCTTGTCTCTGGCTTCTCCCAGGGCGACGATCGCCTTGACCTTGCGCTCGACCAGCGCCCCGACCGCGTCGAAGTCGCCGCCCTTGTCGCGGCCTCCCGCAATGAGGATCACCGGCCGCGTGGCGGTCTCGAGCGCCCAGCGAAGCGAGTCCACGTTGGTGGCCTTGGAGTCGTTTATGAACTCCACCCCCGCGATCTCGGCCACGCGCTCGTAGCGGTGCTCGACGCCCTGGAACTCGCGCGCGGCTTCACGGATCCTCTCCGGGGGGGTGTTAAACAAGGTGGCCGCCAGGGATGAGGCAAGACTGTTGGCAAGGTTATGCGGACCCCTGATCTTGAGATCTCCTGTAGCGAAGAGTTCTCTCTCGTTCTTGCCCACCCTGACGACCACACTCTGGTTTCTGACAAATGCTCCTTGCGGGACCTCGTGTTTCAGGCTGAAGCACAGCCGCTTCGACCGGGCCGTCTCCGCCGCCCTCATGGTTTCCGGGTCATCGGCATTCAAGACGGCGAAGTCATCCGCGGTCTGATTGGCGAAGAGCCGGGCCTTCGAGCGGAAGTAGGCGTCGTAGGACCCGTAGCGATCCAGGTGATCCGGGGTGATATTGAGCAGCACCGAGACCGCCGGGCTGAAGCTTGTGCAGGTATCCAGCTGGAAACTTGATATCTCCAGAACCACTATCCATTCGGGCCCCAGACCTGCCGCCATCGCGGATATCGGGTCCCCTATGTTGCCGCCCACGCGGACCTTGGGGTGATGCCGCGACAGCATCTCGCCAAGAAGGCTGGTGGTTGTGGTCTTGCCGTTGGTCCCGGTGACCGCGACGAACCTTGCTTCCGACAGGCACCAGGCCAGCTCGACCTCGCCAATCACCAGCCTGCCGGAATCCACGGCCCACTTCACCGGCTCCGCGCTCGGCGGAACTCCGGGGCTGACCACCACCATGTCGCAGTCCCGCGCGAACTCCAGCGAGTGCCCGCCGGTCTCGAGGGATATCCCCAGATCGGCCAGATCACCGATCCCGGCGATGTCGCCTGCGGCGCGGCTGTCGGTGGCCCTGACCACCGCCCCCGCTCGAGCGAGCACCCTGGAGGCGGCTATGCCGCTTCGGGCGAGACCGACCACCAGCACCGGTCTGCCCTTGAGGTCCCCAGCGGTTATGGTCTTCTTCTTGGTCACCCGATCCGCCTCGTTCGCCAGCACAACATTCGGTCCGGTCATCTCAGTTTGAGCGTGCTCAAGGTAACAAGGGCCAGCAGCCCCGACAGAATCCAGAATCTCACCACCAGCTTGGACTCGGGCCAGCCCACCAATTCGAAATGGTGGTGTATGGGCGCCATCCTGAAGACCCGCTTGCCGGTCAGCCTGAAGGCCAGCACCTGGATTATCACCGACAGCGCCTCCAGCACGAATATGCCTCCGACGATTGCCAGCAGGATCTCCTTCTTGACGAGGATGGAGATCACCCCGAGCGCCCCGCCAAGCGCGAGCGAGCCCGTGTCTCCCATGAAGACCTGCGCCGGGTGGGCGTTGAACCAGAGAAAGCCCAGAGAGGCCCCCACCAGGGCGCCGCAGAACACGGTCAGCTCTCCCGCCTGTCTTATGTAAGGGATGTTCAGGTAATCCGAGAAGTTGGCGTGTCCGCTCAGATAGCTCAGGCCGGCAAAGGCCGCGGCCGCGAAGGCGAACATCCCGATCGCCAGCCCGTCCAGGCCGTCGGCGAGGTTGACAGCATTGGAGGCCCCCACAATTACCAGAGTCACAAACGGTATGTAGAAGATCCCCAGATCGGGAAACACGTTCTTGAAGAAGGGCACCGTGGTTCTGGTGGCGAAGTCCGGATCGTCCGGAAACAGCAGGATCAGGGTTCCGACCACCAGGCCCAGGATCGCCTGGCCCGCTATCTTGTACTTGCCCACCATGCCCTTGGGTTTGCCCTTCACTATGCGCAGGTAGTCGTCCATGAAGCCCATTGCTCCGAGCCAACATGTGGTCACCAGACAGATCAGCACGTACTTGTTGGTCAGGTTGGCCCACAGCAGCGTCGGCACCACAACCGCCAGAAGGATCATCACCCCGCCCATGGTCGGCGTGCCCTGCTTGCCGGCGTGACGATCCGGAGTGTCCTCGCGGATTCCGTTCACCACCTGGCGCCGCTTGAGCATCCTTATCAGAGCCGGCCCCAGGACGAAGCAGATCAAGAGGGCGGTCAGCGTGGCGTAGGCGGTGCGGAAGGTTATGTATCTGAAGACGTTGAAGACGTGCAGGTACTCCCTGAGCGGGTAGAGCAGGTGATAGAACAATTCAGATTCTCCCTGCCGCCGTGGCAAGCCTCAAGAAGTCGCTTATCTCCTCGAGCCCGGACATTCTCGACGCCTTGACCAGCACCACGTCGTCCGGCCTCACCATCCGCTTGAGATCGCGCTTGGCGTCCGCCTTGGTCATGAAGTGAAGGGCACGCTCCGCAGGAAGGCCGCCGGCCCGGGCCTCTTCGACCGTCCAAAGGGTGGCCTCCCCGATCCCGATCAGCAGGTCGATCCCCAAGCGCGCAACCATGGAACCCACCTCCCTGTGGAGCCTCTCGGTGGCCTCGCCGAGTTCAAGCATGTCCCCCATTATGAAGACCCGCCTGCCGCCCGCAGCGCCGGCCAAGACTTCAAGGGCCGCCGCCACGGAATCCGGGTTGGCGTTGTAAGCATCGTCTATCAGAGTGACGCCGCCGTAGGAGCGGGCCTTCATCCTCACCGGCTCGTAGCGCGGCAGCGCCGCCGCGGCGTCCTTGACCGAGACACCCAACAGGTGCGATGCGGCCATGGCCGCCAGGGCGTTGTAGATGTTGTGGGTCCCCCCGGCCTGCAGCTCGACGCCGATGCCGTGGAGGGCGAACTTCGATCTGCCGCCGGGAAGCGGCTCTATGTTAGCGGCCATGAAGTCCGCCGGGCGGTTGATGCCGAAGGTGATGATCTCCGCCGGCGTGCGCGCTACCGCGTCCATCAGCACCCCATCGTCGGCGTTGACCACGGCCTTGCCGCCGGGCTCGAGCCCTCTGGCGAGATCGGCCTTCTCCCGGGCTATTGCCTCCAGCGAGCCGAAGAAGCCGATGTGGGCCCTGCCGACGTTGGTCATGACCGCGATGTCGGGGCGCGCGATCTTTGCCAGACCGGCAATCTCCCCGGGGTGATTGGTACCCATCTCCACCACCAGCGCCCGGTCGCTGGCCTCAAGCGCCAGGACGGACAGCGGAAGCCCGATGTGGTTGTTGAAGTTGCCGGGGCTCCTGCGCACTCCCATCTTGGTACCGAGCACGAAGGCTATCATCTCTTTGGTGGTTGTCTTGCCGTTGGACCCGGTGACAGCTATCACCGGTATGTTGACCCCGCCGCGGACGTATACGGCCAGCCGCTGGAGCGCGTCCATCGTCGACCGCACCACAAGCTGGGGAAAGCCCCGCGGAAGGTCGTCCACCGGGGCATCCACCACAACGGCGACGGCGCCCTTGGCGTAGGCGTCCCTGGCGAACTGGCGCCCATCCCGGTCCGTGCCCTTGAGGGCGAAGAACATCTCCCCCGCCTTCAAGAGGCGGCTGTCCACCGCATAGCCGGCCGCGGTCGCGCTTGCGCTCGTACCGCCGGGCGCCTCGGCGCCTATAGCGCCCGCTATTTCCGCAAGGCTAAGCTTCGGCATTGGCCACGGCCTCGAAAGCCTTTCTCACCACTTCCCTGTCGTCGAAGTGGATCCTGGTCTCGCCTACGATCTGATAGTCCTCGTGGCCCTTGCCCGCTATCACTATCACGTCGCGGGGACCGCTCAGGGCAACAGCCCGCTCGATCGCGCGGGCCCTGTCGGGCACCACCTCGTGCGGCGCACCCGGCGGAAGGCCGTTCACGATCTCCTGGATTATCTTGGCGGGATCCTCGGTCCGAGGGTTGTCGGAAGTCACAATGACAAAGTCGGCAAGGTCGGCCGCGATCTTGGCCATCTGGGGTCGCTTGCCCCTGTCCCGATCGCCTCCGCATCCGAACACACAGATTATCCTGCCCGCGCGAATTTCGCGCACGCCGGCGAGGAGACGCTCCAAGGCATCGGGCGTATGCGCGTAATCGACGATCGCCTGACGGTCGGGGCCCTCGACGTACTCCATCCTTCCCGAGACCGCCCGGAGTCCTGCGATCCCCTGGGCGACGGCGTCGGGGTCCAACCCCAGCAGCAAGCCTACGGTGTAGGCAGCCAGCGAGTTCTCGGCGTTTATCCTGCCCCGCAGAGCGGTCTCCACGGTCCGGGTTCCGCCCCGGTGAGTGATCGCCATGCGGATGCCGTGCCAGTCCAGCCGCTCTATGTCCGCCCTGACGTCGGCGTCGGCCCCCACCGCGAAGGTGAGGCCGGGCAAGGGTGACAGGTCTCTGATCAGGCGGCCCGTGGCGTCGCTTACGTTGATCGCGGCCTTGCGCGCCGCGCCGAAGCCGTGGCCGCGCTCGCCAATCCCGAAGAGCTCCATCTTGGTCCGCCGGTAGGCCTCGAAGTCCGGGTGGAAATCGAGGTGGTCGCGGGTGAGATTGGTGAAGGCGACCACATCGAAGTCCACCTGGTCGGCTCGCCTGAGGGCGATCGCGTGGGAGGAAACCTCCATCACGCAATGGGTCAGCCCCCCGGAGACCATCCGGGCGATGTACCCCTGGACCTCCGGCGCTTCGGGCGTTGTGAAGGCGTCCTTGGTGAACCCGTCTCCGACCCAGTGGCCAAGAGTGCCCATCACTCCAGCCCTGCCGCCCGACGCTTCCACCACCGAGCGAACGTAGTGCGCGGTGGTGGTCTTGCCGTTGGTGCCCGTGACACCGACCATCTTGATGCGCTCCGACGGCCGTCCGAAGAAGCGCGACGATATGCCGGCCAGCGCCCTGCGCACGTCGGTGGCCACAAGCTGAGTGACCTCGCGCGGAAGCGCCAGGGGCCTGTCCGAGAGCGTGGCGACCGCTCCCCGGCCGACCGCGTCACCGGCGAAGGCCGAGCCGTCGACTTTGGCGCCCTTGATGCAGGCAAACAGGCTCCCGCGACCGGCCTTCCTCGAGTGGTAACATATGCCGGTTATGTCGATCTCGGCCGGGCCCAGCACCTGAGTCAGGTCGACGCCCTCGATCACGGCCTTGAGATTCGCTTTCACTCCGCCTCCCCGAGAACCAGATGGCAGACCCTCTTGGCATCCAGGGGGGTCTCGGCCGCCGGGCGCTGCTCCACGACCACGCCCGAGCCGAAGGCCCGCCACTTGACCTGGGCCTTGCCGAGCGCCTCGGCGGCTTCCCTCAGGGAAAGCCCCATCACCGACGGGTAGACGTCGGTGCGAACCCGCTTGGCTTCCTCGCCCTTGTCCTTGGGCCCGCCGGCGGAGGCCGCCACCGCGCTGGCGCCGGGCTGCTTCTGAGTGCGAGGATCGAGATTGTAGCACTGAGCGGGAAGCAGGGTCTTGTCACGCCTCAAAGCGTACTCGATCACCCGCTTGAAGGCCGGCGCGCACACCGTGCCGCCGTAGTAGCCGTTGGCGGCGGGCTCGTCCACCACCACCACGCACACCATCGTGGGGTTTTCGGCGGGAAGGTAGCCCGCGAAGACCGGGCAGTACTTGCCGTCGGCGTAGACCCCGTCGATGGCCTTCTGGCCGGTCCCTGTCTTGCCAGCTATCGACACGCCCTTGATCTTGGCCTGCTGTCCGGTGCCGGCGTCCACCACGCGCCGAAGCAGGCCGGCCACGATCTCGGCGGTCTCCTCGTTCAAGACCGTCCTCACCACGCGGGGTTCGAAGGTCTTCTTGACGTTGCCAGCCTCGTCTACAATGGTCTTCACCAGGCGGGGCCTGTAGAGCTTGCCGCCGTTGGCGGCGGCCGCGTAGGCCATCGCCATCTGGATGGCGGTGACCCCGACCTCCTGACCCATCCCCATGGTCTCGAGCGTACGGCCCGACCACTGTCCGGGCTCCTTCAAGAGCCCCTTGGATTCACCCTCGAGGCCGAGGCCGGTCTTCAGGCCGAATCCAAACGAGTGCATGTACTTGTAGAAGTCCCGCTTGCCGATTCTCCGGGCGACCAGGGCGAAGTAGACGTTGCTCGATCTCCTCACCGCCTCCCTGAGGTCCATCACGCCCCCCGGGTGGTCGTCCTTTATCGGGCGCCCTCCCGCGACCGGGAGGCACCCTCCGTAGGTGTCCATCACGGTCAGGGTGTCCACCTTGCCCAGTTCCAACCCGGTGGACGGGGTGCACAGCTTGAAGGCCGATCCCGGTTCGAAGACGTACCGCACCGGGAAATTCCACTCCCTGGGATTGCTGGCCAGGGCGAGAATGTCGCCGGTGTGGGGATCAACTATCACCACGCAGCCGCCCTTGGCCTTGTGATATGCCACCGTGCTGTCCAGTTCCGCCTCGGCGGCTTCCTGGAGATCGGAGTCGATGGTGAGGATTGCCGAACAGCCGCTGACCGGCGTGGTCACCACCGCCTCGACACAAGGCCGCTCTTTGCCGAGGGCGTCCCTGAAGTAGCGGCGAATCCCGGGCTTGCCCCTCAGGTACGGGTCCAACATCTGTTCCACTCCTCCGAGGGCGCTGTCGTCCACGGAGACGTGCCCGATCACGTTGAGCGCCATGTCGCCCATGGGACGGGCGCGCTTGCCGGAGGCCTCGAAGTGCAAGCCATCTATGCCCAGGTCCTTGAGCTTGAGCGTGGTTTCGACGTCCAGGGCCCGGTGGATCCAGACGAACTTCTTGTCCTTGGTCAGCTTCGCAAGCAGCGAATTCCTGTCGCCGAGCCCAAGCGCCGCCAGCTGGGCAGCCGCCTTGTCGGCGTCGGTCACGGTCTCGGGATCGGCGAAGACCTGATAGGCGGGCAGGGTCATCGCCAGCGGCCTGGAGTACCTGTCCAGGATCACTCCGCGCTTGCCGGGAACCGACGCGAAGAAGACCTGCTGATCCTGGGCCATCGCGGTGTACATGGCGTGGTGGACGATCTGAAGGTCAAACAGGCGCACCACCACCGCCCCGAGCACCAAGAGAAACGCCACGAACAGCCCGATTATCTTCCTCTCGCTGGGCTTCATCGAACCACTCCCCGAGCTCTGTCGATCACTATCACGTCCTTCCAATCCAGGGGCACCATGCTGGAGTCAGCCCCCACCGCGGCGCTTATTCGCGCGAGGCTGGCCAGCGCGGAGACATCGTAGGCCAGCCGTTCGCTGCGTTTCTGACTGAGATCAAGCGCATTCTCTATCGCCTGGTTCTCCTTGAGCATGGACTCCACCAGGAGCCTCTGGTATGTGTACACAATGCTGGACACGGTGATCAGTACAACCAACAGCAGCCAGAAAAGAAGCGACCGGCCTGTGCGCGTGACTCCGTTTGCCCTGCCCAGTGTCTCTTTTTTGCCCCTTCGAAGCGGCGCTTGCATTATCGGGTTCCTGCGCACAAGAGCCGGTCGCTCTTTTGCCCCTGGGTTGTGTTTGTCTTGTTACATCTTCTCTGCCACCCTCAGTTTTGCGCTTCTTGCAGAAGGATTACTCGCGATCTCCTCGCGCGTTGGCACGAGGGGCTTCGGAGTGAGGATCTTGAAGACCTTCGTCTTTCCGCAACTGCAAACTTCGCTACAGGGTGGACATACACACTTGCCGGAGTTCCTATTGAAAAGAGTCTTGACGACTCTGTCCTCCACCGAGTGATAGGATATGATGCAGGCTCTGCCGCCCGCTGCAAGCAAGGTGGGCAGCGCCTCGATGGCCCTGGTGAGATTCTCGGTCTCCTTGTTGACCGTGGCCCTCACCGCCAGGAAGACCCTGGCCAGCGACGACGCCTGTTTGGCCCTCACCACCGACTTCACCGCGCGGGCCAGGTCCGAAGTTGTGGACATCTCGCCTCTGTCCCTCTGCGCCACGACCGCCCTGGCTATTCGCCTCGAGCGCCCGCGCTCGCCGT
Organism: bacterium; assembly: GCA_049288275.1. Taxonomy (GTDB): domain Bacteria; phylum Arandabacterota; class Arandabacteria; order Arandabacterales; family Arandabacteraceae; genus JBAQHK01. The sequence goes on along the minus strand of JBAQHK010000233.1, from coordinate 13,137 downwards.
ACTGCCAGAAGAGCCGGGCCAGCTCGTCCACGGTGGCCCCGCCGAGATAGGTCTCGGCGGTCTGGCCGCCGGAGATGTCGAACCGCATGTCCAGGGAGTCCTCCCGGTCGAAGCTGAACCCTCTCTTGGTTGTGACGATCTCCAGCCTCGAGATCCCGCAGTCCACTAGAGCCGCGTCCACTCTCCCCACCAGGTCCGACGGCACCGCGTCCAGCACGTCCTTGAAATTGGCTCTACGCAAGGTCACTCTGTCCTTGTATGTTTGAAGTCGCCCCTCGGCGGCGCCGAGCGCGTCGGAGTCCAGATCCAGGCCCACGATCCTGCAATCCTCGGGCGCGGCCTTGGCAAGTTCCAGGAGATGCCCCCCGGTGCCGGCGGTCATGTCTACGATCGCCCGGGTGGAATCCCGGATCAGGAACCTCTTGACCTCCTCGACCATCACGGGAACGTGCCATCTCTCGTCGTCCCTCTGCAAGCATTCTCCCTACCAGTCGCCTCGGTCGCGCGGGCGCTGGTTGCGGCGCGCGTCCACGTCCTCTATCACGTCCTCGATGGTGGTGGTCTGGGCCGCAAAGTAAGCTTCGTAGGCCTTCGGCGGCCACAGCTCCAAGTGGTCCAGTTGCCCCACGATCACCACGGAGTTGGTGATCCCCGCCTTGGTCAGTATCTCGGGAGGAATCAGGATGCGGTTGTGCCCGTCCAGCTGGCACTCTCTCGCCTGGCCCAGGATCACCCGGCTGTAGTACCGGCCGGTTCGCCCGCCCAGCAGGGATCGCAGTACCCTCTCGCGGCGCGTCCACTCGTCCTTGGGATAGGCGTCCAGGCATCCCTCGGGTCCGGGAGCCACGACGAACACGCCGTCACCGGATGCGGCGATCCCCGCCACGTGCTGCGACGCAATGCTGAAACGCCCTTTGCGGTCTACAGCGTGTCTGAAGGTCCCTATGAAGTGCGACAATCCGCTTCTCTCTCCTGCTAGCCGCTTTGTACCGCGTTATCCCACTTGAGACCGCAGGGTACCAAGTAAGCGAAATCGTGTCAAGGCTTTTTTTGAGCAAGAAGGAGGGAAATCAGGAGCGGTCCGGACAGGCCGCTACTTGGCCTCCGGACGCTCGGAGATCCTCCGCGCGGGCACCCCCGCCACCACTGAGAAAGGCTCCACGTCCCTGGTTACCACCGCCCCGGCGCCGACGATCGCGCCACGCCCCACGGTCACACCCGGCAAGATGATGGCCCCGATTCCTATGTCGCTGCCGTCCTCTACGGTAACCTTGGCAAACTCTATGTCGCACATCAGGACCGGCACCGATCTGCCTTCCTCGCCGTGACGCGACGACATGATCTTGACGCAGGGCCCGATACCCACCCGTCGACCGATCTCGATGCCGCCCGCGCTGTTGAGGTAGCAGAACTGGCCGATCCAGGTGTCGTCGCCGATCACCATCTCGTTAAGATCGAAGCCGCGCAGCACCGCGTAGTGGCCGACGTAGACGTTCGAACCCAGGCGGATTCGCTCGGGCTTGAAGACCAGCACTCCCTCTTCGAGCACCACGTCCTTGCCGATGGCCGCGAACTCGCTCCGGTCGACCCGCCCCGTGCCGTACGACTTCGCCCGAAACTCGCGCATCCTCTCACCTCACAAGCACGATCTTACTGCTCACTGTCTCCCTCGCCACAGAGACTCTGACGAAGTAGATGCCGCTGGATGCGGGCCTGTTGTGCTGGTCGGAGCCCGTCCACTCCAGGTCATGGTATCCTGCCTCCGTCACCGCGTCCAGCACTCGTTTCACCAGCCTGCCCCGCACGTCGTATACCTCCACCGTCGCTCTGCCGGACGCCGACGACGGCACGCCCAGGCGCAGGCGAACAGAAGATGCCGCCGGGCTGGGGCTGCATGAGAGCACCAGTTCGCGCGGAGCCTCGGTGGGCTCGTCCGGCGGCGTCACGTCGGACCGCGCCGGACCGCGATACAGGTTGCTGTTGTAGTTGTCGTGGTGAGCCTTGGGCCACTCCATGGTTCCCCTGCTGTAGGGAGCGCCGACGTCGAACGCGTGAACCATCCCGTCGGATCCCGATATCAATACATCTACGCCCCCGTCCTTGTCGAGATCGCACAGCTCGGGCGTGGAGCAGAACTCGTACACCAGGTCTCGCGGCCAACCGTTGACCCGGGTGCCGTCCTTGTTCCAGGCGAAGATCCTGCCGTCGCTCGCGCCCACGACTATTTCAGCCTGGAGATCGCCGTCGATGTCGCCCACCACCGGCGAGCCCTTGAAATCCGCGGCCGCTCGATTGGGCCATCCCGAACGCAGGACACCGGCGTCGGAGAACACGTAGACGCTGGCGCTGTCGGTGGCGGTCTTCCTTGACGTGCAGACAACGATGTCAAGCTTGCTGTCCCCGTCCAGACAGGCCAGAGACGGCGTTGCCACCACGTAGTTGTCCAGGGTCTGTGGCCAGCCTGCGGGGTAGTAGCCCTGGCGGGTCAGCACCGCTATTTGATAGCCGTACGTATTGCTCAAGATCACCTCGTAGCTGCCGTTGTCGGTGAGATCACCGACCACCACCGACGCCTGCGAGTTCAAGGGCGCGAAGAGACCCGACGACTGCAGCACCCCGGTTCCATCCAAGTTCCAGGCGAAGACGCCGGCACCGGACGTGGTCACCATGATCTCAAGGGCGTCGTCGCCGTCGATGTCGACTATGGTGGCCGCACTCAGGGAGAGGTAGCCGGAATAGGCGAAGTAACCGTTGGGGCTGCTCCAGCCGACTCCGTTGTGATGCCAGACGTACACCTGGCCGATGTCGTTGGTAGCCACAACCTCGAAATCGCGATCGCCGTCCAGGTCGTCCACGGACGGCGTGTTGACCAGACCTCCCAGCTGCTTGAAGACGCCGTTGCTGTTGAGGACTCCACTGCCGTCGTAGTTCCAGGCGTACGTGTACCCGTCGCGAGATCCGATCAGCACTTCCAGCTGGGCATCGCCGTCGATGTTGGCGACAGCCGGACAGGCAGTCACTATGTCTCCGGTACTCCTCGGCCAGCCCGCCGCCAGGCTGCCGTCATGATGCCACACGTACACCTTCTGGTCCTTGCACCCGACGATCACTTCAAGGTCTCCGTCGTGATCCAGGTCCGCCACCACCACCGAGGAGGCCAGGAAACCGCCGGCCACCGCCGGCCAACCGGCGACATAGGGCGCGCCGGTCCACGCCTCCAGCGTCTCGGAGGCCGCGCTCACGTTGCCCATCGCGTCTCGACCACGTACGTAGTAGTGGTATCCCGACTCGCTCGCCAGCCCACCGTCTACGTACCGACTGTACCCCTCCACACTGCCCACCAACTCGTAAGGACCGGCCAACTCCTCCCCACGGTATATGTCATACCCAACCACCCCAGTGCCTCCACCCAACCAACTCAACTCTATGCACTCACTCCCGCTCTCGTACTCCAACCCGCTCGCAGCGCTCACCGCTGCCACCACCACCGTGTCACTCCACTGCCGCCCATACTCGTCACTCCACTCAAACTCGTACCTCACCTCACCCCCCGTCTCCACCACCTCATACCCGTCACCACACCCATACCCACCACTGGACAGGTCCCCATACACGCTCACACTGTCCAGCACCGTCACCCCGCTCAAACCACGCAACTTCCCCTCCACACCTCGAAGCCCTCCGCCTCCCGCGTTACCCACACAACCTCTCACCGCCCAAACTCCACCACCCAAGTCCTCCTCATCCACCCGCTCCAGCACCAACTCCCCGTCCAACACCTCCACCCTCACCCAGTCACGCCAACTCCCACCAGCTCCCCCAGTCATCCCCACCTCAAACCACACCCCAACCCCATCACTCCCGCTGCCACCGTCAAACATCGTGTCAAAGTACCGCACAACTTCTCCACTGCCCACCCCACCATAAGACTCCGTCCCATCCACCACCGTCACCCCCGCACTGGCTCCCACCACTATGTCCAAACCGTCCTCATAGTCTCCGGCTCCCAAACCGCCCCCAAACACCAACTGCCCCCCCACCACCTCCACACTGTCACCCGCCTCCAACCCATTACCGCTCTGTCCCAGAACATCCCCGTATACCGTCAGCCGCACCTCGTACCCGTGGGACCCTCCCTCACCACTGGCCCGAACGTGCCAGCCCATCCCGTCAAGCCACACCCAAACCCCCAAACTCTCATCAGTCTCCCGCAGCCCACGCCCAAACACCCAGTCCCGAACCCCCAACCCGAACGGCACACCACCAGGACTGGTACTGCCCTCCCCTATGTGAACCTTCCCGGCGTCTCTCGCCCCGTCCAACTCCACATCCACCCACAAACTGCAACCGGCCACAACCTGCAGGTTACCCACAACGGTGCCTACCAACCCCGTCCCACCGTTCCGCAGGCCGACCGCAACCCCCACCCGCTCGCCCCAACCAGCCTCCCCGTCCCCATTGCCCACCCTCCCCACTCCATCATCCACCCCAACACTGCTCACATATAAATGACCGCCCACACCGGTCACGCTCACGCTGTCCTCGTACACCCGCAAACCGTCACCGCTCACCGTCAGATCCACCCACCCCAGACCCCGCGGCCGGTACCTCACGCTCACCGTACCGTCCGAGCCCGTCCGACCAACCCCGTACTCCCCCCGATCCCCCACCAACGTCACCACCGCACCCTCAACCCCCACACCACCCGAACGCACCTCCACCGCATACAGACTGTCCTCCAGGCCCAGCGTCCCCGCATCCGTCACCGACAGACTCTCCGGCTCCCCGGCCCACAACCGAACCACAGGATCGCCGAACAGGATGTAGTTCATGTACATCCACCAGCTTATCGTGCCTCCGGGCTGAGCGTACCTGAGCCTGTACATGGCGCTGGCCGCTCCCAATCTGATCGACGGCGCCGAGAATGCCAGCCGGAAGAAGTCGTCCTCCATCCCCAGGCCCAGAATCGCGAAGGCCGGCTGGGCATTGCCCAGCACTGCGAAGCACCCGCCGTCAGGGTCCACCACGAAGCTCTTGGCAGCGCTTTCGACCAGCGGATTGGCCGACGAGCAGTTCATCATGTAGCCGAAGGCGAAGGCCGAATCCGACGTGAGAGCCTCGATGTCCCACCTGGCCATCATCGGTCCTCCAAGATTCAGCCTGAACTCGTCCCCGTGACCTATGTGACTTATGATGCCCGCCCCCCGGTTCAGCTGGGTTGTGACGTTGGCAAGGTTCTCCGGCAGTGCGCCGGGATAGGCGGTGTAGTTCTCGTACAATCTCACCTTCTCAAAGCCAGCCGGAAGCCGCGTCAGAATCTGCTCCGCCATTGACGCGCCGTCAAGGTAGGACTCGATCTTCTGCGCCATGAAGACCGCCCTCGCGCTCCAGGCCGACCGCCTCCCGCCGCTCATATAGCTGATGGTCTTGTCCACGAAAACCCCCGCCTCGCCGGGATCCCGCACCGGCGCCCGCCCGACCAGGACATCGGGCAGCACATCGATTGAGTCCACATCCGTCCAGCCGATCTCGCCGAAGCGATCGTCGCCGTCGCCGTTCCAGGTGCCTTCCAGGTTGCCGTAGTACTGATCGCTCGGCATCGCGCTGACCCCGGCCGCCAGGAGCATTTCCGGATAGTCCATCACTCTTATTGGCACGATCGAGGGATCGCCGCCCACGAGCACGTACACCGTGCCCCATTTCTGATATGCGTCACGAAGGAAGTTGCGCACCCGCTCGGCACTGTCCGACCCGCGGTATCGGCTCTCCACCCAATCCATCGTCCGCACCACCGTCCGCACGCCCAGCCGATCGTGCCAACCCGCCAACCGCTCAAACTCCCCCTCCAAACCCCCACCCGTCAAAATCACACAATCCACCGCACTGCCCTCAAGACTCGGCCCATCGCTCACCCAGTCCTTGTACTCCTCCACGTCCCAGTCCCCGCTCACCACCCCACGCCCGTACGCTCCCTGCATCACCTGCCCAAGATACCGGTCCGCCTCCGCACTGCGCCGCTCCACCCACAAGTCACTCTCACCCAACCCGCACTCCACCGATACCTCCACCGACTTCAACACACTCACCACACCCCCCACCACCCGCACGGGCTGCACCACCGATATCATCACCCGATACCCGAACAGGTCTCCGCTGCCCACATACTCCACACCACCCGCATCGTCTCCATCCATCATCTGCATCGCCTCACCCACCCCAACCCCCAGCCGGTACCCCGAACCCACCTCCTCCCACTCCTCACGCAACACCCTGTACCCCTTCACCTCTTCACCGGCTCCCAAACCCCGCACCTCATATATCATCCCCATGCTGCCGCCGCTGTACACGCTCCCGGCAACCCCAACGTAGTCGTAGTCCCCCAACGCCCGCACCTCCACCTGCTCACGATCCCACCCGTACCCCACGTCCAACGTGTACCCTCTCGCCGCGGCTGGAACAATCACCGCCAGACCCGCAACAAGCACCAGCAGGGCAGATTTCATCATCAGACCGGATTTCATCGGTTCACCTCTCGACATGGCCTCCCCAAGCACAAAAGGCGCATGCCCGCACAGGGCCGCGCCAGGCTCTTATTGGGAAATGTCTCTTGCTCTTCCGAGCCTCCCGCACAACGCCGGGAGGCCGCCTACAATCATATTCTACCACAAGTTAGGGGAGCGAGTCAAGCACGGACTGGTGCGAGGCCCTACTGGATGTAGCCCAGGGCCTTGAGCTCGTCAAGCAGCCGCCGGTCCACCGCCGGCATCTCGGCCCGCCCCGGCGACCCGGCGACCTCATAGGTCTTGATTGTCCTTACGGGATTGGCCGCGACCCAATCCGGGTCGAGAGCCTCCGCGAGCACCCGCCCCTCCATGTCCTGCGGCACCGGCAGGCCCAGCAGATGAAGCACGGTCGGGGCGATGTCCAGCACCGAGGCGCCGTTGACTTCAAACCCCTGCTTGAAAGGCCCTCCGGAAGCGATGAAGATGCCGGGCGGACCGAAAGTGTGTGCCCGGCCGGTAAGATCGTGGCCGTGGTCGGAAACCAGGATCACGGCCGACTTCGGCCCGACCCAGTCCAGCCAGACCCCGATCAGGCTGTCGTGAAGCACGTAGCTTCGCTCGACGGTGCAGCCCAGGCATTGGACAAGCCGCTCCGAGGTGTGAGCCTCAAGATAGGGCGCCATCTTGTACCTGTCGGGATGACGACTCAGCGAGTGCTCGCAGTAGAAACGGTGCTCTACCTTGTCGGTGCCGGTCAGCCCGACCGCCAAGAGCTTCGGATCGAAGGCCGCGGCCAGATCACGAGCTACCGCCGTGGTCCGCTGGTCGGCCTTGATGTACCACTTGAGAAGATAGAGCCTCTCGGAGGCCCTGGGGTCCTGCGCGATTTCCTCGGTGGGGCAGGCGATCAGCCTCTCCAGATCCGGCTCGGCCAGACCGTCCACCACCTGGTCGACGTGAGGCTGGAGTTCAGCCGGGAACACGTAGTCCCCGCGCTCGTCCCCTCCCAGTCTGTCGGCCACGGCGAAGCCGTTGACGGCCTCAGCGGGCCAGGTATACAGCCAGCTGACCAGGCCCACCCTCAAGCCGCTCGCGCCGGCGATGTCCCACAAGGCTCTCACCCGGCGGCCGGGCGGTCCCAGCGAGCGCGCGCTGCCGATGCCCATCGAATGAAACCTCACCAGGAGATCGGCGAGTTTGATCCGCGCGCGAGAAGGGAAGCTGGCTATGCCCTGCTCCATTCCCGGGAAGGCGTAGTTGATGAACCCTCCGATGCCGTGGCGTTCCGGGCTGCGCCCGGTGACCATCGAGGTCCATATCCGGGGCGAAAGCGCCGGATAGAGGGTCCGGAGCTCACCGCTCACGCCGGTTCGCACCAGGTGTTGAATGGCGGGCAGGTCGCCCCGCGCCATAAGGGGGCCGATCACGTCCCAGGTCGCCCCGTCGTCCACAATCAGGATCACCCGTTCAAGCCCGCCGGGGCGCGGCTGCGCGACCGCCTGGCCGAGCTCAGCCTTCACTTCCCCACGACCGGGTGAGCCGAGATAGCTCCAGACCAAAGGGACAACGATCAGCGCCGCTACGGCGCTCCACACCAACCCTCGTGTGGTTCGGCTCCTCCACCTGCGCGCGACAACCAGCGCCAGGGTCGCGCACGCCGCGCCCAACCCGGCACACACCAGCCCGACGCCGATCGTGATCATGAGGCTTTCGGTGGGGCCGCGAGTGAGACTCGGTCCCCATCCGAACACGGTCTGATCGCAGGCCTCGCACCACCGGAGGAACTCCGGGAAAACCACCACCGCAACGGTCGCGGCCACACTGAGGAAGACCGCCCATCGGCGATCCAGCCTCGCCGCCCCGGCAATCACAGCGGCAACCGCGCCGATCGCCAAGCCCGGCAGGCCGTAGACGAGCGCAAGCCAGCCCACAAGAGCCGCCATGTCGCCCGCGCGTTCCCACACATAGTTCGCTCGCGCGAGATCAAGCGCCACCAAGAAGCCCGCACATACTCCCACAGCCAGGCCCGCCAGAGGGGCCCCCTTGCGCGGCAACATCACAGCCCATCCTTTCCCGAGGCGGTCTCCAGTCCCGGCTTGCCCCGGCGATGCCTGAGGCGCGCCGCAATCCAGACCAAGCCCACCGCCGCCAGCATCGCGATCACCGGCTCTATGGGCAGCCGGGCCCTCAAGGAGCCAAAGAAGACCAGGGCAACCAAGACGTGAGCTGCAACCGTCGCGTACAGGAAGAACACCTTACGATACCGCCTCGCGGTCAGGACGATCCCGAGCAGGAACGGCGGAAGCACCACAACCGAATAGAGCATGCCCGGATCGAACCTGGAAGCCAGCCCTCCCAGCAGGGTGTTCTTGTTCCACCACCAGCCGCTCTTGACGCCGCTGAAGGGGGCGTGGCTCTGGAAGCGCCAGAATCGCAGGAATTTCCGCCAGATCAGCTTCGGAATCACGCCGGGATTCTCCATGAGAAAAGCCCTGCCCAGCCTCCACGCCTCCCGGTCGCCGTCGACTTCGGACGCGCTCTGTATCCGACTCCAGCCCGGCAGTGCCTCGCTGGTCCCAACGCTACCGTACAGGGCAGGATCGTTCAACACCATACTGTTGTTGCACTGATAGAAGGTCATGCCTCCGTTGGTGGTCAAGAGCACCCACTCCCCCAGCCGCGCGTGATTCCTGATCGCCCAGGGAGCCAGGGTGGCCATCACCGCAACCAGTACCACCACCCCCTGGGTCGTCCTGCGGACCGCTCCCCCGGCGCCCAGCACCACCACGCCGCCGATCACCATCACGACCAGCAGGAAGGCGTTGGCTCTGGTCAGCGTGGCGAGACCGAACAGAATCCCCGCGAGCGCCAGGCGGGCGCCGCCGGCCCGGTCCCGCAGGAAGCCGGCCTCCAGCGCCAGCAACCCCGCCAGCAGCAGCGCGCTGTACAGGCTCTCGGTCAGCAGATAGGAACTCATCAGAATCAGGTAGGGATTGACCGCCACCAGTGCCGCCGCCAGGAGCCCCACGCCCGGCGAGAACAGCCGCATGGCCAGAAGGTAGGTCAGGGCAACCACGGCCACGCCGACCAGAATCTGGAAGATCCTGGCGATCTGGAGGTGCACACCGAAGAGCCTGTACAACCCTCCCACCGCCAACGGGAACAGGGGCGGCCTGAACGCCGACGGCTCACCGTCGCTTCCGATCATGCCCCTGCCGGCGGCGATGTTCGCGGCGTGGTCCTGGTAGTTGATCTCGTCTCCTCGCGGAGGAGCGCTCAGCCCGACCGCCCAAACCGCGAAGACCAGCCTGAAGACCAGGGCGCAGCCGACGACCAGCAGGATCGCGAGCTTGGGATTCAGTCTCACCGCGCCGCCTCGCTCTCTGGGGCCACGCTCTGGCCGATGCCCGGGCTTCACACCCTGGAGCCCAGATCCTCCACCAATGCCAGCAGAGCATCCTCGAAGGTCGCGTGGTCGCCCCAGGTTGACCTATCACCGGGGTCGAGGTCTATCGACGGATCGATCGCCTCGGCCTCGGCCAGAGCGCCTTCGAGATCGCCCGCCGCCATAAGGCATATCACCAGGCAATACCTGATGTCGGGTGCTCCCACGGACTGGTCGTGGGAGAAGACGTAGGCGTCACCGGCGAGGGCAAGGAGCTGCCGGCCTCGGGTGAGGGTGTCTCCGCAACGGCCGAGCGCCCCGCCGACCAGGGTGGCCGCAGCCAAGCAGTCGGCCCTCGATGGCTGGATCGCCAGCGCCTGGGCCAGGAACCCCAGGCTCTCCTCCAGCCTGTACAGCCTGAGCAGCGCCCATCCCAGACCCTCAAGCGCCGGCACTCCGTTGGGGCTCGCCGCGCGGGCCTGCTGGAACTTGGCCAGACTGGCTTCCCAGGCGCCGGTCTCGAAGGCCTCCCAACCCTCGCCCACCAGCTGCCCCGCCAGGCTCAGGGTTGTGAAACCGAAGTCGCCGGAGACCGCCGCCTGGCCCTCCTGGTCCCTGGAGGTGACCCGGTAGTGGTAGCGCGTGCTCTCCGCAAGCCCCGTAATCCTCAAGGTGTGCGCGTTGACCAGGTCACCCGCGACCAAGGAATCGGTGTAGCTTGTGGTCTTGCCGTAGTTGACCCTGGAATCGCAAGCCCGATCGGTCGTCCAGGAGATGGTCGCGGCAGCCGACGAAACACCGCCCGAGGTGGGCCCGTTCACAATCCGGGGAAGATCAACCTCCGGCCCCGACCCTCCGCCGCCACAACCCGCAGCCAACGCCGCAAGGGCCATGGCGATCGCGGCGCCCGGCGCTGCAAACCGTTTCAGCACGCTCATCTCACCAGCACCATCTTCTGAATCGCCCTTTCGCCGCCCGCTCGTGCTACCGCGAAGTAGATGCCGCTTGCCGCCCGGGCGCCCGAGGCGTCGGTCCCTTCCCAGCGGACATCCGCGGGTTGGGCGGCCCCGCCCCGGAAGATCTCTTTCACCAACCTGCCCCTGACATCGAAGATCTCGACGCTCACCGCCTCCCCGTGGCCGGCCGCGACCACGAAGGCGCAGCGGTCGGTGAAGGGATTGGCGCTCTTCGGCGAAAGCGTCAAGCACGAGGCCTGCCGCGCGGCGCGCCCCAAGCAGTAGATGCCCGAGGCAACGGCGTCGGCGCAAATGTCGGTCCCCGAGCGGTACTGGTTCTCCACAAGCACCCAGTCCTCGTCCAGCCGCCAGAGAGCCGCGTCACTCGCGATCCCGGCGTGAGCGCGGAGATGGATTCCCGCCACACTGCCCGAGACCACAGAGATATTGTAGATGCATCCACTCCCGGCCGGGGCAGTCCCGGAGTCGAGATAATCCCGATCAACCGGCAGAATCGCCAGCAGAGCGCTCTCCGAAGGCCGCGCGGCCTCCAGCCGCACTACGCCGTCCCAACTTGACGCCACAAGCCGGTCGCCCATCGTCTGGGAGAAGGTCATGATGCGCGAGGCAGTCCCGCTGTTGCCGTACATGTCCGTCCCAGCTACGAAGACCGTCTCGGCAGCCGCACCGCCGGCCAAGTGATGGCCGCGGAAGATGTACTTGTCGCCGGACACCACGTCGACGTCGAGGGTCTCGGCCTCGCCGGAGGCCACCCACAGCGACGGGACATCCTCCACGGGCTCGTCGATCTTCACGAACACGTCCAGCGCCCGTTCCAGCACCGGATTCCGGTAGACCGCTACGGCGTATGACGGCGGAGCAACGTCGGCCGGCGGCGTGAAACCGTAGGAGCCCGTGTGCCAGGCGTCATGATGGAACATTCCCCAGGGCACCCGCTCGGGCGTCCAGGGACTGCCTAGATCCCACAGGTGAATGCGCGAGTCGTAACCTCCCACCGCAATCTCGATCGTGCCGTCCCTGTCCAGGTCGTCAACCAACGGACTGGAATAGATGTAGCCGTTGATCCGCTTGGGAAAGCCGTGGGAAGAGGCGCCGCTGGGCTTGACCGCGAGAACATAGCCGTCCTCGGTGCAGGCCACGATCTCCAGCGCGGCATCGTTGTCGACGTCCGCCACGGCGCAGGATGCGTAGCCCATGGCCCGGGGCCACTCAAGAATCGCCGCGCTGTCCCCGAAGGCGCTGCCGTCGCCCTTGAGCAGTATCAGCCGGCCCTCGTCCTGCCCCACCGCGACCGCGATGTCCAGCGCTCCATCGCCGTCGAAGTCCGCCAGAGCGGGTGATCCCCAGGTCGCGCCCTCGGTGTAAATCAGGACCGCGCCGCCAGGCCGGACGTGGCTTCCGTCGTGGTTCCAGGCGTAGATGCCCCCGCCAAGGCCCGCAGCCACTATCTCGGGCAGGCCGTCACCGTCGGTGTCGCCCACCACCGGAGAGCCCCAGAAGATCCCGCCGGTGCTGTCCACCAGTCCTCGCTCATCCTCCAGGTAGGCGCTGCCGTCGGACCGCCAGATGTACAGGCAGCCTGCCAGATCGCACACGATCACCTCCGAGGATCCGTCGCCGTCCAGATCACTCACCGCCGGGGTGGCCCAGATGCCGGAGCTTGTGTGCCCGAATATGTATGAGCCGGCGAGGTAGGGATCACCGTCGCCGCGAAAAACCCAGAGCTCGTTACGGTTCTCGATCCCCACTATGATCTCGACAAGCCCGTCCTTGTCCAGGTCGCAGATCGTCGGAGACGACCTCACAGGACCGGAGACCACCTGCGGCCAGCCCGCCGATTCCGCCGAGAGCAGCCGATTGTTATCCGCGCTCACGAACGTGCCGTCGCTGTTCAGGGCCACCACCCTGCCGCACTGCACCCCATACGGAGCCTTGCCCTCCCCGAACACGCACTCCAGTCGCCCGTCACCGTCCAGGTCGGCAAGCGCAGGTGAGGACCAGACCTCACACACGCCCACGTAAGGAAACCCCGGAAGGCTTTGCCCGCTCCGGTCAAACCCCGCCATGTCCCACCCCTTCGAGCCGGCAAAGATCTCCTTCCATCCCCGATGGGTCGCATCACCCGCCACAGGAGACGAAAACACCGCCCCCCGCAACTCCGCCGGCCAACCGGCGACATAGGGCGCGCCGGTCCACGCCTCCAGCGTCTCGGAGGCCGCGCTCACGTTGCCCATCGCGTCTCGACCACGTACGTAGTAGTGGTATCCCGACT
>JBAQHK010000232.1:0-1820 GCA_049288275.1 bacterium | reverse complement strand
GCTATACCCGTCGCTGGCGGTGAACACGACTTTCGTGGCCTCCGGCTGGGCCTGGGCAATCTGCAACAGCGACGCCAGGCGCACCCCCTCATACTCCTGCATGCCGTCCTTCGGGTGTTCGGCCTGGATGGTGGCGACGCCCATCGCCCGCAGTGCGTCCTCAGTGAGGGACAACTCGTTTCCGACGCGGCCAACGATCATCACGCTGCCCTCGGCGGGGGCCAGTGCCTCTGTCTCGGCGGTCGGCTCCGGCAGGGGCGGAACGTGGACGATGATCTGGGCGACCTGCCCCACCATCTGCGACTTCTCAAGGCCGGCACCCACCAAACGAAGCGGGAAGTACTTCTCCGGGAGCTCGCCGTCGTTGACCAGATAGGCGAGCAGGATCTCGTCCTGGCCCTGGAGGCTCTGGCTGTCAAAGGAGACGGTGTAGCCGTCGGTGGCGACCACGTCCACCTGATATCCTGAGGCTGCGAGCGCCTCGTTGTACCCATCGTCTCCATGATCGAGGGCATCATCCACTTGCCCGACCAGCCTCCACAGGGCGACGCCCGTCCACGGCTGGGCGCTCTCGTCTGTCCAGGTGGCCGCGTGACAGGAGGGGGCCGAACAGGATTGGAAGGAGGCACGGTCAACCGTGTCTGTCAATGCGCCCTCAAGCTCGAGGCCCCAGTCAGCGCCAACCGACATCACCTCGGCCCTGGCCATCCATTTCACCGTCCAGTGGCCGTCGACCACCTGGTTGTTCGTGGCGCTGACGACCTGGACCCGCAACGTCCCGTCCTCGGTGGGATCCAGCGGCTGGCCATCGCGGGAGTAGGCAACAATGGCGGTCAGCGGATCGTGCTCCGGCAGTTCCTTGCCGGTGGCGGGGTCATAGGCCGTGAAGGCGCCGCTGACGACCTGGTCGTACGAGAACGTCATGCTGTAGCCGTCCTCGGCGGTCAGCGTCATGCCCATGGTTTCGTCGAACTCGATGCCGAGCAGGGCCGGCAGGTCCTTCAAGGCAACGCCCCGGTACAACGACGGGATGGTGATCATCCCGGTGCTGCTCATGAATCCGCCCTGGCCCTCCGTCGCCGTGAGCGCCTGGAGCTGTTCCATCGTGAAGGACTGAGTCCCCGTGGAACCGGTCAGCTCGAAAACAACCTTGCTCGTCGAGGGAGCGACTTCTGTTGGTGGTGCGGAGACTTCCGTGACGACGGTTGGGGCACAGGCCGTCACACACAGCGTCAGCAGTGCGGGCACGATCAGGCGACAAGCATGCTGCGGTAGCTTCATGGACATCCTCTCGGGTGAGATTGGTGCTTCGTATCCCTGGGTGTGTGGACTAGATGCTTTCCCCGACGACCCCGCAGGCCACCTGAGGCGTCATTTCTAAGTATTCCCTTAGGGGAGAAGCGTAGCATGAAGGCGGGGGCTGGTCAAGACGGGACTTAGCGCCGGCGCTCCGCGTGTGGCACTTGTGCTATACTCACCGAGTGAGTATCGGCTATGCCGACCGAACGCTCCAGCTCGCTTGAGCCCGAGTACGTCGTGCTGGGCCTGCTGCTCCAGCGAGCCGGCCACGGCTATGACCTGGACCGCCGCCTGCAGAGCGAGTTCCGCGCCTTGTGGCACATCCCTCAGAACCAGCTCTACGGCATCCTCAAGCGCCTGGAGAGGCGGGGCGACATTGTTGGCCAGGAGCACAGCTCCGCAGCCGGTCGGATGAGGCGGCACTACCGCGTGGCCGGGCAAGGCCGGGCCCGATTCCGCCGATGGCTCGAGCAACCAACCCCCCCGAGTGTGCGCGCACTGCGCGTGGCGTTCCTCACGCG
>JBAQHK010000231.1:0-7338 GCA_049288275.1 bacterium | reverse complement strand
AGCTTGGAGATCAGGATCTCCGGTCCCACCACCCATCCCAGCCTCAGGCCCGGGGCCAGGATCTTGGAAAAAGTGCTGGTGTAGATGGTGTTCTCCTTGTGCAGCGTCATTATCGCGGGCAAGTCCTCGCCCTCGAACCGCAGAACTCCGTAAGGATCGTCCTCGAGGATAGGTACCCCGTAGCGGCTGGCGATCTGGACCAGCTTTATCCTGCGCTCCAGCGAGAGCGTCACCCCGGCGGGGTTGTGGAAATTGGGCAGCACGTATATGAAGCGCACCTTCTCCTTGGCGAGCACCTCCTCCAGGTGGTCGACCTGGACGCCGTCCTCGTCGAGGGGCAGGGCAACAATCCGAGGCGCGTAGGCCTTGAAGGCCTGGAGGGCGCCCAGGTAGGTGGGGCTGTCGGTGATGATAACGTCGCCGGGATCGATGAAGACCCTTCCCAGCAGATCCAGCGCCTGCTGGGACCCGTTGGTTAGAAAGATGTTCTGCGGCTCGGCCTCCACGCCGTAGAGGTGCATGCTGGCGGCCAGTTCCTGCCTCAGGGGAGCGAAGCCCTCGGTGATGGTGTACTGGAGCGCCTGCTGCCCGGCGGTCCTGAGGACGTGGACACACGCCTCCTCTACCTCCTTGACCGGGAAGAGCTCGGGGGCCGGCAGGCCGCCCGCGAAGGAGATCATGTCAGGCTGCTGCGTGAACTTGAGAATCTCCCTGATGGCTGAGGAAGACATCAGGCTGCATCTGTCACAGAACTGGCTCTGCCAGTCCGTGGTTGCACCCCGTACCACAGGCTCGGTCCACTTCGCCGGGCTCACGAGATTGACCTCCTGGTAGTGAGAGCTACACTAGATAGGAAGCATATTGTATGGGGCCGGCTAGGGCAAGAGGAATCGGGCGAGCGGAGGCGCCCGGTCGGCCGGTCAGCCTGTCGGGCCTCAGGGCATCAAGCAGTCCCGCAGGTTGACCCCAAGGTCCTTGCACGACAAGGTCTCCACGACCGAGTACGGGAACTCGCCGGTCTCGGGATCGGTCTGCCCGAGGTCCATCAGGCGCCCCTCCGCAGCCGGGTTGCCCGCGGCGTCGAGCAGGACCCGCATCACCGGCCTGTTGGGGTCTCCGCTCAGGAGGCTTCGCCTCACGACTATCCCAACGTCGCCGGTGTTCAGCCTCAAGACCGTCCCGATGGGGAAGACGCCGATCGCTCGAGCGAACGCCTTGACCAGGATGGGATCGAACTTGGAGCCGGCCTGGGACACAAGGTATCTCATGGCCTCGTAAGGCGAATAGACCTTGTTCCTGTATGGCCTCTCCGTGGTCATGGCGTCGAAGGTGTCGGCAATCCGGACCACCTTGCTGAACAGATCCAGCGAGCTGGACGGGGCAACCGTCGGGTATCCGGAAAGGTCCATGTTGAGATGGTGTTGAAAGGCTACGATCATGGAGTGGAGCAGGTGCTCGTTGCACCTCGGCATCCGGCCCAGTTGCCTGACGCCCATCACGGTGTGCTCGCGGATGGTCTTCCATTCGTTGACGTCGAGTATGCCTATCTTGTTCAACACGTCCTGGGGGACCGAGGTCTTGCCAATGTCGTGGAAGAGCGCGGCGATCCCCAGCCGCGACAGCGAGCTCCTGTGGAAGCCCAGGCCGTGCCCGATTGCAAGCGAGAAGATGCAAACGTTGACGCTGTGGGTGAAGGTGTACTCGTCGTGATCCTTGATCGCGGCCAGAGCCAAGAGCGACGACTCGTCGTCCAGCAGCACGTCGACTGCGGCCTGGACCGCCCGCTTGGCCTTCCTCAGGCTGGCGGCGCCCTGCGAGGTCTGGGAGAGAAGGACCTCCTTGGCGGATCCCAGGGCGGCGTGAAACGCCCGCTTGGCCCGCTCCGGCCCGGTGAGCGCCTTGATGCCGATGGTGTCCAGCTGCGACTCGATCGCGTGGGCCGGCACCATGGTAACGTTCTCGATGGCCTCGCGCGCGAGGCCTTCGGTGACCTCCACGCCTCGACCGCCGGATGCCTCGACGGCGTCCAGCCAGCAGAAGAACCTGGTCATCTCCTCCCGGGAGAGCGCCGGCGCCAGCATGATCTTCTCGAACTGAAGCCTCTGGGCCTGGCCGAGGAGGTGCTTGTAGGCGGCGAAGTTGGATATGTCGCACCGCAGCCGCTCGCCATTGACGAACAGGCAGTCGCGCCAGAACTTCAGCTCGACTTGCGGCGAGTCCTCGAAGATCACCTTGAGGGTCGCCATCAGGGACTCGCCGGCCTGCAGCACCGTATCGTTGTCGGGATCGTATATCTTCAGCAGTTTTTGGACCGCGGCGATCTGGCTCACCAGCGTCCGTGCCGCCTGAAGCGTGGCGACGTCGCGGGCCTGTTCGAGATCGGTCTCAACGAGTGGGTTCATCACGCCTTGCCTTCTTGAGCGCCGCGCCGACTGCCCTCTCCAGGGAACGCGACGCGTACCGTGCTAGATGGTCCTCGAAGTGATCCACAACTTCCGAGGGCATCAAGTGGAGTATGTCAACCAGAGCCGCCTTGGTGTCCTCGAGCGACCTGCGGTGGCGCCAGCCGCGCATCCTGAAGACCGTCTCCAGGATCCGCTTCTGGCCCTCCGGGGGCAGCCTTCTGGTGGCCAACAGCATGCTGGTTTTCCTGTCCCGGGGCAGGAGATTGAATTCCTTGGAGGTGAACAGCCGGACCAGAGTCTCGATGCAGCGTTCGCCCCCGATCTCAACAAGCGATGCGAGGGCCGTCCTTCGCACCGTCGGGTGCCGGTCCTGGATCAGGACCTGAGTTACCCCGACTGCAACGTCGTTCCTGGCCCGCGACGCAAGCGACGCCACCTTGGCTCTTATCTTCGGGGACGGGTGTTCCCGGAACTCCATGGCGCAGATCAGCGCGCCTTCCGAGCCGACGGCGGCCAGAGCGTCCAGGATCACGTCGACCTCGTCCTCGGATTGGTCCTCCGCGCACTTCGCGATTCCCGCCGGGTCGTCCTTGCCTGTCGAGGCCATGGACACCACCAGAATCTGCCGAGCCGACTGGTGCGAGCACTTGGGCAGGAGTCTCATCACCGAGGGCAACGCGGCCGGGCTGAGCTGCGACAGGTAGGCCAGGCACTGGTCCTGGTCCGCCTCGCGGTCGCTCGCCAGACACGCTCCCACCACGTCCATGTTGGCGTCGCTGTGGCGTGACTCGACTATCCTGGAGAGAGCCGATCTGACGTCCGAGCCCGGAACCGCCCCGTAGCGGCTCTTGACGTCGGAGAGCACTTCGGCGGCCGAGCCCAACTGCCGGTGCTCGACGCACAGATTGAGGAAACCCGTCACCGCGTTCTCCAGATCCAGGCAGGTCTCACGCGGATCGCTGGCCTCGAAGGTGGACGAAATCACCTGCCAGGCCCTCTTGAGGAAACGGTCGTCCTCGACCACGAATGCCAGGTTTTTCACTTCCTCGAGATCTCCCGGCGTGACGTCGAGGACCGGCATCATCTTCTCGACTTCCCGAGTAACATCGGTCCACTGGGTCTCCGCCATCGCGGCGGCGGGAACGCTGAACTCCGGGTCCATGCCGTCGGCGGCGCCGGGGCGGCGCCTATCGTAGCTGGTGTCGTAGTCGCTGACCTCGTAGTAGGTGATCGACTGGAGGTCCTTCTCCCACAGGAGGGTGACGAAGTCCTCCTCGAGGTTGTCGCGATCGAGGCACCGGGTCAGGGCCTCGAAGAAGGCGACCAGATCACCCTCGGCGATGCCTCTGTGGAACGAGACCAGCCTGACTCCGTCCCGGTACATCCTGAAGGCGATGCTCTGATACCTGTCCTGGTTGGAGTAGACCTGCACGGTGTCGTAGAGGAGTTCGAATTCCTTGACCGCCAGGGTGAGGACCTCGTACTCGTCGAGGTAGACCTCGAAGGCCTGCCGGAGCTCTGCAAGCGAGGACTGGAAGATGCGATTGTTGGGAAGGTAGACCTGGTAGTTCTTGGCGGTCTTGGAGAGCAGGCTCACGATCTCGCGAACCTGCGACTCAACCGCAGGTGTGCAGTTCTGAGTGGCTGCCATAGTCCTCGACGCAGGGCCGCTCAGGGCGGCCCTTCTTGCTGTCCACTTTTCTGAAGCTGGAGCCGGTCCGAACCTATGGAATTATCGGCCAATCCGCGCGCGCTCTTTAGTTGCGGATTGGCCGCGGATCGGCCTCCCGAGCCAAAAAATCGCGGGTCGCTGACTGGGTGAAATCTGAGCCCCATGCCCGGCTCTAACCTTGGATTATTAGAACCCTCTCACCGATCAGTCACGACCCGCAACGCGATTCCACTGAGGGATGCGAAAGGTCAATCGGCGCTCTAGTCAGACAGGAGCTGCCGCTTCTTGATCCTCTGTCCCTCGACGTAGAACATGTTGTCGAGAACGTCCTTCTTGAACCTCCATTGGCCCCCGACCTTGATGCCGGGCACCTTGCCCTTCTTGGCGAGCCGATAGAGGGTCCACTTCTTGATGTGGAGATACTCGGCCGCTCCCCTGATGTCGAAGATCACGTCCATCCAAACACCTCCTGAACCCCGGTTTGCAATCTTGTGGCAATGTGCATTCCTCGAGACTTACCGGCAGCTTCCTAGCGGGTCTTTAGGTTTTTCTTTAGGATTGTTTGCGCTTCTTCCGGGTGCGTGCGGTGCCGGGTCCGGCTGGAGCCGATTGACGGGGGCGCCAGGATGTGGTATAATGGAACATCAGGCCAATAAAGGGGGCTCGGATGCCATCTCGCAGTGTAACGACTTTGATTTCAATCGGTTTGGTGACTGCTGCCCTGGCGGGCCTTGTTCCCGGCCGGGCGGTCTCCGGTGAACCGAGCGTCATTGAGATCAGGACGCAGGACATGGACTCATCCCTCGAAAGCCTCAGGGGGGCGATCGGGCGGGGCTACCTCAAGCTCGCCGGCAGGGGGGACGACGCCGGATTCTTCTACGCCTGGGAGCCCGCGCCCGGCATCCTGGCCGATGAGGGTGTCGCCTATTCGGTTATCCTCGAGGACCTGGGCGGCGCGGACCTGTACCTGGTTCCCAGGACTCACCTGGCGGACCGGGCCGACGTGGCCGCGGTTGCCGCAATACTGCGGGAGGATGCCTCTTTCTGGCTTGTGGCCGCGAAGGAGGAGGACGCCCTCGGGATCTACGGGCTTCCCGCCAAGCAAAGGCTTGTCGGACCCCTCGAGACAGGGCTTCCCCTCAAGGTCGCGAGACAGGCGTCCGAGGCGCCGGCATACCAAGCCTATTCTTACGATCCGGCGATCCAGGCTCTGGTGGATTCGGTCTCCGAGTCCAACCTCTACGATCGCCTGAGCACCCTGTCGGGCGAGGACCAGGCACTGATCGGCGGCGAGCCTTACACCATCCTCACCAGGTATTCCCCGGTGCCCGGGTGCCGGCAGGCCGGTCAATATCTCTTGGAGCAGTTCCAGGCCATCGGCGTGTCGGCTGAATACGACTACTTCAACTTCAGGAAGTTCCTCTACTCGGTGACTTTCCCGGTGGACGATGTTGACGGTTGGGTAGTCGGCGGCTCGGTGATTCTGCATACCGGCGACGGCGGCCAGGTCTGGGCCAAACAGGAAGACGGCACCGACGCGACCCTGAAGTGCGTCTTCATGCTCGACAACCAGACCGGATGGGTGGCCGGTTTCGACGGCACGATACTGATGACCGAGGACGGGGCGACGTGGGAGGCTCTGAGCTGCCCGACCACCAACGATCTCAGCGCGGTCTACTTCCCGGACGCCTCGACCGGATACATATGCGGGGCGCTTGGTACGATCCTCAAATCCACCAACGGAGGCCAGACCTGGACCAAGCTCACCAGCGGGACCACCAAGGACCTCACTGGAGTCTGGTTCGTAAGCGCCAGCGAAGGCTGGGTGGTTGGTGACACCGGTCTCATCCGTAAGACTTCGGACGGCGGCGCGAGCTGGCAGACCGCGACGAGCCCTGTCGCAACCGACCTCACCAGCGTGGAGTTCACCAGCCAGACCAACGGAGTGATCACGGGGCTGGCGGGCGTCGTGCTGAGGACCACCGACGGCTCCACCTGGCAGCGAGTGACCATCCCCGTCACCGACGCCCTCTACTCGGTCTTCTTCCTCAACGGCTCAACCGGTTGGGCTTGTGGGGACGGCGGGGCGATGATCAAGACCACCAATGGCGGCGCAACCTGGACCGACCAGAGCACTTACATCAATTTCCAGTTCAGGGACGTTTGCTTTGTCGACTTCAGCGAGGGCTGGGTTGTGGGCAACGCCACGCTTCAGCACTCCCTGGACGGCGGCGCGACATGGGACGACGAGATGGAGAACGTGCAGGCGGGCGACGTCAATGTGGTTGCGACCATCCCGGGGACCACCAACCCCGAGGAGATCTACATCATATGCGGCCACTACGACGACACGTCGCAGATACCCTATGACTACGCCCCCGGCGCCGACGACAACGCCACCGGGACCATAGCGACTGTCGAGGCCGCGCGGGTGCTCAAGGAGGCCCAGTTCGAAGCCACCTTGAAGTTCCTGTGCGTATCGCGTGAGGAGCAGGGTCTGGTGGGCAGCGGCGCTTACGCCTCCGAGGCCTACGCCAACGGCGACTCCATTGTGGGAGTGATCAACTTCGACATGATAGGCTACGTGGACGTTGTGCCCGAGGACATCGACATCGCCTACAACGGCTTCTCCGCGTGGCTTTCCGATGCCTACGAGGCGGCCAGCGCCCTCTACGTTCCCGACCTGGCGGTAAACCCCAAGCTGGCTCCGGGCCTAACGGGCAGCGATCACTCGTCTTTCTGGAACCGGGGCTACCCGGCCTTCTGCGGCATATCCGATACCGACATCCACAATCCTTACTACCATCGGACCGGCGACAGGGTGAACACGCTGAATTTCGATTTCTACACCCTGGTGGTCAAGGGCGCGGTCGCGACCCTGGCGGAGCTGGCCCGGCTTGACGTGAGCTCTTCGGTCCCGAGTGTGACGGCGGACCAGACGCTCAAGGTGGGTCCCAATCCCGGCCGCGGGGAGATCACGATAGAGATGGCGGCAACCCCGGGCAAGGCTCAGACCGTGCGGGTCTTCGATGTGTCCGGCCGGCTGGTGATGACAATCGAGCCCGCGGTGCAGAACGGGTTTGCCACCGCGCGCTGGCTGGGGGACGATGCCGCAGGCGGCAAGGCCAGCCCCGGCGTCTACTTCGTCAAGGTCCAGGGCAGCGAGCGCACCACCAAGGTAGTCCTCGTAAAATAGGTGAGGGAGAGGGGCTGATGCGGAGGCGAATGGGGTTCTGAGCCGGAGCGCAGCCCCCGACCGAG
>JBAQHK010000230.1:0-4280 GCA_049288275.1 bacterium | reverse complement strand
ACCTTCTACCTTACTAGCGCGATCTTGGATGTGACCGCGTAGTCGGCTCCGCGCACGGTGACGAAGTAGACGCCGGACGCAACGCTGTTGCCGTTGGAGTCTCTTCCATCCCAGCCCAGCGACTGCTGCCCCGCCTCGAGATAGCCTTCAGAGAGAGTGGATACCACCTGGCCCATCACGTTGTAGACCTGGACGGTTGCCACTCCGGCCTTGGGTACCGCGAACGCGACCGTCGCGCCTTCGGTCTCGGCCACCTGCTTCTTCTCGGGCACTATCGGAGCCATGCCGGCGCAAGTGCCGTAGATCGCCTTTATGCCGGCGATATCGCCGGTGTAGAGGTCGTTGTTCTTGCACTCGCCGTAGTCGACATAGCCGTACATGGTCTGATTGTAATCTCCGGTCCCATAGAGATCGGCAAGACACAGCCAGTGTCCGAACTCGTGGGTCGCGACGTTCTGCAGATCGAACTTGTTGCCGCTGCCGCAAGCCGGGGCGCCGAAATTCCAGTAGACGTGGTCGAACACCAGGTCAACTTCGGAAATGCACTTGCGGTTGCTCTTGTAGACCCAGATGTAGGTCGCGGCAACCGCGCCGCCGGTGTTGCCGAAGGAGACCACGTTGTAGCCGTCGCTCACTGCGCCGCTGCGGCTGCTCGAACCGCCGCTTCCGAAGGTGAAGCAGGCGCCCGCTCCGGTCCAGGCATTGGCGCCGGACTGTATCGCGGAGTTGACCGACCCGGACGACATACCGTCGTTGTTGCTCGGGTTGACCTCCCAGGCCTCGGAGTGGTACTTGCCGCCGGACATGCCGATGCACTTCCAGTCATAGCCGCAGAGCTTGTAGCCCGATGTTGATGGCGGCTTCCCATAGTGGCTCTTGTCGGCCTTGGTCGCGAACTCCATGGGCGCCATCCGCGCGCCCTCGACCTTGCCGTTCTTGATGGAGAACTTGCCCTGGAACCAGCCGGTGACTTCGTAGTGGCCATCGGCCCGGTTGAGGAAGAGCACCGCGTCCTCGCCCATCTCGAGCTCGGCGGCGTCGTACACAAACAACGCGGCGTCCTCAACCTCGCCGCCGGGGACTCTCACTGTGATGTAATCCGGGGGCGTCCCTTTCGCCCTCTCATTGACCTTGACCGAGTAGTAAGTGTAGATCAGGCCGTCTTCCCAACCTGACTGGGACGAGGTGACCTTCCCAATCACAACATCGCTCGAGGCAGCGCGGACTTCGGCCACGTCCATCTTCTTCACCAACGCAAATGAGGCCGATGCCAGAGCGAGAACCAGAAGCACCGATAAGGCGAGAATCGAAATCTTCCTCATGTTTCTACCTCCCCGCGGGTGCCAGGCCGGGCCTGACGGGTTACAGAATCTCAAGGAAGACCGAACGTCGAAACTGCAGGACCTGGGCCTGCGCTCACCTCCCTCCGTGCCAGGCGTACGAGAAGTCACGCGCCTGTGGATTGATATTGATTGTACCAGACCCACGGGCCCACCTCAACCCCTTTGTAGGCTCGGTCGGGGGCCCTCGTTGGGCCGAAGCCCTTCGCTTCCACTCATGGCGCCTCGTTGGCGAAAGCCCTCCGTTCAGAGTACTGATATTCACTCCGGGCAATTCGCCAACATCGGCGCCCGTGTGAGGGAGGCGAGGGAGAGGGGCTGATGCGGGCCAGGCGGGTGGCGCCGATGGGGGACCCCGACGAGCGCAGCGCCAGCGAGCACGGTGGGGGTGATCGGCGACAGGACCCGCCGGCCCCTAGTGCGGCGAGACCTCGAAGATGAGATAGGCGTAAGCGATGTGGCCGACCGGCTTGTACTTGTCCCGCAGCCACTGGTACCGATGGGGATGGTAGATCCCCACGTAGTTGTTCACGTTCACGACGATCTGCCCCGAGTCCGGAAACTGCGGGTGTTCGTACTCCTCCCGGTGGCGCTCCCTGTAGGTCTTCATGTGCCACATACCCTCTTCCAGGTAGACCCCCGGGTGCTCGGCCTTGTACCGCCTGGCCTCCCCGGCGGCCTGGCCCCAGTCCAGGTTGCTGTCTGCAAGTACTCTGTAAGCCTGCTTGCGGTCCCACACCAACTCGTTGAAGTAGGGTATGTAGTAAGGGAAGTAGGAGAAGACCGACGCCGCCAGATAGATCGAGAGCAGGGCGAGCGAGGCCTTCATCTTGCGGCCGAGGGCCGGCCACTGGGACACCAGACTGCCCGCGAATACGTGCATGAAGGGGACCGCAACCAGGAAGTGGCGGATGCCTATCTGCAGCTTGAAAACCAGGTTGAAGTAGAAGGCGAAGAAGGCCACCGGCACCAACAGGAAGACCTCGTTGCGCATGAAGGCATATCGCCGGCGCCGCAGCGCGTAGAGCGCCGCAGCGAGCGCGATCAGGATCTGGAACGCTATGGGCTCCTTGAAGAGAAACGCCACGAGGTAGTAGGTCTTGAAGCCACCGACCTCCCTGAGCTCGCCCAGGAGGTACATGCTCCCGAATCCCTTCCCGGTCTCCTCCCGCATCTTGCCCCAGTCAAGACCATCCAGGTAGGGATAGGCCAGGGGCACAGGCACGTGCTTGAGCGCGCCCAACCGGGCCTGCAGGCTCTTCATGGCCTCGCTCCGGAATTCGTACTTCCCGAAGGGCACCGCAGGCCTGTTGAAGAGGAAGCCGGCATTTATGATCAGAGCCCCCATCACCACGAACACGACGGTGTACTTGACCAAGGCGCACAGCGGTCTGCCCGCCCCGCCCAGATCCCGGGTCCGCGCCCGCCGGGCAAGACTGCTCCAGTGGCGAACCAGCAGGATCAGCAGGAAGATGGGATAGATGAAGATGCAGGAGTACTTGGCCAGTTGACTCAGGCCGGCAAGGATCGCGCTTGCAAGGCCGAGCTTCCAGCCGCCCCGGTTTGCGAATTTCCAGAAGTAGTAGGTGGATATGGTGACCATCCCGGCCGCATAGACGTCGGTGGTGATCAGCCGCGCGTGGGCGATGATGTTGGGCGAGAGCGCGTACAGGAACAGGGAGAAGAGCCCCGCCGCGGCGCCGTAGAGCTCACTTGACCACTTGTAGACGTACAAGCCGAGGACCAGCGAGAACAGCACGGTGACCCACCGCCCGGTCTCCACGCGGTTGAGGGTGTTGCGCGCATTCCCTGGGGGCAGCGCCGGCGCGAATCTCTGCGGCAACGCGTTGAGGGCCGTGCAGGGCATGGTGCCGTCGACGAAGCGACTGGAATCCAGATTGAGAATGTTGGACCCGTACCGGAAGTGAATGGGTTCGTCGTAAGTCAGAGAGTCGTGCCGTGAGCTCAGGACGTCTATAGCCAGAATCGCGGCCAGCAGTGCCACCAGCGGGATCAACATCCGGAGCCTCCAGGTGGAGCGGTTCACTGAAGGTAACCCAGGGCTCTGAGCCGCGATCTTTCCTCATCGGTGAAGGCGGTCCCGGGCGCCGGCCGGCGCATGGACTCGCCCGCCAGCCACCACAGGCACACAGCAGGCGTCCGCGATTCGCGCGCCGCCGCGAAGGCCGCGGGCAAGCCCGTCGCCTGTTCCTGGGTGAGTATGAAGCTCTCGCCCGCCGGCCGGCTTCCGCTCTTGCCGATCAGCACCGAGCCGGGGCCGCCTTTGCCCCTGACCGCAACCTCGAACTCCACCGGCGCGTCGGCGGGCCGGGTCTCGAAGACCATGATCCTCATCGCTCCGGGGTCGGCTCCGATGGTGAGCGCGCTGCTGTCCCCGGCCGCATCGAGCCTGAGGTCGTCTCCACCGGTCAAGGTGTAGATGTTGGTGACCCTGCCGCCCACGGGCCGAACCCGGACGTCAAGTGGCGGCCCCGAGTCCGGGCCGATCACTGCCACCCGCCAGCCGTTCATGGTGACGCCGGGGACCTTGGCCATCCACGCGGCCAGAGCCGCCTCAGCCGCCAGTCCCGTGCCTGCCAAATTGACCGTCTCCTTCGGATCGTTCCTCAGATCGAAACACTCGGCTGTCCCGGTGACCGGTTCGACCAGCAGCTTCCAATCTGCCGTTCGTATGCACTTCGAGGCGCGCGCCCTCTTGGGCGTGTTCTCGCACAATGTGTGATCCTGAGGCAGGAACGCGCCCGGGCTGTCGGCGCCCCTGGCGCCCTTTTCGACGAGCGCGCACAGGCTCGTCCCCTCGCGCCAGCCGCCGTCTCGAACTCCGGCGAGCTCCACCACGGTCGGCATGAGATCGATGTGCCTCACCTGCTCGGCTATCCTCCGCGGGCGCTGGAACCTGGCCGGGTAGCTCACAACAAG
>JBAQHK010000229.1:0-2945 GCA_049288275.1 bacterium | reverse complement strand
GAACTGGGCGTACACCGGGAGACGGTGGCGCGGTACGAGCGGCTGATAGATTCAAAACCCCTATGAGGCCTACCCAAGTCAAGCGCAAAACTCGTCCATCACCGGGGGCGGGGCCGCCGGTTTGGCTTTGTCAAGACCTCACTGCCTGACTTAGTTTCTCATTTTGGCGTGCGGGCTGATGCTGTCCCACACAAACCCCTATAGAGGTTCAGGGTTCGTAAGTACGAACCTGCGAAAGGCAAGTCACTTCGCGACCTAGAAACACATCGGATCCCTCTTGCCGTCCCAATCAAGCGCCGTGCTGCACGCGTGAGCGTGCGCCAGTTAGTGCCGGGCTCGGGTGAGGGGCAGGACAGGCAAGTCTTGACTATATGATCGCGGACTGGAGCGGCCATCCAATCCGACCAGAGAGGCTGCCTGAGGCATGCCGAGTACCGCGAGTGTGGTCCGAGCCACAAGCATTCTGGCACATCGCTGGTACCGCAACGGCTTCTCATAGATGGCTCCAGTTTTGAACCTGGGCTTGGCCGCCCCATCCGGACTAGCTGCTCAAGAATCGTTCCATATCAAAGGCCTGCTGTCTGGCGAGCATGAAGTAGGCTGCTCTGCCGAGCCTATGGGCAAGAATGGAAAGGGCCTTGGATTTGCCATACCTCTGCTCGAGACGCTTCTTGTATTTCATACCCTGGGCATTGCACCTCAGGAAGAGGACCGCCGCCTCGGAGAAGGCCCACTTAAGATGCATGTTACCAATCTTCCTGCCGGAGGTGCCATAGTGCTTGCCGGCGGACTCCTTGGCGCAAGCCACGAGCCGCGCGTACGAAACGAAGTCGCCCACGGTGGGGAATCTAGAGATATCTTGGACTTCGTAGATTATGACCATTGAGAGGACTTTGCCTATGCCGGGGATGGTCTGTAGGAGGTAGAGTGAATGAGGATCATGGTGCTTGGCACTTCTGAGCACGTGCAGCTCGATGGCATTGAGGAGGCGCTCATAGTGATCAATGAGCTCGAGATCCGCGCTTATGCTCATGCTCACATCGGTATCGGCGAACTGCTCGGCGACCCCTGTGCGGTGAACCCGGTGGACGATCTTCCTGCCGAACGCGGGGAGGTTGTACTGGCCGTTGGTGTTCTGGATGTGGGCCAGGAGATCGGTCCGCCGTCGCACGAGGTAGTTGCGTCTACGCAGTAGGTCCCGAGTAGCTCTCATTTCGGAGGGGTAGACATAAGCCTGGGGTATCATGCCAGCCCTCAGGAGCGCTGCGATCTTGTGGGAATCGATCCTGTCGTTCTTGGCCTTCCCACCGTGTATGGCTCTCATGTATAGTGCATGACCAAGGATGAAGGGAATGGCTTCCCTTCGGCAGAGATCTGCGAGCCAGTACCAACTGAACATGCACTCGGCGCAGACGACGATGTCCTGGCGGTAGGGCTGGATAGCTTCGAGGAAGGACTCCGGACGAGCAGGCATGTTGCGATGAAGGACGATCTGGCCGTGCTGATCGAGAATGCACAGATACATTGACCGCGCGTGCAGATCGACTCCGCAGCAGAAGAGGTGCTGCTTCGTATAGAATCTCACTGAGGTCTCCTCCTTTCTGTGAGGCTTGCACCTCGAGCATATGCTCGAGGCCTCCGCAAGGGGAGGCCTCAATGAGTATCCGGCCATTTCGACCCCCGGGTCGGACCCGCCTCCTTGTGGTCGTAAGAGCCACTGCGACCCGTATCTTGACCTGATCAAGTCCAAGCTTGGGCAGGGCCTGAGCGCACAGCGGATCTACCAGGACCTGAAGGCCGAGACCGACTTTGCCGGCTCCTATTCCTCGGTCAAGCGCTTCGCTCGCCGCCTGGGAGCCACGACACCGCTTCCCTTCCGCAGGATCGAGGTCGAGCCGGGCCAAGAGGCCCAGGTGGACTTCGGCACCGGTCCCTGGGTGATCCAGGACGGCCACAGATTCAAGACCCACGTTCTGCGGATCACCCTGAGCCACTCGCGCAAGGGCTACAGCGAGGCGATCCACCGGCAGACCAGCGAGGCCTTCATCCGATGCCTTGAGAACGCCTGGCGCCACTTCGGCGGTGTGCCGGCAGTCCTGGTGCCGGACAATCTCAAGGCGGCGGTCGCCAAGGCCGATTGGTTCGATCCGGACCTGAATCCCAAGATAGTCTCCTTTGCCCGCCACTACGGCTTCGCCATCCTGCCGACCAGACCCGCCTCGCTGCGGGAGAAGGGCAAGATCGAGAGCGGCATCAAGTACGTAAAGAACAACGCCGTCAAGGCCCGGACCTTTGGCAGTCTCGCCGAGCTCAATGGCTTCCTCCTTCATTGGGAGCGCACGGTGGCCGACACCCGCATCCACGGCACCACCAAGCGGCAGGTACGCGCAGTCTTCGAAGAGGTGGAACGCAAGACCCTGAAAGCCCTGCCATCCGAGCCGTTCCCTCTCTTCCACGAAGGGCGCCGGGTGGTCCATCGTGACGGCCATGTCGAGGTGGCCAAGGCCTACTACTCGGTGCCGCCGGAGTACCTGGGCCGTGAGGTCTGGGTAAGGTATGACTCCCGGCTGGTGCGCATCTACAATGACCGCCTTGAGCAGATCGCCATCCACGGCCGTACCTCGCTTGGTCGCTTCCGCACCGATTGGCGGCACATCGCAGATGAGAAGATATCGGCAGTCGAGCGCGGTGCCGACTACCTGCTGGCTAAGGCGGATCGCATCGGCGGGGAGGCTGGCCAGTGGGCCCGGGCCATGATGGAGGAGCGAGGCGTCCAGGGTATTCGAGTACTCCAAGTCTTCGTCGGCCTAGCCCGGAAGCACTCGGCAGCGACCATCAATCGTGCCAGCCGAACTGCCCTCCCGGCTAGGCTATTTCGCCTGAGGTCCCTGCGCGAGCTATGCAAACGGCTCGCCGACAAGGAGGATCTCCAATTCGTGGAGAGC
>JBAQHK010000228.1:0-7051 GCA_049288275.1 bacterium | reverse complement strand
CCTTTTGGGTGACAGAGCCGCTTGCGGGCGCCTCTTCAGCGGAGAGAACCGGCAGCGTTGCGACGGGGCCCAGGGCGAGGACAAGAAGCAAGAACCAACACGCCGATTTCATCGCATACCCTCCGGTGTCCGTGTTCACCCGCGCGATCCGCGGACCGCATCCATGCCAACAAGGATACACCACGCACCCGACGGATCAAGGACATTGGGATTGTGGGCGGGCTCGGGCGGGGGCTGGGGAAGCCTGGATTCCGCCAGTCTGCGATTGACTGCGAGCCGGGCGCCGGCGATACTCGGGCCGGAGGTGGCATGGAGTGAGTGTGAGAAGACTGCTGACGTCCGCTGCCAGGGAAATGACCCCGCCCCTAATCCATCGTGGCATGCGATTCCTGGCTCGCGGTCTTTCCGGAAGAAGGACCCGGGCAACGGACGGGAAGCCCTGGGGGGAAAGACCTGCCGAGTGGTATGACGCCAAGTACCTGAGCAGTGCTGAGTACCGAAAGCATTACAGCGAGAGCAGATACTACTTCCTGTGGACAGTGGTGGTTGACCGCATGATGCGCCACCGCGTAGAGAGAGTGCTCGATTTGGGGTGCGGCCCCGGTCAGTTCGGGGCGCTGCTTCACGACAAGGGGTTCCGGGAGTACTGCGGGGTGGACTTGAGCTCCCGATGCGTAGAGATTGCGAGGCAGAAGTGTCCATCCTTCGAGTTCATTGTGGGAAACATCCTGGAGACGGACGTGTTGGAGTCTCGAGATTACGACTGTCTCATCGCTCTGGAGTTCCTGGAACACGTGACGGAGGACCTGACGGTCCTACGAAGGGCGAAGGCCGGCACCAAGTTCTTCGGTACCGTGCCCAGCCTTCCGTATGTGTCCCATGTGAGGCACTTCTCAAGCGTGGAAGAAGTGGAATCGAGATATGAGGCGCTCTTCTCTCCTTTCCGGGTCGATGCGTTTCTGGAGAAGCCCCGAGGCCCTGTCTTCTACGTGTTGGAAGGAACCAAGATCTAATCAAAGGTGATATGGGACTGGTCGAAGACCTAAGGCGGCGCGCCGGGGAGATCAAGAGCGAAACGTATGCGCTCTACCTGGCGGCGCGCGATCCCCGGACGCCCTGGTGCGCCAAGCTTCTGGTGGCAGCCGTCGTGGCTTACGCCCTGAGCCCCATCGATCTCATCCCCGACTTCCTGCCGGTCGTGGGCTACCTGGACGATCTGGTGCTGATACCGATAGGCCTGGCGGCGGCGAGGAGGCTGGTGCCCCGTGATGTTCTGGAGGATTGCCGCCGGCGGGCCCGGGAGGCCGGAGTGAGCCGGGGACCCGCGAGCAGGGTTGCGGCGGTCGGCGTGGTTGTGATATGGCTTGTTGCTGCCGCGCTCGTCGCGGCATGGGCGTACAAGATCTGGGTGCGCTGAAGGAGGAGCCACATGAGCGGTGGGGTTGACCTGAAGGCTGAGCAGCAGGCGACTCTGGCCCGGCCGCCCTGCAGGTACTCCCCGGCGGCCAGGTTCTTCTTCCGGGCGATGGACCTCTTCGCGGGACGGCGCGACACCTTGCCCAAGCTGCGCCTGCTGGAGATGCTGGCCAGCATTCCTTACAGGGAGTGGGAGGCATGCCAGTACGCCCGGCTCACCCGGCTTCACCGGAACCCCGCGGAGGTCAGGCAGGCGCGGGAAGTGGCGGCATGGAGTCGGCGAGCCCAGGACAACGAGTACTGGCACCTGCTGGTGGTCGCCGAAAAGATGCGTGAGGACGGGGTGCGAGAGCCGTGGTACCTCGGGCCCGCGGTATCGTGGCTGGCCGTGCTTTCGTATGTTGCGCTGGCGCGGGTGCTGGCGCGCCTCAGCATGCGCAGGGCCTTCGAGTTCAACGGCGAGTTCGAGGATCACGCGGAACACGTATATGCCGGCTTGGTCGCGGACCACCCCGAATGGGAAGGGCAGCGCCCCGGGGCCGAGCTGGTGAAGGAGTACGCTGATCTGGCGACGTGGGCCGACGTCTTCAGACGCATAGGCTTGGACGAACGCGATCACATGAACGTGAGCTTCGGCCTGGCCGGGAGACCCGAGTGCATAGCGGGCGGCTCGCGGGTGCGCGCCGGGTCGGACCCCGCAGCCTGACGCTGGCTGGGAGGCGGAGATTGAAACCGGAGTCGAAGAGGTTCTGCACGGCGATAAACTGCATGGACGGCCGCGTCCAACTGCCGGTGATCCGGTACCTGATGCGCCGCTTCGACGCTGACTACGTGGACCTGGTGACCGAACCGGGTCCGAACGCCATTCTCGCCGAGCGCACCGATGGCGCCGCGGTGGAGTCCATGGAGCGCAGGGTGGCAATCTCGGTCGGGAAGCACGGGTCGGTTGGGATTGCCGTGGTGGGGCACTCGGACTGCGCGGGCAACCGCGCCGACCGGGCCAGACAAGCGGAGGAGACGCGCGAGGCCGTGCGCTATCTGGAGGAGAGAATCCCCGGGGTGCCGGTGATCGGCCTCTGGGTCAACGAGGCCTGGGAAGTTTCCGAGATCTGACGGCCCCGGTGACTGTACCTAAGGCCGCCGGCACCGATCGGCCCGACCCGGCAAGCCGGAGCTAAGCCGAGCACAGGAAGCGCGCATCCAGCGCGCACGCGCCCTGATCCTTCTCGTAGACCACGAATGGGTTGACGTCTATCTCCGATATGGACGGGAAGTCCATCGCGAGCTGCGACAGGCGCTCGAGCGACTCCACCACAGTCTCTATGTCGGCCGGGCCGCGGCCTCGGAACCCCGAGAGCAGCTTGTAGCCCTTGATCTCCTGGACCATGTGCCGGGCCGATCCCTCCCGGATGGGGCAGACGCGGAACGAGACGTCCTTGAAGACCTCGACGTAGATGCCGCCGGTTCCGAACATGATAAGAGGGCCGAACTGCGGGTCCCGCTTTATGCCTATGATGGTCTCGACGCCGGACTTGGCCATGGGCTGGACCAGAACTCCCTCGATCCTGGCGTCGGGCTTAGCCTCGTGGACCCGCTTCATGAGTTCTTCGTATTTGGTCCGAAGCTCCTCTTCGTTCCCTATGTCCACCATGACGCCGCCCACTTCGGTCTTGTGGAGGATGTCCTGGGAGACGATCTTCAGGACCACCGGGTAGCCCTGCTCTCCGGCCCACTTCACGGCCGCGTTGACGTCCTTGGCCAGGGTGTAGGGAAGCACCGGCAGACCGTAGGCCGAGAGGATCTCGTAGCCTTCCGGCTCGAGGACTGCGTAGGGCTTCCTGCCCTTGGCCTTGGCAATGACCTCGGTCACCCTGAACTTGTCGACGTCGTCGAAGGTCTTGACCTCGGTCATGGTCTTCTTCATCCACTCGCTGAAATTGCTCATCATCGCAAGGGTCTTGGCCGCGGTCTCGGGGAAGGGATAGTAGGGTATCTTGGCCTTCCACAGAGTCTGGAGGACCTCCTTGGCGTTCTGCAGCGAAAGCAGGCATCCCATCACCGGCTTGCCGTGCCCCGGCGCGATCTCCGCGACCCGCTTGGCGATGTCCACGGTCTTGGCCATCAGAGTGGGTGTCCATATGGTTATGATGCCGTCCAGGTCAGGCTCCTCCAAGAGCACCTTCAGGGCCTTCGCGTATCGCTCCTCGTCGGCGTCTCCGATCACGTCCACCGGGTTGGCCACGCTGGCGGTCGCCGGCAAAAAGGTCTTGAACTTGTCCCTTGCCGCCTTGGAAATCGGGCCCACGCTGAGGCCGTTGTGGATCAGGGAATCGGTCGCCATGATGCCGATTCCGCCTGCGTTTGTGAGGATCCCGATCCTGCGGCCCTTGGGAATCGGCTGCCCGGAGAAGGCCTTGGCGTACTCGAACAGCTCGGCGACGGTGTCGGCCCGTATGATTCCGCACTGATGGAAGAAGGACTCGTAAGCCAGGTCGGAGCCCGCGAGCGCCCCGGTGTGGGAAGAGGCCGCCTTGGCGCCCTCCGCGGTCCGGCCGGCCTTGATCGCAAGGATCGGCTTGCCCACGCGCTCGGTGATCGTCCGGGCGTTGTCCAGGAACTTGGCCGGCTGAACAAGGTCCTCTATGTAGAGCAGGATTATCTTGGTGCGTTCGTCGTCCTTCAAGTACTCCAGCAGGTCGTTCTCATTGAGATCGGCCTTGTTCCCTATCGAGGCGAACTTGGAAAGCCCGATTCCCTCGGCCTCGGCGTATTCAAGGGCGGTGAGCCCCACCGCGCCGCTCTGGCTTATGAAAGCTATGTTGCCCGAAGGGGGCATGGCCCTGCCGAAGGTGGCGTTGAACTTGACGCTCTCGTCGGTGTTGATCACGCCGAAGCAGTTGGGCCCGATCAGGGAGATGCCGTAATTGCCGGCCAGCTCCTTGACCCTTCGCTCTATGAGCTTGCCCTTCTCGCCTATCTCCCTGAAGCCCGCGGTTATGATCACCGCGGCCTTGACGCCCTTGTGGCCGCACTCCTCTATCACCTCGGGCACGAAGGGCGCGGGAACGAGGATCACCGCGAGGTCCACCTCGTCGGGAATGTGAACCAGGGAGGGATAGGCCTTGACTCCCATCACGCTGGTGGCCTTGAGGTTCACGGGGTAGACCACGCCGGTGTAGCCGTTGAGGAGTATGTTGGCGAAAGTCACGTGCCCGACGCTGCCGGGCTTGTTGGACGCGCCGATTACCGCGACCGACCGCGGATAGAAGATGTACTTGATGTTGTCTCTCATGTCTCTAACGCCTCATCGAATGATCCCGGAGGAAGCCCAAGGAGGCCTGCCGGAGATCACGGTTTCTCCTCGGAAAACTCCATCTGCAAGGTGTAGACGCTGTCTTCCCACTTCGCCTTGACCGGACAACCCATCTTGTAGCACAGGCGGTAGGCTCGCACGTTGGTATCCAGGATGTAGCCCACGAAGCCCTTGATGCCCTTCATCTTCGCCACCCGCATCAGGTAGCTGAAGAGGGCCGATCCGTAGCCCTTGTTCTGGTACTCGTCGGCCATGGCGATGGCGTACTCGGCGTAGTTGGTGGCCTTGTCGACGCTGTATCCGGCCACCCCGATCACCTTCTCTTCGCCGGCCTTCTTCAGGATCGCCAGGATCGACATCTCGTTCTCATAGTCCAGGTTGACGAAGTGCTTCAATCTCTCGTGCGGCATGGCCGTGAGGTAGGAGAAGTAGCGGTAGTATACCGTCTCCTTGGAGAACGAGTAGAAGAGGTCCCGCATGAAGGGCTCGTCGGTGGGCTTTATGGGGCGGAAGAAGATCTTGACGCCGTCCTTGGTCTCCCCCCAACCCTCGAACTCCTCGGGATAGCGCGATTGGATCAGAGCGATCTCGGGCTGATCCCTATAGACGTAGTTGAGTTCCTTGGCCTTGTTGAGAAGCTCCTCGCGGAACTTGGGATGGGCGATGGAGACCAGCGCCAGCGCCCGCTCCCTGATGTTCTTCCCGTAGAGATCGGCTCCGCCCCACTCCGTGACCACGTAGTGCACGTCGCCGCGGGTGGTGGTTACGCCGGCGCCCTCGGAAAGGTGGGGAACTATCCGCGATATGGTCTCGTTGGATCGCGTCGAGGACAGCACAATGATGGGCTTGCCGTCCTTGGCCCGGGAGGCGCCTCTTATGAAGTCCAGCTGCCCGCCGATGCCTGAGTAGAACTGATAACCGCGCGAGTCCGCGCAGACCTGCCCTGTGAGGTCTATCTCCAGGGCGGAGTTGATCGCCACCATCTTGTCGTTCTGGGCGATCACGAAGGGGTCGTTGGTGTAGTCCACCGGATGAAACTCGAAGAAGGGATTGTTGTTGATGTAGTCGTAGAGCTTCCGGGTCCCCATGACGAAGGAGCAGATCACCTTGCCGCGATGCAGGGTCTTCTTGGCGTTGGTGACGACTCCCAACTCGATCAAGTCTATCAGCCCGTCGGAGAAGACCTCGGTGTGAACGCCCAGGTCCTTCTTGTTCTTGAGGAACTCCAATATGGCGTTGGGCACGCCGCCGTAGCCCACCTGGATGGTGGAGCCGTCCTCTATGAGGTCGGCGACGTTCTTGGCGATGCCCCTGACCACGTCAGGCACGGTCGGTATGGTGAACTCTATGATCGGGTCTTCGGAGTAGACTATGTGGTCGAGCTCGTCCACGTGGATGAAGGAACTGCCGAGGGTCCTCGGCATGTTGGAATTGAGCTCGGCGATCACCACTCTGGCCGCCTCGCAGGCAGGTTTGGTGATGTCCACGGATATCCCGTAGCTGCAGTAGCCGTGCTCGTCGGGCAGCGACAGCTGAACCATGGCCACGTCTATCGGCAGGCGGCCGCTACGGAAGAGCTTGGGAATCTCGGACAGGAAGATGGGCGTGTAATCCGCGCGCCCCTGCGAGACCGCCTCGCGCACGGTGCCGCTGATGAAGAAGGCATTGGCTCTGAACTTGCTCGAGAGATCTTCCTGGGTGTAGGGGGCCACTCCCAGCGACAGAATGTGAGCGATCTCGAGGTCCTCGGCGGGTCCGTGCGCCAGCGCCCGGACCAGGGTCTGAGGGGTGGCACATGCCGAGCCGATGAAGACGCGGTGCCCGGACTTGATCACCTTGATAGCGTCCTCGGGCTTCTCTAACCTGATCTTCCAGTCTTTGTTCATGGATTACTCCCGGTTCACGTACTCGTGAGGTTGCAGGAAACCCATGATTTCACAGGGGTTCCCCAGCCCTGGTCCCGAAGTATGGTAAGACAAATATACTGTCCGAACGAGGTGGTGTCAAGCAAGGGTGGGGCGGGCTGCGGGCCGGCGCGGGCGGCGCGGGATAGGTCCGGGACCGCGGCTAGTCGGTGAATCGACTTGTGGCCGGGGCCCGCCGGCTGGTCGGCTGCCCCTCGGCGCTCTTGCCCCGGTCGGCGCAGCGTAGTAAGATGCCAGCCGAGATGGCACGCGTGGAACTGCGATCGAGACCGTACCTGGCCGCCGTGGGCGTCATCCTGGCGCTGGGCGTTGCCATTCAGGTCTGGCTGGGCAGCCGGGGGACGGTGGGCGGCGACCAGCGAATACTGCTCGACCTGGGCCTTGACTACGCCAGGAC
>JBAQHK010000227.1:0-2074 GCA_049288275.1 bacterium | reverse complement strand
GAGAACGTCGTCACCGGTCGCCCAGAGGGTGTGTAGCGCATCTCCGGGTCCCGTCCCAGATGGCCGATGACCATGACCTTGTTCAAGCCTCGGCTCAACTCAGCCTCCTGCTCCCCGCGGCCAGCGGGGCAACGGCAGCGAGCATCAGGCCGCTTCCTGCAACGTGATCATGAAGCGCACCACCTGCTCCGTCAGGCGCAGGTTGCGCTCCAGCTCTGCGCCGGCCGAGTTCGGCATCGTCGCGTAGACGAACACATAGTGACCGTCATGCCGCTTCTTGATCGTGTAGGCAAGTCGGCGCTTGCCCCACCGATCCACACTGACCACGCTACCGCCGGCGGTTTCGACCCAGCCCTTGACCTTCTCTTCCAGTGCGGTCAGGGAGTTCTCATCCAGGTCCGGATCGGCGATGTAAGCGATCTCATAGTTGCGCACAGGACATCCTCCTTTCCTCGGGATTGCCCCCGATCCACGTGCCAGGCGGCACGGGCCGGGAGCGGAAAGCACGCCCCCCGCAGGGGGCGTGGCAACGGGAGCATCATACCACACGCTCGCCGCGTCGCCAAGGTCCCGCGTTCCCTCACCTAGAATGGCACCGACAGTGTACGGTTCCCTCAAATGATAACGTCACCGAGAGGGAACCGTGGCCGATGTGGAGCGAATGACCTTGGCTGAGCGCTTGAAGTACCTGCGCCTGATCCAGCCCCGCTACCTGCAGTCCAGCCGCCCGGAGCGCACCGCACTGCTCACGGAGGCCGAACAGGTTACCCACCTAGCCCGCAAGACCTTGATCCGCCGCCTGCGTGGCGACCTGACCCGTAGGCCGCGTCGCCGGCAGCGCGGGCGCACCTACGGCCGGGAAGTGGAGGCGGTCGTCCAGCTGGTGGCCGAGACCCTCGACTTCCCATGCGCCGAGCGCCTGCAGCCCGTCCTGCCTGCTATGGCAGCTCACCTGGCGCTGCACAGGGAGCTAGACCTCTACCCAAGGCTCGGGGACCATTTGGCCCGCATCAGTGTCTCCACCGTCACCCGCATGCTCCGACATCTCCGCCGCGATCAGCCCCGGCTTCCCCATCGGCGGCCAACGCAGACCAACTCCCTCCTCCGCCACGTCCCCGCCGGTCGGATCGCCCGCTGTCCAGCGGAGCCCGGGCACGTTGAAGCGGACCTGGTTCACCATGCTGGCCCATCCTCCGACGGCCTGTACGTCCACACCCTCCAGCTGGTGGATGTCGCCACCGGCTGGAGTGAACGGGTGGCCATCCTGGGCCGCAGCTACTTGGTCATGCGGGACGCCTTCACCCGCATCCTGGCCCGCCTGCCGTTCCCCTTGCTGGAGATCCACCCCGACAACGGCGGCGAGTTCTTCAACCACTTCCTGATGACCTATTGGCGGGAGACCCTCCCCCAAGCCAGCCTGTCGCGCAGCCGCCCGTTCTGCAAGAACGACAACCCCTTCGTGGAAGAGAAGAACGGCTCTGCCGTCCGGGCTTACCTCGGCTTCCAGCGCCTGGATACCGTCGCCCAGACCAATCTGCTCAATCAGGTCTATGACCGGATGTGGCTCTTGCACAACTTCTTCTTCCCGGTCATGCGCCTGCAAGCCAAGCAATATCACCTGGGCCGCTCCCCCAGCCGCTCCTTCGACTTGGCTCAGCCCCCGTTTGACCGATTGTGTGCAATGGGGACCCTCCCGCCCAGCCGACAAGCCGAGCTGACCCGTCTGCGCCAGGTCACCAACGCGCGGCTGCTCAACGGGGAGATCCATGCCCGGCTCGCTCGACTTCGTCAGTCCCGATCCGCCCAACCAGGAGCACCCCAGGACGTGCGCAAGACACTCTTTCGCACCACGCTCCAGCTTCCAGACGCGATCCTCCCGGTGACATTATCAATTGACGGAACGGTGAATCTCCGGTGACGTTATCAATTGACTTGACACGGGCCCTCGGGGGCATGGCATGCAGCGCCCCGCGCTGGTCCGTTTCCCGCCACGTCGTCAGGGTAGAGGAAGGGCTCGCCATTCGAAGGGTCGGCTTGTCGGCCGGTCGTGCGGCGGACTGCGGCTGCTGGAGAG
>JBAQHK010000226.1:0-4990 GCA_049288275.1 bacterium | reverse complement strand
TCTCTCCCGTCGTACGGTCCTTGTAGCAGAGGTTGATGACGTTGGCGGCTCCGCTCCGGGTGTCCATGCTGAAGAAGTAAAGTCCTTGCTCCACCTCCCGCCACCCGCGCGCTATTACCATCTCGGGCTCGCCGGCCACGCACACTTCGTCCGACCCGTCGGGGGCCACAGACCAGATGCTGCTGATGTCGGCTCTGGAGAACACCAGCCTGGTGCCGTCGATGGATTCGGCAAGCCGGAAGACGTCCTTCTCCATGATGTCCGTCGCCTCGCCCCCGTCCAGAGCCATTCGCCTGACCCACCAGTGGCCGTCGCGATCGGTCTTGCAGTAGAGCCACCGTCCGTCCCTCGACCACCCCAGCGCCACCTGGTGCCGGTCGGATTCCGAGACGCACCGCACCCGCCTGCTCTCAAGGTCGGCAACGTAGATGCCGGCAGCATTCTCGCGTGCCGCGCTGAAGGCTACCTGGCGCTCGTCGTAGGACCAGCAGGGGCTCCAGATCCGGGCGTTGTCGAACTGAGTGACCTGGCGCGGATTCGCGCCGTCGGCTTCGCAGACCCAGACCTGGGGGCTGCCTGAACGTGTGGATATGAAGGTTATGAAGCGCCCACCGGGAGAATACTGGGCGC
This sequence comes from bacterium, assembly GCA_049288275.1. Taxonomy (GTDB): domain Bacteria; phylum Arandabacterota; class Arandabacteria; order Arandabacterales; family Arandabacteraceae; genus JBAQHK01. The sequence goes on along the minus strand of JBAQHK010000226.1, from coordinate 4,360 downwards.
TGAAGTCGTGCTGGGTAGACTGGGCGATGGGCTCGGGCGCTCGGTCCGGCGCGTGGACCTTGACTGCGACGATGTCAGAGGAAACCGAGGCCACTTCCAGGGCCAATCCGCTGCCTCGCTGCGCGACCGACAGCCGCGTGGGGTGCGGCGCCCCTATGGGCAGCCAGGTGCGCGAGCCGTCACCTACGGACAGACGCCACAACCTGGAGTCCGCGGTCTGGCTCGGGGCCGACGAGATCACCAGGTGCTTGCCGTCGCGCGTCCAGTCCAGGCCCTTGATGTAGTGGAAGGAGTCGGTCAGCCGCTCGGGCTCGCCGCCACCCACGGAGACCAAGTAGATGTCGTGGAGGTTTGTGAGGTCGCCCCGCACGAAGGCCAGCCGCTTGCCGTCCGGCGAGAAGACCGGCCTGAAATCGCCGCGCGACATCGAGAGCGGATCGGTCAGCGCCCTGGCCTCGCCCGTGGCGAGCGAACACAGGAAGATCTTCAAGGGCCCGGCGGCGCCGTCCTCGGTCCCGTACGCCAGGAGCGTGCCGTCAGGCGACCAATCCAGGCCAGCCAGCGTCCTCGATGCCGCCGTGATTCGTCTCGGCGCGCCGCCTATGGCCGGCACCACGTTTATGCTTATGTCCGTTGCCGAGATCAAGCCGTACGCGATCTCGGTGCCGTCGGGGGACCATGCGGGAAGGCACTCATTCCCGTCGGTCGCGGTCAGGCGTAAGAGCGTCTCCGAATTGTGCTGCTTGACGTAGAGGTCATAGTTGCCGCCCTGGGTCTCTTTCCACGCGAAGGCCACTCTGGTGCCGTCGGGGGATATCGCCGGATAAGCTTCTGTGCCGGGGTACGTGGTGAAGGGCACCTCGCTCAGCACAACTGGCTTGTGCAGCACCGCGAGTCGGGAACGGGGTCTTGTGGCCACAACCGAGACAACCATGATGACCAGCACCAGGCCGGCCAACCCTACGCCCACCCAGCGCCGCGAGATGCGCCTGCCGGGCCGCGCCAGCACGTGCGGGCTCCGAGGATCAACCTCCGCTGCGCCCGGCTGAAGAGCGGCGGCCTCACCGGGCTCGAGCCACTTGACCGGCTGCATAAGCCGGTAGCCGGTCTTGTGGATGGTTTGAATGAACCTGGGCCGCTTGGCCTCGTCGCCGAAGACCCGCCTCAGCTGGGATATGGCGTGGGTGAGGGCCTCCTCGTTGACCACCGCCTTCGTCCAGACCGCGTCGAGGAGGGCAGTTCTGGAGACCGCCCTACCCGGCACCAGGGCCAAGCAGCACAGGACGTGCATCACCCTGGGCTCGACCTGTTGCGTATCTGTACCGCGGGTGAGGCGATTGAGCCCGGGCTCGACCAGCCACTCCCCAACGCGAAAAGGGCTTACGTCGCAGGGGCTTACCGGAAAGGCAGGCTCGTGGTTAGTCATCAAGCCACCATACCCAAAGCCTCCAAGGCCGTCAAGGTGCCAGCCGACGGCCGGCGGGTCCTGTCGCCGATTACCCCCGGCGCGCTCGCTGACGAGGGCCGAGGAAGGGCCGATTGCCCGTAGCGAATGTCAGTACTCTGAGCGAAGGGCTTCGGCCCGACGATGGGGGAAACTAGGGACATCATACTCATTTCCGCGAAACTAGTATGATGTCCCTAGTTTCGCCAGCGCTTCCAGCGAGTGGTTCTCAACTCCTGCTAAGTCAAGGCATTGCGCCGGTGCCGGGCAAGCCCGACTCAGACCTGCCTCCGGGCCCGCGCGTGTCCGGCCCCGCAAAAACCCGAAACCCAAGGGAAACCCAAGAGTTTCCCAACCTTTCCCTCAGGACTCAATCCGCGCTCCCTTGTTAAGCTTGTCGGCGAGAACCGGACAGCGCCGGGACCTCGTGGGACAGGGCAGGATTGGCCCCCGCCGGGCCGATCGGGCCCCCACAGGACCGGACGGGCCCGGCAGGATTAGAGGCGGAGGCAGGCAGGAATCACCGGAAAGGAAGGTGTGAAGATGGGAAGGCAACTGATTGCGGGGCGGGAGACGAGGTCGGCATTGACGTTGGGGCTGAAGGGGGCGTCGGCTCTTGCATTGGCACTGGTATTGGCGAGCCTGGCGATCCCAGCCGGGCTGTGGGCAGACGTCGGCCAGACCGACTGGGCCGGGGGTGCGGGGATTTCCGGACCGGTCACCGACTGGGGCCGCGAGTTTGAGGCCTCAAGCGGGGCTTCCTGGCTCGCGGTGCCTGGCCAGCTGGCTCTTTCTTCGCACGCGGCGGCAAGCCCGCCGGAGCATCTGCTCTCCGACGCCTACACCGGCACCATCGGCGTCGACGTCGGGGACGTCGACAACGACGGCGACATCGACGTAGTGGGAACCGCTGATGTCTCGGGCATGGTGCTCTTGTGGGTGAACCAGGGCGGAGATCCCCTAACCTGGACCGAGCAATTGGTGGCCAATCCGCCCGGCGCGGCCGGCGTGGACTTGGCCGACGTGGACGGTGACGGAAGGCTCGACGTGGTGCTGGCTCTCATTGACCCGCGCAACAAGATCGTCTGGAAGCAGAACCTGGGCGGCGACCCCATCGTCTGGGGAACGCAGACCGTCGAGAGCAGCTGGGGCAATACCTGGGAGATGGCCACCGCGGACATCAACGCCGACGGCCATCTCGACGTCGTTGCGACCAAGTGGTCGCCCGGCGAAGTCGCTTGGTGGGAAAACGACGGGGCCAGCCCGATTGTCTGGACCAAGCGTCCGGTCGCTCCGACGCTCGCCGGGGCTCACTCGGTGCGGGGAGCCGATCTGGATGGCGACGGGGACATGGACCTGGCCACGGCCGCCGGCCTTGCCAACAGGATCACCGTCTTCTGGAGTGACGGCGCCAATCCGCCGGTCTGGACCGCTCAGATTCTTGATTCCACGTTCGTCGGGGCGCGGTCGGTCTGGATCGGGGACATCGACGGCGACGGCGACCCGGACATCGCAGGCATCTGCTGGGACAATCACATCGCCTGGTGGAGCAACGGCGGGGGCAGCCCCGCGGTCTGGACGCGGCAAACCATCTCGGATACCGCCTACGGCGGCCACGGCGTGTCGATCGCCGACATGAACGGCGACGGCCGCCTGGACGTGCTCGCGGCCTGCATCAACGCCGGCAAGATCGCCTGGTACGAGAACGGGGGCGGAAGCCCCATCACCTGGACCGAGCACGTGATAAGGGGAAGTTGGCCCGGCGCGGCCACCGTGCGTGCGGCCGATCTTGACCTTGACGGCGACCTGGATGCGGCGGGCGCATGCTACACCGCCGGCGAATTCTCCTGGTGGGAGCCGACCGAGTTCGACTCGACTGGGAGTCTCACCGGCTCGGTGCTGGACGCCGGCCTCGACGCAGACCTGGCCAGGTTGGAATGGACCTCGGTTGCGCCGGCGGGAACCGGCCTGCGCTTCCAGGTTCGCTCCTCCGACGATCCGGCTGACCTCGGAGAGTGGTCCGGTGACATCACCGTCCAGGGCTGCCTGCCGGAGGCGCTCGGACGCTACATTCAATACAGGCTGTTCATGGAGACTTCCGACCCGGCAAGCTCACCCATCCTGAAGGACCTCGTCTTCGCATCATGCCCCGCAGGCATTGCATCCCCGATCGAAAGCCCTCTCGCGTCAGACCTCAGAGCACAGCCGAATCCCTGCCCCGCGCAAGCGATCATATCCTTCAGGCTGAGGACCGGCCAAGCGGTAAGGCTCAGTGTGTTCGACGCGTCGGGCCGCCGCGTGCGACAACTGGCCGGCGGGTGGCTCGAGGAAGGAAGTCACCGCTTTGACTGGGACGGACTGGATGATGGAGGAAACCGGCTCTCCTCGGGACTGTACTGGCTCCGCCTCGAAATGCCGGAACTCAGGGAGACACGCAAGATGGTGCTCATCCGGTGAAGAGGACGCCTCCTCCGGGGGATACTTGGGCCGACGGACTGGCGACCCAGGGAGCTCCATAAGGAGCATTCTACTGAGGGAGGCTCAGCGGGTTCTCCTCCGCATCCCAGTGGGGGGACGGCCAGGCCGTCCCCCCGTTCTCATTGTCGTTCCCGGCTACTGTCGCTCTCGCTTCCGGCCCGTCCTACCTGAAGTCCTCGACGAGGGCGATGTCCGATCCCAGGTTCTCCAGCCTGTCTATCACCACGGCGTCACCCTGAGGAGAGACATCGAGATTGACAGCGGCAAAGTCCGGGCTGGTGGCAAGCTCGGTCGCCCGCCCGGCCAGGTCCCTGAAGTAGAGGCTTATCACGTGGGGGCCGCCCGGCGCGCGCTCAAATGCGAAGAAGAAGAAACCATCTTCGTTCTCGCGCCAGCCGCAGGCTGCAACCTGACGAGGCTGATCTATCAGGCACCGCT
>JBAQHK010000225.1:0-2546 GCA_049288275.1 bacterium | reverse complement strand
GGGTCATGGCGACGGCCAGCGAGGCCAGGAGAGAGAAGGTCACGGTCAGGGCCTGATCGCGGAACAGCTGCCCCGCGATCCCTTTTACGAAGACAAGCGGGAAGAAGACGGCTACGGTCGTGAGGGTTGACGCTGAAACGGCTGTGCCTACCTCGCTCGCGCCAATGCGAGCCGCGGTAAGACCGTCCCTCCCCGCCTGTCTGTGTCTTGCTATGTTTTCCAGGACAACAATCGAGTTGTCCACCAGCATACCCACACCGAGCGCTATTCCTCCCAGCGACATGATGTTCAGGGTGAGATCGGTTCCGTACATCAGATTGAAGGTGGCGACCACGGAGACAGGGATCGAAAACGAAATGATCACCGTCGACCAGAAGTTCCTAAGGAAGAAGTAGAGAATGATCACCGCGAGCAGGCCTCCGACGATCGCGGCGCTTATCACGTCGCTCACCGACTGCCTTATGAAGCGCGACTGATCGTATATCTTGGCGAGACCGATGCCCTTGGGGAGGATCGCCCGCACCGCCTCCAGGCGCTTGTCCACCTCGCGCGCCACCGAGACCGCGTTGGCGTCGCCCTCCTTGTATACGGCGATCTCCACCGCCTCCCGCCCGTTGAGCCTGGTTATGGCCTCGCGCTCCTTGTATCCCTGGACCACACGCGCGACGTCCCTGAGGTGGACAGGCTGGCCGTCGCGGTAGGATATGATCACGTCGCCCATCTCGCCGGTGGAACGGAACTGGTTGAGGGTCCTCACCAGATACTGGCGCGTCCCCTCCTCCAGCCGCCCGCCCGAGAGGTTGACGTTCTCCGCGCCCAGCTGCCGGGTGAGATCCTCCAGCGGTATCTTGAGCTGGGCCATTCGTGCCTGGTCCACCAGCACCTGGATCTCATCCTCCAGGCCGCCGCTGACCTTGACCGCGGCAACCCCGGTCGCGGCTTCCAGCGCCTTCTTGATTTCGTCCTCCGCGAACCGCCGGAGGGCCTTGAGGCGCTCGATCTCGACCGCGGCGCCGCTCGCCGCCTCACCGCCCACGGCCCCGCCGTCGCCGCTCTCCCCGGCCCCACCGGTCTCCCTTGTCAGACCGAAGCGCATCACCGGATCGAAGGACGGGTCGAACCTCAAGACCGAAGGTCTGCCGACCTCCAGAGGCAGCTCCAGCACGTCCAGCTTCTCGCGGACGTCGAGTCCGGCGTAGTCCATGTCGGTGCCCCAGTCGAATTCCAGCACGACGTCGGACTGACCGGAGCGCGACACCGAGCTCACGCGGTTGACGCTCTTTACCACTCCCAGGGCCTCCTCAATCGGCTTGGAGATCAGGTTCTCCACCTCGGCGGGAGCGGCCCCCGGGTACTCGGTGCGAACGGTCAGCGTCGGATAGGTAAGATCGGGAAGCAGATTGGTCTTCAGTCGGGAGAAGGAAACCGCTCCGAAGAGCAGCACTGCCAACGTGAACATCACGATGGTGACGCGCCGGCGCAGCGAAACGTCAACGATGATCATCTGAGGTCGGCACCGGGAACGATCTCCACCTTGGCCGAGTCCCTGAGCCCGCCCTTGCCGGTGGTGACCACGGTGTCCCCGCGCGCAAGCCCGTTCAGGATCTCGATGTGGGTGGTGTTGACGAAGCCTGTCTGGATGGTTTGCCTGTAGGCCGTTCCAGCCCGGACGACGAAGACCGACGACTGGTTGTCCTCCTCGATCACGGCGTCGCGCGGGGCAAGCGTGGTCATGGGATGCACGTCGTGGGTGACGCTTACTCGCGCCAGCATGCCCGGCTTCAAGCGCCGGGTGGCGTCGCGGACTTCCACCGTAACCTTCACGGTGCCGGTGGACGGATCCACCACCGGGCTTATGCGCTCCACCCGGCCCTGGAACTCGGCCCCGGGCAGCGCGTCGACCGCGAGAGACGCCGGCTGGCCCGCCTGGAGCTTCCCGGCGTGGCGCTCGGGGACGTGCAGCACAGCCAGCAGAGGGTCGAGATCGGTCACGCGGAAGGTCGCCTGATTGGGCACGATCATGTTGCCCGACTTGATCAGACGCTCCGAGACAACCCCGCTCAAGGGGCTCTTGATCGCTGTGTATTCCAGGTCCAGCTTGCACAGCCCATAGGCGGCCTTCTGGCCGTCGTACTCGAACTTGGCGCGCTGAAATTCCTGCTCGCTTATCAGGTTCTTGCCGAAGAGCTCGTCGGCCCGCTGGAAGTCGCTTTCGAGCTTCTGCAGGTCAGCGGTCGCCTGGTCCATCTGCACCGCCAGCTTCTCGTCGTCGAGCTTGGCCAGGGTCTGGCCGGCGTTGACGTAGTCGCCTTCCTCGACCAGTATGGCTTTGACGACCCCGCCCACCTTGGCGACCACCTGGGTCTCGTCCACAGCCTCGAGCGTGGTGTTCCCGGTGAAGTAACTCGCTATGTCGCCGGCGGTCACCGTCCCGGCCTCGACCGGCACCGCGGCGCTTCCCTCTTCCGCCTTGGCCTCCCGATTGGACCTGCGTCCGCAGCCCGCGGACAGAAGCACGCAGACCGCCAGACAGACAACGCCGACCT
>JBAQHK010000224.1:0-3459 GCA_049288275.1 bacterium | reverse complement strand
ATCCGGCATCGCCTGAGGCGCCTGCCAGGTCGCGACACCCGCGCCGTCCGAGGTCAGAACCCGACCCGCCGCGGCGCCCGTCGGCATCGAGAAACTCGCCACCTCGAGCGAACTGTGGCCGTGGGCGGAGTCGGCGAAGGCGTCAGCGTGAAGTCCCCCCACCATGTGGGCGTTCGCCGCCTGGAAGGCAAAGGGCACGCTCACCAGCTCCCGCCGGGGCGTGAGGATCTCGCCGTCAACCTCCAATTCGAGCCAGCGCGGCCCGTCGAAGCCGGCATCTATCGAATCTACGCTGCCAAGGATGATCGAAAAGACGCCCGACGTGTCCGCCACCAAGGGCTGCGTCTCACTCCACAGCTCGGTGCCTCCCGTCACCGCGTCGAAGATCCGGAAGATCGTGGTGTGGGCGCCCGGAAGCGCCTCGCCGGCAGCATCCACGAGCCGCCCCTGATAGCTGACCTTCTTAGGTATCTCACCCCATCCCCCCGCGGCGACCGCAAGGGTTGCCGCGAGAACGAGGCACGCTACTGCTACACGGGGGGACTCGCCGACAGACATCCTCGACCTCCTTGGTTGACCTCGCTGAGTGCTGAGTGCGGAACCATCTGGGTACGCTGCGTTTACTCGTAGTCTGGTAGGTGAGGTCCGATCGGGTCCGGACGCCGATCATCATGCCGCGCGGTGTAGGAAAACGAGGCATGCAAGCGCCCCGACCTCAGTAGTGTGTTCGGTCCAGAGCCGAGGCAAGGCCCGCAGTGGCCTCGTCACCGAGTCGTCGCGCCCTAGCCGCAGCTTCGGCTACCCTCCGTACAGCTCTTCCAACTCCTCTATCTTCTCCGCAATCCTGGCCGTGGAATCGGGATCAATCACGCCGCCACCGAGCTCCTCGATCTCGCCCGCCGCCTCCGCGTACTCCCGGAGATCGAAGTGGCACTGAGCCTTGATTATGCGCAGGTCGCGCCAGTTGAAATCCTCGTAGTGCTCGAACACGAAGTCTGCGTCCAGGCTCAAGGCCGCAGCTGCCGCGCTTATCGCCTCCTCACACTCCCGAGGATCGAGATCGCGGCACACCGGCGCCTTGCCCGCGTGCGGGTCGGGGCGCGTGTCGCCCTTGGCCAGACACAGCTCGAAATTGGTCACGGCCTTCTGGAGCGAGTCCAGCTTGCCGTAGGTCCACCCCAGCCCGTTGTAAGCGTCCCTGTAGTTGGCGTCGAGCTCGGTGGCACTGAAGAACTTGACCACCGCGGCCTCGTACTCCCCGTCCTCGTACAGGACCCAGCCCTCCTCAGTAAGCGACGCCGCGGTCTCCGTGGGCCCGCCACCACCACCGCCCCCGCACCCCACCAGGAGTCCCGCGCAGCAGAGGAGACCCGTCAGTCCGACTAACGATCTTGTCGCTCGCATGATCCGACCCCCTAGCGCAAATGGACCATCTTGTGATTGGATCTCTCCTGCCCGAACCCGGCCCTGCACAGGTAGACACCGCCAGCAACCCGATGCCCGCTGTCGTCGCATCCGTCCCAGGTTATGCTGTGCCTGCCGGGCGTGACGTAATCGTCGGAGAGCGTCCTGACGTGCCTGCCGTCCACCGACAGAATCTCAACCACTATCTTGCCGGTGCGCCCCGCGTCGAACTCGATCCCGGTTGAGCCCACAAACGGGTTGGGGGCGTTGCCCAGGATCGCAAACTTGCCGCCCCCGTAGGTCGGGGTCACAACGTCGGGCCTTGCGACCAGGCCGAACGTGCCCGGGCCGCTGACATAAGCGAGGACTCTCCCCCGCTCGCGGTCGAGATAGGAATCCAGCGGCACCATCTCTCCGTCCTCGAGCCGCGCCAGCGCCAGGTGCTCAGGCTGGGCCACGTCGTCGGAGTAGGCCACCGATACCTCAGCCAGCTCCGCCAGGGCCAGGCCGGCGGGCGACACGTCGTAGGTCTTGATGCCGGATACCTCGGCCTCGGACACCAGGAAGTAGGCGTCGGTGGCAATCGCTCCCGCGGGTAGCCCGAAGCCAAAGGCCCCGTCACGGCTTCGCGCGGTCCCCCCCGAGGAGGCGAGCAGGACCGTTACCTCGAAGTCCAGGGTATCGCAGCTCTCGAGGGACGCCAGGTCCTCTGCGCAACCCACGATCTCAAGATCGCCGGTGCAGCACAAATCGTAGTCGCCGCGATAGACGTACTTCACCGCGTCGTTGACTTCCATCGTGACCGGCACGCCGTTGACCTCGACTTCCACCTCGGCATCCACCAGAGGCTCATTCCCGATCAGGTAGAGATCCAGGTGATTGGTGACGTAGGGATTCTGAAAGACGCTGAGAGCAAGCCCGGGAGGCGTGTTGTCAACCGGGGTCGCGAGATCGCCCTTGGGACTGAGGTAGTTTCCCGCCTCGTCAAGGGCAAACCCCGAGTAGTAGTAAGCGACACCCGCGGTCAGCCCGGTGTGCACGAAACTGTCCACCGCCGCCGGGACGGCTGCGAATCTGCCGTCGTTGCCATTCTCAATCGCGACGCCTTCCGTGGGCGTGGTCGGATAATCGGACGTGGAGTACCTGATCAACATCTCCTCGAGATCGGCGTCCGGAGGGTTCTTCCATCTGAGAATGACGGCCCGATCGCCCGACGCCGCCGCGGTGAAGTAGTCCAGTTGTCCGGGCGGTATTTCGTCGAGCGGCGTGGCGCTCGTGTCCACGAAGCCGGAGTAGTTGAGCATCTCGTCACCGGACCAGATCGAGTAGTAGTAGGTCACCCCGTTAGTGAGGTGCGTGTGAACGAAAATACCCGAACTGCCAGGCACGTTGTGGAAGATGCCGTTGCTGTCGTTGGGCACCGGGCTGCCTTCAGAGCGGCTATACGGCGCATGAGCGGTGCCGAATCTGATCACAGCATGATCGAAGTCGTGGTCGTCGGGATTCTGCCAATTCAGCGTGACGGTGGTGTCTCCGGCAGTAGCCGTGAAGGAAACCACGGGAAGCGGAGCCACAGTATCTATGGGCGCCGCGGCGACATGCACACCCGAGGCGTAGTTCCTCGCCGCATCGAAGGCAAAGGCGGTGTAGTAGTAGGTAGCCCCGTTTGCCAGATTCTCGTGGACCCACTCGCGACCCGCGCCAGGAAGATCGAGAAACTCACCGTTGGCTCCGTAAGGCACAGCCACGCCATCGGTGATCGTGTCCGGGTACCCCATCTGAGAGAACCTTATCAGCACCCCCACGAAGTCGGGATCGGAGGGCGCGGTCCAGCCGAGGCCTATCGAGGTGTCCTGAGGCGACGCCTGGAAGTTCACAACGGGCCCCGGAGGAAGCGTGTCGGCCGGTGCGCCCTGGGCCGATATCGTGGCCCAGAAGCCGTCCAGGAGTTCCACCGTGGTGCCCACGGCCAGCGGCCCTATCGGTCCCTGGCCGAAGGTGTCACTGATCTTGAAGGACGTGGAGCTGCTCGTTCCGCCACCGCCGCTTATCACG
>JBAQHK010000223.1:0-1960 GCA_049288275.1 bacterium | reverse complement strand
CTGCAAGCCAAGGCCCTTGCCAACGAGGGCAAGTTGAGTCAGGCTCTAGGCCTCATCGACGGCGACACTGGTTTGGTCCACATCTTCAGCCACGGCGGCGTCCACAAGATTGACGTCCAATGGGAGCTCACAACCCTGAGTGGCGTGATCCGCGACAAGCTTGCCCAACCCGCCCGCGGCGCATGATCCCCGCCGCGCCGGACTCCTCGATGCTCCCGTTCCACTCCCCTCCCACCCCATCCGCGCAGCGTCGTCACACCGAGGAAGCACGTTACCCCCATTGGGCGTCCATCGGGGCGCCCAACATCTATGAAAGCACTGCGCCTGTCAAGGTCTGATCTAGTTGAGTGAAGTCGTCCTCCCTTGTGGAGGGCTTTCCTGCCTTCTTGAGTTCACCACCTGCATCTCAAAGTCGAGCCGGTCTCGCCGGAAACATCTATTCGCCCTCAGTGGGGCATGATTACGTTCGCCAAGGGCGGCACAATCAACTCGCGGATCTCTTAGGACCCATGTTGGGCGCGTGCCTGCTCTTGGCTGAGCGAGACAGGGGCTCTCTTCCCTGCGGGAGCCCAGTGTGGAGGCTCCCGGTAGGGCTCACTCTTCTTGAGAACCCAGTAGGTCGACTCCGCTAGATAACGAGCGGTGGCACCGACGGCGACGGAATGGCCTTTGCGCCGGCGGGTGCTCTCGTAGAGATGTACGACGTACTTGCGCCGCCAGTTGGGGAGGTCGCGGTGAGCGACGATGACGTTGGCGGCTTCGATGAAAGCCCACTTGAGGTAGGTGTTGCACTGCTTCACCATGCGGCCGTAGTGGGCTCGGCCGGCGCTGGCGCTGAGCTTGGGGACGAGGCCGCAGTAGCTGGTGAAGTGCTTGGCGGCAGAGAAGCGGTCGATGGAGCCGACCTCACGATCAATGACGGTGGCCAGGACCTTGGCCGGTCCCGGCACCGTCTGGACGAGCTGGATGGTTGGCGTGGTCTGGATGCGGTCGAGGATCCGGCCTTCCAGCTGCTTGATATGGTCGTTGAGGGCGTCCAGGATTTCAAGCTGTTGGAGGACGCAGCGGCGGGTTTCACCGGGAAGCTGCTGCAGTGTGGCTTCGAGCTCTGGCCGCCACTTGGGGGCAAAGATGTCGCTGGCAGTGTCGGGGGAGAGAGCGTACTTGGCCAGGGTGGAGCGGATCCGGTTCTTGACCATCGTGCGGTGCTTGGCGAAGGTCATCCGAGTGCGCGGAAGCTCGCGCTCATCGCGCACTTCGGCTGGCGGGATCCAGACCGAGGGAAGCTTGCCGAGGTAGAGCAGGGTGGCCAGGCCCTGGGCGTCGAGCTTGTCAGTCTTGTGGACGTTGCCCATCATGACCTTGGCCTTGGCGGCGTGAGCGAGCAGAGGAATGCAGCCGGTTTCCTCGATCTCGTCGACGATCCAGTACCAGTTGCCCACGGTTTCGAGGGCGACAGGTGTGCCCTCGGGGAACGGGGAGAGGAAGGCGCCGATGGCGCCGGGGACGTGGTCCACCCGAGTCCGCTGGACCAGGTCCCCACTCCCGCCGAGGACGACAAAGAGCGAGAAGTGCTTGTGGGCATCACAACCGATCGTATAATCTGAATGCAGCATGTTGCACCTCCTGTGCACTGACTAGGATCTCGACAATCCCAGTGTAGCGGGAGGTGCAGCGCTTTCATGCAATCAACTCGCTGAAGCTGACCCAGCGGGCTGGGCCTCAGCTGCTTCTTGTCTCGCCCGCAATCAAGCCGTAGAGTCGGGGGGAGCAGCCCGCTTCCGCCGGGCAGCTTAGCTCGAGGCCGTTAGGCGGCTAAGGCGAGTACTCTAATCATGATCTTTCTCTTAGGTGGTCCCCCAAGAGTTGGAAAATCAATGATCTCCAGTGAGATTCGGCACAAACATGCTGTGAGTGTTGTTTCTACGGATACCCTCGGTGCAGTCCTGGAGGATGTTCT
>JBAQHK010000222.1:0-2175 GCA_049288275.1 bacterium | reverse complement strand
TGCTTCAATCGCGATCGGGGGCGGGCGAGATGACCGAAGTCGTCAGCCTCGCGCATGGCAGCGGCGGGGAGGCATCCAAGAGGCTGGTGGCGGAGATTGTCGCCAACTACTTCAACAACCGTACCATCGCCCGACTGGACGACTCGGCGGTGCTGCACCTGGGAGCGCAGAGAGTGGCCTTCACCACCGATTCCTACGTGGTGAATCCGGTGTTCTTCCCAGGGGGCGACATCGGCTCGCTTGCCTTGAACGGTACCGTCAACGACCTGTCAATGGTGGGGGCAGTGCCCGTGGCGGTCACCCTCGGATTGATAATAGTGGAGGGTCTTGCTCTTGCCGACCTCAGGCGAATCCTGGGATCGGTGAAGCGAGCAGCGGTCGAGGCCGGTGTGGAGGTGGTCGGAGGGGACACCAAAGTGGTGGAGCGGGGGGCCGCCGACCGGATCTTCGTCAACACCTCGGGGCTGGGCCTTGTGCCCGAGGGAGTGGACATCTCCTCCGCCGGCGCGAAGCCGGGTGATGTGGTGATCGTCAGCGGCTGGGTGGGAGACCACGGTATCGCCATCCTGTCCAAGCGCGAGGGCATCGCCTTCGACACCTCGGTCGAGAGCGACACCGCGGCCCTGAACGGACTGGTGGCGGCGATGCTGGGAGCGTCGAAGTCGATTCATGCGATGCGCGATCCGACCCGCGGCGGCCTGGCGACCACGCTCAACGAGATTGCCGAGAAGTCGGGTGTGGGAGTGGTTGTGGATGAGGCGGCCGTGCCGGTTAGGGAGCCCGTCAGAGAGGCCTGCGAGATGCTGGGGCTCGATCCCTTCTACGTCGCAAACGAAGGCAAGCTTGTGGCCTTTGTCGCCGAGGGCGACGCCGAGGGGGTGCTGCGGGCAATGCGCGCGGACAGGCACGGCTCGAAATCGGTCGCGATAGGGCGGGTGACCGACGATCATCCGGGGATGGTCGTACTGAAAACATCTGTGGGAGGCCGAAGGATACTCTCGCCGCTGTCGGGGGAGATCCTGCCGAGGATCTGCTGATCGCCGGCCGCTATCGGCTGTCCGTCATCTGCGCCTTTCGGATACCTTCCGGCCCTGGCTGTCGTACACCACGATCTCCAGGGGCATCTGCCCCGGAAGGCTGTGCGTGGCGCACCCGAAGCAAGGGTCGTAGGCCCGGAACGCCATCTCCACCAGATTGAGCGCGCCCTCGGTGATCTCGCCTGACTTCTTGATCACGCCCTGGGCGGCCCGCTTCAAGGACAGCGATATGGCGGCGTTGTTGTTTGTGGTCCCGACTATCAGATTGACGTCCTTGACGATGCCCCGCTCGTCGGTGACGTAGTGGTGATAGAGGGTGCCGCGGGGCGCCTCGACAACGCCGACCCCCTCGGTCGGCGTCTCCTTGGGAATCGCCCGCACCTGGGCGTAGAGAGCCCTGTCGAATCCCTTGGCGCTGACCTCGCGCGCGAGTCTTGCCACTTCCGGGTCGGTCGCAAGCTCAAGCATGCGCTCGGCCGCGTAGAGCAGCTCCACGGCTCTAGCCCAATGGGTGGCCAGGGTGGCGTGAATAGGCTTGCCGGCCAGGGTCTCGTACATCCTGGTGTACTCGCGCTGAGCGAGCGGCGTAGCGACGCCGTCCGCGGCGTTGCACCGGGAGAGCGGCGTGGCCCTGTAGACCCCGGAGTCCTTGCCGTCCTTGAGCCCCTTCCAACCGACATTCTTGAGGTAGGGGAACTTGAGGTAGGTCCATGGCTCGACGTGCTCGGCGAGATGATCCCTGTAGTCCTTGCCCTCGAACTTGGCAAACTCCTTGCCGTCGGGGTCCACGACGCGCACCACTCCGTCGTAGAAGTTGATGCGGTTGTCACGGTCCACCAGGCCCATGTAGTAGGTTCTGTGGGCGTAGGCGTCGCTCTTCACGAGCTTCAAATACTCCGAGTTCTTCAGGACCACGTCCTCGAAGACCTTGAGGGTGAACTTGCCGAACTCCACGGCCTCTTTGGCGGTTTCCTCTATCTGCCGGCGCTCGTCCTCGTTGATGGCCTTGCTGACGCCACCGGGAATCGAAAACACGGGATGGATGCTGCGGCCACCCATCAGCTTGATGACGCTGTGGCAGCTCTTTCTCAGATTTATCACTCGTAGGCCGACCTCTTTGCCCACCTTGCCTATCACG
>JBAQHK010000221.1:0-3804 GCA_049288275.1 bacterium | reverse complement strand
GCGGAGTCTACTTCTACAGCCTTGAAGGAGAAGGATACCGGGCCACCAAGAAGATGTTGGTTGTGAGATAGCCTTGCACACAGGGAGTAACCGGCAGTAGCAGGGCAGGGAAAAACCAGGAGTGGCTGGCAGTCCTTTGGCTGCGAGTTCTTCGCCATTGGCCATGGCGCGTTATGCTCGGGGACTAGAGGGGGCTAGGCATGAAGGCGCGGATGCCGGCATGGCCTTCTGTCGCACTGCTGACCGCCTTGTTGGCATTCTCTTCAGCCGCGGCACTCCCCGGTCCTCCCACCGAGGTCCAGCGGGCTACTGAGATCGCCTCAGCTCATGCGGAGAGGCACGGCCTGGCGTCCTCCCTCGGCGAGCCGCTGGTTCTCACCTCCGAGGGAGACACCACTTGGGTCCAGGTCCACAGCTCGTCCTCTTCGTGCCCGGGGGATCCTAATCTGGGCCACGGTGGCGAGGCCACCGGCGGGCCGGGACCGCTTGAGACCTGGTGCTTCGAGGCGGGGCCTGGGGATTCCTGCGGCACCGCGTCGCCCTGGAACGCTAGCTGCTTCGATCACGTGGACGTGCGCGCGCTCCCGTCTGAGGCCATGGGCATCAATTACTGGCATCTGGACACCCACCGCACTGACCAGCGGGCCTATTGCGGCAGCTACGCCCTGTGGTGCGGGTCGGGCCCGTCCTGGCAAGGCCAGCCGGTGGAGTGCGGCACCTGGCAGCATGCGCCGGGCTACGGCAATTGGTGGGAGTGCATCGTCGAGCTCGCCCTGCCGACCGGGTTCTTGACGGCCGGGGGCTGCACGCTCTACTTCGATCCCCGCTACGATACCGAGTGCAAGTACGACTACTTCTACGTGGAGTTCTGGAATGGAACAGCCTGGGTGACGGCCGCCACCTTCAATGCCACGAGCGACAATCCCGGCAGCCCCTGCGCCGGCACCAGCAATCCTGATTACTTCGGCAACACCGATGTGGCGAGGTTCACCAACTGCGACTGGCAGACCAGGGCGACGCCGTGTGAACCGGCCTTCAAGCAGGTGATACCGCCTGGGTCCCTGATTGTGACCTACGGGCCCAAGTTCCGGTGGCGAGTCTGGTGCGATTGGATGGTAAGCGACGCCGACGGCATGCTCGACACCGACGGGGCGGCGTTTATAGATAACGTTTGGGTGCGCGGCGACGTCGGCAGCGCCTACACCGAGGACTTCGAAGACGGTGTCTGGGACAGCCTTGCGGGCCGGGGCTGGAGCCTTGCCAATCCAGCCGGCAAGGTTGATGGGTGGCACGCGCGGCACGACCCTGACCCGCCTTACGAAGGCGGTGACGGCAGCGCTCGCCCGGAGTGCGTGGTGGACTCATCCTGGGTGTGGCGCGCGCGGCCCGAGGTCGGGTATCCCACGGGTGCGGCCTGGCGGTGCGGCTGGTACTACCGGCTCACCTCGCCGCGGGTGCCGGTCACGAACACCGGTTGCGTGGTCCAGTACGATCAGTATGTGTGCATCCAGGACTGGCTGTGCATGGCCTACAACAGCAAGGTGAGGTTCTTCGACACTGACTATGCAAGGTGGTGCCCTTGGATTGACATCGATGGCAGCGCTGGCCTCTATGGCGGTTGCTTCTACTGGTTCCGGAACGAGGAGGAGGACGTCTCTGCGCACTACGGACCCGAGGCCGACTCCATGCAGTTTGCCTGGGACTTCATAAGCTACCTGGGGGCCGGATGGGATCCGGCGGTGTGCTGTCCGTCCAAGGGAATGCACGGGCTGGATAACCTGATAGACAATGTCTCGATCGGGTTCTTTGACGACTCCGAGACCAGGTTCAGCGCGCGCCCGATCGATCTTCTGCACGACAGCTTCTTCGACAGCATCTGCGGCTACAACTCCTTCTTCGACGCTTACAACGCCGCAACCGTGGCCCTGTATTCCCGGAACGTGCCGCCGCCTCCGGCGCTTCCCGCGGATCAGCAGTTCAATGTGGATGTGACTGACCTGGACGGGCTCGCGGCGGTTGAGCTCAAGGCGAGCACGAACGGTGGGGGGACCTGGATCACCAAGCCCATGGTGCTCAACACCCCGGCCGACCCCGGCAATCCGGCGCTGGGCGGAACCTACAACGCGACCGTGGATCATACCGACTTCGGCCATGCCTTAGCGTGGCCGCGGGGGACCGAGGTTTGGTACTGCGTTCTGGCTGAGGACGACCTGGGCAACCTTGGCTACTTCCCCGCGACGGCCGACCCTGCCCACGCCCGTCACACCGGGACCGGCGCCGATTACTATGAGTTCGCCATCCTGCCGGTGGCTCCCGGACCCGGAGAGGTGCCGAGGCTGCTCTTGGTGGACGGCTACGGCGGGCGCACCAACGATTGGTCACCGTGCCTTGGCGATCTGGATAACGTGAAGGCACTCGAGGATATCTACGAAGAGACCCTCACCGACGCCGGCTACTGCTACGACAAGTTCGACATACTGGGCGCCGGCAACTCGGTTCATATCCATCCCGTCTGGCTGGATTCCTACGACGCCGTGGTGTGGTTCACCGGGCCTCATTTGGAGAAGTACCTCTTTGACAAGGAAGCCCAGGTCGCCGTCCGCGATTACATGGGGCAGGGTGGCAGGGTACTGTTCTGCGGCGACAGGATCGCGTACAACCTCTGGGAGTTGGGGGCGGACTCCCTTGGCGGTGAGTTTCTCATGGGGGTGATGGGGTGCGAGTTTACTCAGCCCATGGAGTCCGTGTTTGAAAAGCCCTATCTCTACATGGAGGCCACGGAGAGCATCAATGTCTTCGGTAGCCCGGTTGCGGTGGACTTGGATTCGGTGCTTGTGTACCGGGAGTGCCCTGACGCCAAGGCCATGGACTACGTGCTCACGATGCCGGCGCCAATGGCGGGGTACTGGGCTTACCAGCTTCTGGATGTCACCAATCCGAGCTACGTGTTCGAGGCCGACGGGGCGATCTACACGGAGTACCAGGGCATCGCGCAGGCAGACACCGGCCAATGCGTCTACCTCAACTTCGACCTGTCGGCGGTGGTGAATCACACCCGCGGCTACTGCAGCGGGGATGCGCCAAGCCCGGCGCCGGACTTCCTGGCAGGGACCTACGACGGTAGGGTGGAGCTGGTGCGGGTGATCCTCGAGGACATCTTCGGGCTTCCGGTGGGCACGGGCGGCCCGGCTGAGGTGCCGAAGCCCAAGCCCGAGGTCTTCAGATGGGCTCTGGGCCAGAACGCGCCCAATCCTTGCGTGACCAGTACCAAGATCATCTTCGAGGTCGCCCAATCCAGCGCCGTCCGATTGCGCGTCTATAACGCTGCGGGGCAGCTGGTGCGGGTGCTTGCGGATGAGTTCAAGTCGTCTGGCCGCTACGCGGTTTCCTGGGACGGGCGGGACGGCGTCGGGCGCCAAGTGGCAAGCGGTGTCTACTTCTACAAGCTCGAGGCATCCGACTACAGGGCGACCAGGAAGATGCTGGTGGTAAGATGACCAAGGGGTACGGAGACATGAGAACAAGGACAGGTATAGGGCTTGCGATTGTGTTGCTGCTTGCGGCGTCGGGCGCGGTCGCCATGAAGGACAACGGGCAGGTTCCGGATAGGGCCGCTGCGGCCATGCTCGGCGGCCTCAAGGCAGTCGCGAGCAATGAGCCCCTGGTGCTCACATCGGGCGGCGACACCACGTGGATCCAGGTTCACAGTGCCTCGACCTACTGCCCGGGCGACCCCTATCTCGGCCACGGCACCGAGGCTGCTGCCGGCCCAGGGCCGCTTGGGACCTGGTGTTTCGAGGGAGG
>JBAQHK010000220.1:0-3674 GCA_049288275.1 bacterium | reverse complement strand
GCGTTTGTGTGGCTTCGATTGTCGCCGGCTTTCTCGCCATCTCCGCGCCGGCGCTTGCCAGTATCGAGTGCACCAAGAAGAACCAACCACCCTACGATCCCATGAAGACGCTTGGGGCGGCCGGCATAGGAGCCCCGATGGTGATGTTCTCGGGTGGGGATACCACCTGGGTCCAGCTTCAGTCCAACTCGAGCTATTGCCCGGGCGATCCCAACATGGGCCACGGCGGTGAGGCCACCGGCGGGCCGGGCGCGACCCAGACCATGTGTTTCGAGGGAGGCCCGGGAGACACCTGTGGCACCGCTGTCCCGTGGAACACCAAGTGCTTCGACCACATCGACGTCCGGACTTTGCCCTCGGAGCTCAACATCAACTACTGGCATGTGGACACCTATCGCGCCGACCAGCGGACCTACTGCGGCACCTATGCTCTGTGGTGCGGCTCGGGGCCTCTGTGGCAGGGCCGACCGGTTGAGTGCGGATCATGGGTCAACCCACCCGGCTACGCCGACAACTGGAACTGCTACGTTCAACTGAGTCTGCCCGCAGGCTTCGCGGTGGCGGTGGGTTGCACGCTCTACTTCGATCCCCGCTACGACACCGAGTGCAAGTACGACTACCTCTACGTGGACTTCTGGAACGGGACCAGCTGGGTGACGGCGGCAACCTTCAATACCACGAGCAACAATCCGGGGGCCACGTGCCGGGGCACAGGCAACCCTGACTACTTCGGCAACACCGACGTCAACCGCCTCACCAACTGCGACTGGCAGACGCGGGCCAATCCTGATGAGCCCGCGTTTCAGAAGGTGATAGCGCCGGGCTCGCTCATCATCACGTCGGGACCCAAGTTCCGGTGGCGTTTCACCTCGGACGGCGCCTGGAGCGACGCCGATGGCATGGGGAATACCGACGGCGCAGCCTTCATTGACAACGTCTGGGTGTGCGGTGACACCTCGAGATTCGTTGAGGATTTCGAGACCGGCACGCTGGATACCGCCTACTGGAGCTTGCCCGCAACCACCGGCATCCTGGATGCCTGGCATATCACGCACGATCCCGATCCCCCGTATGAAGGCGGCGATGGAGGATCTACCTACGACGTGTGCGTGCGAGATTCATCCTTCGTGTACCGGGCGCGCCCCGAGCAGGGCTACCCCGCCGGGGTGGCCTGGCGAAACGGCTGGTACTATAGACTCATGACCCCTCGGATACCCCTGGACGAGACCGGTTGCATCATCCAGTACGACTGGATCGGTTGCTCCTACGACTATACCTGCGACTACGGCATGACCAAGATTCGCTACCACGACTCGGTCAACGACCAGTGGTGCCCGTGGGATGGGTGGAGCGGCTCGCCGCCCTGCGGAGGCAACTGCTTCTGGTGGGCCTTCGATCACAACGAGAACGTATGGGACTGGGTCGCGCAGACCAGTAACGCCGACTCAATCCAGTTTGCGTGGGAGATCGTGGACGCATCTATGCCTGGTGACGCCTGCCGAGGCAAGCACACGGGCACCGAGTTCATCGTGGACAATGTCTCGGTCGGCTTCTACGACTACAATGCAACGCAGATATGGGGTCGCACGATCGACCTTCTCCACGATACCTTCTTCACGGGGATAGCGGGTTACAACTCCTTCTTCGATACCTACTCGCCGGACACCGTGGCCAAGTACTCGGGTCCCGGGGCACCGCCCCTGCCCAAGTACTATCAGCTCCAGCTGGACGCCATTGATCGCGACCACATGAAGTCAGTGGTGCTGCGGGGGAGCGTAACCGGCGGAGCCTCCTGGGTGAGCAAGGCGATGATCCTGAGAGAGGCGTACTGGGGCGATCCCGCGGCGGGCGGCGAGTACTGCCAGACCCTGGCGCCCTCGGACTTCGGTCTCACCCAGTGGGCTGTCGGGACTCATGTCTGGTACTACGTCACGGCCACGGATTCGCTGGATAGAGTCGCTTACTGGCCGCCGCGAGCTGATCCGGCTCACCCGGGGCACGACGGCGGCGAAGGGAGCTACCTGGAATTCACGATTCTGCCGGCGCTTCCGGAGGCCTGCGACGGCCCGAGGATACTGCTGGTGGACGATAACCACCACCGGTACTATGACTGGGCGCCGTGCCTGGAAGACCTGACCAACGAAGTTCTGCTCGAGCGGATCTATGAGGCTACCCTTACCGACGCCGGCTACTGCTACGACAAGTTCGACATCGAGGGCTCCGGCTCGAACGTGCACATCCACCCGCTGGATTACTCCGACTACGATGCGGTAGTGTGGTTCACGGGGCCCTACTACTCCAACTACCTGTTCGACGCGGAAGCTCAGCTGGCCATCCGGGACTACCTGGCCGACGGCGGCAAGGTGGTGCTGTGTGGTGACCGGATTGCCTACGACATGGCGGTGATAGAGGAGGACTCGCTCGGCGGGGAGTTCCTAAGCGGGATTCTGGGCTCAACCTACATTGACGAGATGCCCAGCCCGGTGACCTATCCCTTTGTCTACGCGGTTGCGGCCGAGTCGGTCGTGGTCTTCGGCAGCCCGGTGGCCATCGATCTTGACACGGTTCTGGTCTATCGGGAATGCCCCGACCAGAAGGACATGAGCTACGTTCTTACCAACGCATCGCCGCCCTCGGGCTACACGGCTCAGCGCCTGGTGTACGCGGCCAACCCGACGATTGCCCAGGCCGACGAGGCGATCTACGTCGAGTACCAGGGTGCGGGGCAATGCGTGTACGTCAACTTCGATCTGTCGGCCTCGGTCAACCACTCGCTGGGCTACTGCGATGGCGATGCGGGCATTCAAGGGCGGGACTTCGCGGCGGGAACCTACTACGGCCGGGTAGAGCTCATGAGAGTGATTCTCGAGGACATCTTCGGGCTCCCGTCGGAAGGCGGCATTGCCGGCGGGCCGGATCTCAAGCCTACGACCTATCAATGGGCCCTCAGCCAGAACGCGCCCAATCCTTGCGCGTCCTCGACCGAGATAAGGTTCGAGGTTGCCCGCCAGGGCAGAGTGAAGGTGAAGATCTATAACGCCTCCGGCCAACTCGTGAGAACCGTGCTCGACGAAGCCAAGGAATCCGGCAGGTACGGCGTCTCCTGGAATGGCAGGGATCGAGCTGGCCGTGACGTGGCCAGCGGAGTCTACTTCTACAGCCTTGAAGGAGAAGGATACCGGGCCACCAAGAAGATGTTGGTTGTGAGATAGGCAAGTATGCAGGCGAGGGAGCGAGGCTGATAGGTAGGCGTATATGTCAGCGAGCCGACGGCTGGCCCGCAGCAAGTGGGGTTCCGCCGCAAGGGCCACCGACGGCGAGCGGTCTGAGCCAGAGCGCAGCCCCTGACCCAGCCCTGTAATGGATTGCAGGGGGGACGGAGAAATGAAAGCCAGGATAGGTGTGGGGCTTGCGATTGTGCTGCTGCTTGCGGCGTCTGGCGCGGTCGCCATGAAGGACAAGAGGCAGGTTCCAGATAGGGCCGCTGCGGCCATGCTCGGCGGGCTCAAGGCAGTCGCGAGCAATGAGCCCCTGGTGCTCACATCGAGCGGCGACACCACGTGGATCCAGGTTCACAGTGCCTCGACCTACTGCCCGGGCGACCCCTATCTCGGCCACGGCACCGAGGCTGCTGCCGGCCCAGGGCCGCTTGGGACCTGGTGTTTCGAGGGAGG
>JBAQHK010000219.1:0-20549 GCA_049288275.1 bacterium | reverse complement strand
ACCAGGCGATCTATGTCCGCCGGCTTGGTCATGTAGTCGAAGGCGCCCATCTTCATCGCTTTCACGGCCGAAGATATCTCACCGTAGGCGGTGATCATTATCACCGGAATCTGGCGATCCAGCTGCTTGATCTTCTCCAGCACTTCCATGCCGCTGATGCCCGGCAGCTTGAGGTCCAGCACCGCGGCGTCCGGGTGATCGGTGGCCGCCAGTTCCACGGCCTGCTCGCCGGAGGAGGCCTGCACCACCTCGTGACCTTCCTGCTCGAAGGCCTTCGCAAGGAAGTGCCTTATGGTCTCCTGGTCATCTACTACCAGCACTCTTGCCATCTTGTGGCTCCGTAGGTCACCGGTTGAGAGGCAGCTCCATCACGAAACATGCTCCGCCTCCCGGCGGCGATTCCACCAGGAGTCTGCCGCCGTGCTCCTCCAGTATCGCCTGGCTTATGCACAGCCCGAGGCCGGTCCCGCCCTTCTTGGTGCTGTAGAAGGGCTCGAAGATCCGGTCGCTTTCGGCCGCCGAGACCCCCGGGCCGGAGTCCTTGACCCTGACGGTCAGGCGGGCCTCGTCGACGCTGGCGGCTATCTCCAACAGCCCGCCCTCGGGGCTGGCCTCCACGGCGTTCTTGATGATGTTTATCATCACTTGCTGCAGTCTTTCCGCGTCCGCCTCGAAAGCCTGTGGATCCTCGGTCAGACGCTGCTCAAGCCTCAGCCTCTTCCTTGCGATGTCCTCGCTCAGGCAGAACACGCTCTTGGCGATCACCTGGTTTATGGACGTCGGCTTGAGCACAAGCTGAGGCGGCCGCGCGATCTTGTAGAGATCGTCGACGATCCGGTCCAGGCGCGCGATTTCGGTCAGTATGAAGCTGACGGTGTCCGCCTCGGTCACCCCAGGCTGGGTGCGTTTGGCGAGGTACTGAACGCCGGCGGCTATGCCGGTCAGGGGGTTCTTGATCTCGTGGGCGATGCTCGAGGTGAACCGTCCCAGCAGCTTCAGCCATTCGGCGCGGATGATCTCGTCCTCGCGCTTGCCCTGGCGCTTGGCTATCACCAGATAGATCGGTGATGCCTGTCCCGCCTGAATCGGATAGGCGAATGCCCTGAGCCCGTTGGGCGTCTCGAGACAGGTCTGGTTCGGTTGCCCTCCCGCTCTGACGTCCTCCAGGGCTGCGATGCTCTGGCCTATTGTCGCCTGGGTCTCCCGGTCGGGTTCGGTTGTGCGCTGCGAGCCCACCGCGCTCGTCTCCCTCCCAGGGCCGGCCAGGTAACAGCGATAGCCTTGGGACAAGAGGAAATCGGTGAGCGGGCCCGCCAGCCCGTTCTCGGCAGGCTGGGGGTCGCCCATCCCGGGGTTCGCCGGCTCGCCCGAGCTTATCAGGCTGGCGGCGAGGCGAGCCTTGAGATCGAGGACGATGTCAGCCTCCGGCGCGCCGAGATCGGCGGCAAGCACGAAGTCTCCGGCGCGGCGGCGGCCGTACGGCGCGGGCAGGGCGGCCAGCGGCATAAAGAAGAAGGCGTGAGTGGAATCCAGAGGGAGGAAGTCGCACCAATTGGCGTCGCGCGGAAAGACCTCGGAGGTCACGAATATCCTGCCGCTGCCGCCCTGGGGCCGGCCCTTGGCAATCAGCCTGGCGAGGGTCCCCTTGCCCTCCAGCGAGGGCAGCGTCAGTTCCGAGGCCAGCCCGCAGCGGCCGGCGGCGACCATCTCGGCCGATCTCCCGCCGTCGGCCGTTCGGATCAGCGCCAGGACGTCGAGGTCCAGATAGACCGCAAGCTTCGCCAGCCCGAGGGCCTCATCCGACTGTGGAGCCTCGGGCTCGGCCAGGGACGTGGGAGCGGTCCCCGCCGCGTCCTTCTTGTGCTCCAGGGACTTCACCAGACCCTTGATGCCGGGAATCGACAGCATATCGCCTCCGGACGCACCGATCCGCAGTATCTACCACACCTCTTATTGTTTCGGCTGTGGCGGGTGGGGGCTTTAGGCTGCTACTTGGAGGGTCGGCCCCGGCGAAACCACTCCACCGTGGTCTCGAGGCCCTGCTCGAAAGTCACCTTGGGGGTGTAGCCCAGCATTTGGGACGCCAGGCTGATGTCGCCCTGGGAGTGAAGCACGTCCCCGGCCCTGCGGGGAGCGTAGGTCGCGCCCTCGGTGGCGCGAGTGAGATCCTGCAGTCTTTGCACCAGCTGGTTGAGGCTGTATCTGACGCCGCAAGCGACGTTGATCACTCGCCCCGCGGCCGCCTGGGACCTGGCCGCAAGGATGTTGGCCTCGACGGCGTTGTCGATGTAAGTGAAGTCCCGGGACTGCTCCCCGTCCCCGTAGATTACCGGGCTGTCGCCCTTGAGCAGCCGGGTGATGAAGATCGGAATCACCGCGGCGTATTGCGAGGCCGGGTCCTGGTGCGGTCCGAATATGTTGAAATACCTGAGGCAGACCGTGTAGAGGCCGTAGATGCTGTGGAACACCTGCGCGTAGTATTCGCCGGTGAGCTTCGAGATCGCGTAAGGCGACAGCGGCTCCGGCTTCAGGTCCTCGCGCTTGGGAAGCGACGGATTGTCTCCGTAGGCCGAAGATGACGCGGCGAACACGAAGCGCTTGACCCCGCCGTCCCGCGCCGCCATCAGGCAATTGAGCGTGCCGTCGACGTTGACCGCGTTGGTGGTCACGGGATCGTCCACCGATCGCACCACCGAGACCACCGCGGCCTCGTGGAAGACGGTGTGGACTCCCCGGACCGCCCTCCTTACCAGGTCGGGATCGCAGATGCTGCCTTGCAGCACCTCAACGCGGTCCCGGATGTCCTCGAGATTGGCCCTCTTGCCGGTGGAGAAGTCGTCCAAGATCACCACTTCTTCGCCGAGACTGACCAGCCTGCGGGCCAGGTTGGAGCCTATGAAGCCGGCCCCGCCGGTTACCAGGTTTCTAGCCATGCCTGCCTTGCGATCTCCTCTTGGAACCGCGGGATCAGATTCTCGTGATCTTGCGGGCCTTGCAGTTCTTGAGGGCATTGCGCGTGTCCACGACGGCGCGCGATCCCTTGACTATCATACCATAGTCGAACGCAGCGTGATCCGCAACCACAACGGCGCAATCGTACGACTTGAGTCTTGCAGGCGAAAGCCTGACGCTCTTCAAGGTCATGCCGTCCACTCTTATCGAGGGGACGTGCGGGTCGGAGAAGGACACCTCCGCTCCGCGAGCGATCAGTTCTCGCATAACGTCCAACGCAGGGGATTCCCTGGTGTCGTTGACGTCGGCCTTGTAGGCGACGCCGAGGATAAGCACCTTCGACCCCTTGATGGACTTGCGCGAAGCGTTGAGGGCCTGGTTTACCTTGGACACCACGTAGCCCGGCATGCTGGAGTTGATCTGGCCGGCCAGCTCGATGAAGCGAGGCTCGAACCCGGCTGCCTTGGCCTTCCAGGACAGATAGAAGGGATCTATGGGAATGCAGTGACCTCCCAGGCCGGGCCCGGGGAGGAACTTGAGGAAGCCGAAAGGCTTGGTGGCCGCCGCCTCTATCACTTCCCAGACGTCGATTCCCATCCGGTCGCACATCAGGCACATTTCGTTGACCAGGCCGATGTTGACGCTCCTGAAAGTGTTTTCAAGGAGCTTGACCATCTCGGCGACCGTGGTTGAAGAGACCGGGACCACGCACTTTATCGAGGCGCGGTAGAAGTCACACGCGACCGAGGTGCAATTCCTGGTGACACCGCCCACGACCTTGGGTATGTTGGCGGTCTTGAAGGCCTTGTTGCCCGGGTCCACCCTCTCGGGCGAGAACGCCAGGAAGAAGTCCTCTCCTACCTTGAATCCCCTCTCCTCAAGCCTGGTGAGAATCACCTCTTCGGTGGTGCCGGGATAGGTGGTGCTTTCCAGGATTATAAGCTGGCCGCGCCTGACGTGCTTTGCTATCTCGTCCAGCGCCGCGATGATGTAGGATATGTCCGGATCCTTGGTCTTCCTCAAGGGCGTGGGGACGCAAATGTCCACGATGTCCGAGCGCCGCAGCACGCCGTAGTCAAGCGTGGCCTTGAGCCTGCCGTTTGAGACCACCGAGGCCAGGTCCTTCGACGACACGTCCTGAACGTAGGACCTTCCGGCGTTGACCGCCTTGACCTTGGCCGGGTCCACGTCGATTCCGAACACCCTGATGCCCGCCTTGGCCATCTCCACGGCCAGGGGCAGGCCGACGTAGCCCAGGCCTATCACGGAAAGGGTAGCACGTCTCCGTTTGATCTTCTCTGTCAGGCTGGTGAATAGGGTGTTCTTCTTCCGCTGAGCCATACCAAGTTCCTTCCGTTTCTCTTCGCCCTGTACAGGGCCTTGTCCGCACTGTCTATCAGACCCTCGACCGTGCGGCCGTCCTCCGGGTAAGCCGCTATTCCAAAACTGGCGGTTATCTTGCCCGTGGTTTCCTCTCCAGGGAATCTATGCTTTTCGATGAGATCCCGCAAACGCTCCGCAACCAGCGCCGCTCCGGCCTTGGGGGTACGGGGCAGCAGGACCACGAACTCGTCGCCGCCGTACTTGCACAGCATGTCTATGGCACGGATCCTGCTGAGGGCGAGACGCGCGATCCGCCTGATGACCTCGCTTCCCCTGAGGTGGCCGTGGACGTCGTTGTATTCCTTGAGACCGTCAACGTCTATCATGATCAGCGAGAAGAGATCCTTGAACCTCACAGCGATGCCGATTTCCTTGCGCAGGGCGTCCACCAGAAAGCGATAGTTGTAGGCTCCGGTGAGCCCGTCGGTTATGGAGAGGGTCTGGGTCTTCTCGAACTCCCTGGCGTTTCGGATGGCGACCGCTGCCTGTTTGGCCAGAAGCTCGAACAGCCCCGGGTCCTCAGGCTCCGGCGCCTTACCCCGGGGGATTACCACCCCCAGGGCTCCGAGCCGTGTCCTCATATACCTCAGGCTTGTTCCGATCACCGCGACTCGCCCCAGGTTGTCGCTGACTCCGGTGAGGGCCTTGATCTCGGCGGAGTCCGATAGCAGCAGCATCGGCTTGTTGCTCCGGTAGAGCCGGGCGATCGAACCCTCGAGCTCCACGGTCTCCTGCGCGATCGCCTGCCGGCGGCTCTTGCGCGAGCCGGAGTAGGCGATTCGGGTGATCTTCCCGTCGGCGTCCAGGACGGCGAAGGCGGCCTTGCCGCCGAGGATCTCGCAGGCGCAAACCAGGATGGGGGTCACTATCCTTGCGCGCGATGCGCCGGTGGTGATCAGCCCGGTCACCTCTATGAAGGTTGTGAACACAAGATCGAGTTTGCGCGACAGAGCTTTGCCCACGGCCTGAGACTCTCTCCCTGACCGACCGGAGCCCAAATGCCCTGGAGTCGATCGGTCTGGCTGGTATGCTGGCCCTATACAGATTATCGGAAAACCACGGCAGTTCTTGACGCAAAACGGCCGGGCCGCTATGGACTGGTGCCCCCGGCAAGACTCGAACTTGCGGCACGCGGTTTAGGAAACCGCTGCTCTATCCATACTGAGCTACGGGGGCACCCGTGCAATAATAAGCTATCTAATCATAAGCTATGACAGAAAAAACATCATACTGGTCAAGCAGTTTCCTGCCGTTGAGATCGCGGAGCTCGACCAGGAAGGCGCACCCGATCACCTTGGCCCCGAGCTCCTCCACCAACTCCAGGGCCGCGCGGGCCGTACCGCCGGTTGCCAGCAGATCGTCCACCAGCAGCACTCTGTCCCCCGCCGCTATCGCGTCCTTGTGAATCTCGACGGCGTCCTTGCCGTACTCAAGGTCGTATGAGCGCGAGACCTTCTCTGCCGGCAACTTGCCGGGCTTTCGGATCGGCACCACCCCGCACCCCAGATGATAGGCCACCGCGCCTCCCAGCAAGAAGCCCCTGGCCTCCACGCAGGCGACCTTGTCGATCGCCTCCCCCTGGTACTTCTCGGCAAGGGCCAGCACAGCCTGTCTGAAACCACCGCCGTCTTTGAGCACGGTGGTAATGTCCCGAAACAGAATGCCCTTCTTGGGAAAATCCGGAATGCTCCTCACCAGTTGCCTGAGATCTTTGCTCAATCTTGGGCCTCCTTCTCCGCCCGGCCTCAGAAGACGTACCTGAATCCGTCGACGTCTCCCTCGGGAGTCTGCCAGTCCACGTCGACCCGCTCGACGACCGCGTACCTCGGGCCGATCCTGGTCTCTTCTATGAACGCCACGACCGCCGGCCGGTCACCCTCGACAACAACCTCCACCGCGCCGTCAGGACAATTGCGGACCTGGCCGGCAAGGCCAAGCGCTTCGGCCGTCTTCCTGGCGAAGTACCTGTACCCGACCCCCTGGACCACACCGCGGATTACCAGTCTCGCTCTCGCCTGCTCCGCCATGGCAATTTCCCCGGCCATCCGGCTCGACCGCGCTACCTCCACCGGCCATCGTTTGCCTGGCCGGCTGCCGAGGTTTCAAGGCCGTACTCCTGGATCACCGCCCACACCTCCTCCACGGCAATGTCGGCGATGCATTGCGGATCGCCGCACTTGCGGTGGCGCCCCCTGTGAATCTCGATGCACGGGCTGCAGGCCAGGTGCTTGTACACCGATCTGTTGCACCGGCCGAACGGCCCGTACCGCCGTGGCGACTCGGGCCCAAAGAGACCGACGGTGGGCACCCCCATCGCTGCCGCCACGTGCATGGTTCCGGTGTCGTTGCTCAAGACCAGACCGCATCGCTTGGCCAGCGCGGCCATCTGCGCAACGGTGAACTCCCCGCCGGCGTTAAAGACACCCGGCGTCGCGGCCATCGCCATCACCTCTTGGACAAGCGCCCGTTCCTCGGCGGTGCCGGTCAGAACCACCTTGGCTCCCAAGTCGGCGCCCAGCCGTCGGGTTATCTCCGCGAACTTGGCCTTGTCCCACCTTCTGTGGGGAGCTCTCGGTCCGGACCCCGGATGCACGGCTACAACCAGATCGCGGCGCCCGATACCGCGGTCCGCCAGCCACCGATCGACCCTGGTCCGGTCCTCGAGGCTTGTGGCTATCTCCTCGAGAGCCTCAATCGGCCTCGGCGCAACGCCCAGGGGCTCCAAGAGTCTGGAGAAGGACTCCACCATGTGGTCGTCGGGCGCCGGGGACACCGGATCGGTGAACATCTTTCCCCGCGGATCCCGGTTCCAGGAGAATCCTATCCGGCGGGCGGCTCCGGTCAAGTATGCCAGGGCCGCGCTGAGCTGAAAGTGCTGCTCGAAATCTATGACGCAATCGAACCTGCGGGCTCTCAAGTCCCGCACCAGTCTCGCGGCGCCGGCCGGGCTTCGGCCCAGGTGCAGGGCGTCGAAAACAATCACCTCATCGAGCGCGGGCTGGCCGGACAAGATGCCGGCGGAGAGCGGTGTCACCAGCGCGGTGATCTTGGCCTTCGGAAAGCACTCGCGGAGCCGCCTGAGCGGAGTGAGCATCAGCACGGTGTCCCCGAGGCCCACCAGCTTGATCACCAGGATGCCGGCCGGCGGCGCGGACGCCGCTGCGACTGCGGTCGGCCCTCGGCCGCGCCGCAGGCGATCGTGGGCGGCCAGCAAACCGATCGTTGCCGGGCCCAGGCCCTTGTCCACCAGTCTCAGGATCTTGCGTGCTGTGCCAGCCAAGCGCCTACCTAGCCGTCCATAAAAAAGTCTGGTCGGGGCGAGAGGATTTGAACCTCCGACTCCATGGTCCCGAACCATGTGCGCTACCAGGCTGCGCTACGCCCCGCCAGCTGATCCATTGCAGTCCGGATCTTCGGTGCCCACTCTCCCGCGGGCAGAGACCCTATGTCAATTGAAACACATTCCAGGGCTCGGGGCAACAATCTTGTGCTTCAAGTGAGGTTCCACGACTTCAGGGCTTCCATCGACCCGTAGTCCGTCAGGTCGAGGTGCAACGGCGTGATGGAGATCATGCCGTGATCGACGGCCTCAAAGTCGGTTTCCTCCCCCGGATACCAGATCGGCGCCTTGCCGCCGATCCAGTAGTAGTCTCTGCCTCGCGGGTCGGTCTTCCTCACGACCGCGTCGCGGTAGAGGCGCTTGCCGAGCTTGGTGATCTTGACCCCCTTCACCGCCTCCGCCGGCGCAGAGGGGGCGTTGACATTGAGAAGGGCTCCCTCCGGCAGACCGTGACTCAATACCGCTTCGACGATCCGAGGCGCGAAGGCCGCCGCCGCGCTGAAATCGCAATCCTGCCAGGCGTTGACCGAAATCGCGACCGACGGAAGGTCCAGCAGCGTCCCCTCGAAGGCCGCGGCCACCGTGCCCGAGTAGGTGACGTCATCGCCGAGGTTGGGCCCGTGGTTGATGCCGGATACGAGGATGTCGGGCTTCCTGTCCAAGAGCCCGCGCATCGCCAGCAGCACGCAGTCGGTCGGCGTGCCGTCAACCGATATGGTGTTGTCGTCTATCCAGTTGATCCTCAAGGGGCTCGTCAGGGTCAGAGCATGGCCGGCCGCGCTCTGCTCCCTTTCCGGGGCCACCACCATCACCTGGCCAAGATGGGCGAGAGCCTCACGGAGCCTCCGTATTCCGGCCGCGCGAAAGCCGTCGTCGTTGGTCAGCAGTATGTATGCCACTTGCTTCTAACCTCCAGAATATGCTCTTCAGCATCACCCACATGAACAGGATCGGTTGCTTGAAGGGGTTGATGTGGCTTCTCTCGTCGCCGTAGATCGTGGAGATCGGCGCCGACTCCACCTTGAACCCCTTGGCTGCGGCCTTGACCAGGATCTCGCTCTCGGCATCGTAGCCGGCGGCCTTGGTCCGGACGCAGCCCACCACCTCCCTCGAGAGCAGTCTGAACCCCGACTGGGAATCCCGGATGCGCTGGCCGGCGGCGACCGAGACCATCCAGGAGCTGACCGCGTTGGTCAGGCGTCTCAGAGGAGGCATCTGGGAGGGGTCGCGCTCGCGCGTTCCTATGACGATGTCCGCCCCGGTCTGGCGCCAGCGGACGACCAGACGAGGTATCTCCGCAGGATCGTGCTGCCCGTCCGCGTCCAGGGTCACAGCCGCGCCAAGGCCGCTGGCGAGGAAGTGCTCGAAACCGGTCCGCAGCGCCTCCCCCTTGCCCAGGTTGGTCGGGTGGCTCTTGACAAGGGCTCCCCAGTGCCGCGCCACCTCGGCGGTGGCGTCGGTGGAGCCGTCGTCGACCACCAGCACAGGGATTCCGCACCTCAGATCGACGATTCCCTTGACCACTTCGCCCACCGAGGACGCGGAGTTGTACGCCGGCACAATCGCCATCACCTGTGTGGACAGATCGGCCTCCGGCGCCTCGCGCTGATCGCTTTTCGGCACGGCCCCGCTCACCTCCCGACCTTGTCGAAACGGTACCACTGGTCCGGGTATTTCTCTACAAGTTTCTCCAGCGCGGCGAGGTAAGCGGCGACGATCTCGGCCGCGCCCGCCTGCCCGGTCCGTCCGGTCCCCAGGGCCTCTCCCACCTCAAGATGGTACCTGCCGTCCGAGCCTTTCACGCAGAAGGCCGGAACCACGGGAACGCCTCTGGCGGCCGCCAGTCCCGCGTAGGCCGAGGGCACGGCGGCTGAGGTCCCGAGGAAGGCCGCGGGAACTCCGTGCCCGGTGAAGTCCCTGTCGCCGGCAAGTCCCACCGAGGACGTCTCGAGGACCTGCTCCAGGTTTCTCGCCGCGGACTTGACCGACATCACCTTGAGACCCGCGGCTTCTCTCCTCGTCCTGAAGAGCGAGGCCACCCTCGGATCGGGATGATCGAACACAACCACGTGAAGGTCGACGCCTCCGCGCGCGGCCGCGGCAGCGCCGAGCTCCCAGTTGCCCAGGTGCCCGGTGACCAGCACCGCGGGCCTCCTGTCGGTATACCGCCTGATCCTGTCCAGACCCGCCAAGTCCACAAGCCGGCCGAGCTCGTCCGGCCCCATCCTGGGCAGGTACAGGAACTCCACCACAACCCGAGCGAAGTTACGGGTGAGGCGGCGCGCTGTCCGGCGGCGGCCGACGGCGTCGGCGCTCAAGGCGGTCAGCAGCCTGAGATTCCCGTCAAGCGTGGTTCGGAGCGTCCGGCTTGCGCCGAACCACACATCTCCCACCCGCTCGGCGATCCAGCATGCCCAGCCCAAAGGCAGTGCCGCCACCACCGCGCGCGCCGCGAGATAACCGAAGTGGATCACCTCACCCGCCCCCTGCCTCTCTTTCCGTAATCGTCCTCAGCCCTTCAAGGCGCCCCGGGTGACGTCCTGAATCACGTATCTCTGAAACACCATCGCCAGCGCCACCAGGGGAAGGCTGGCCAGCGTGGACGCGGCCATTATGTATCCCCACGGTATCTCGCCGTGGAGGCCCTCGAAGAGAGCAATCCCCACCGGGACGGTTCGCGCGGCGTGATCGGTGGTCAGCATCAAGGCGAACAGAAACTCGTTGAAGGCCGCGATGAACACCAGGAGCATTGCCGAGAGCAGCCCCGGAGCCGCAATCGGCAGGATCACCTTGCGGAACACTGTGAACCGCCCCGCGCCGTCGGCCCGCGCGGCGTCGTCGAAGTCCCGGGGTATGCGTGTCAAGTAACTCAACATGATCCAGAACGCCAGCGGCAGGGTCCAGGCCATGTAGGGCAGGACCAGCGCGGCGTAGGTGTTGATCAAGCCGCAGGCGCGCATCAGCTTGTAGAGATAGCCCACCAGGCTTATCTGCGGGAACATGGAGAAGGCCAGGATGCCCAGTGAGAGGGCCAACCGCCCTCGAAAGTCGATGCGCGAGACCGCGTAGGCTGCCGCGGCGGCCACGAGAGAGGATGCCGCGGCGACGATCGCGCCCACTGCGAGGCTGTTCCTGAGGTAGTCCAGGAAGTGAAGCGACCGGACTGTCAGTATGTCTGCGTAGTTGGCCATGGTCGCCGAGAATCGCGATGTCGGGCTCAAGAAGTCGGGATTGCGGCTCGCCGAGACGAGAAGCATCCAGGCGAAAGGCCCCAGCGAGAAGATCAACATGAAGGCGATTCCGACACCCAGCAACACCCGCTTGACCCCGGCCTCGTTCATTGCAACGCCCTCCCGAACTGGCCGGCCTTGAGATAAGCCGCCGACAGCGCCAGGGCGATAACGAACACCGCCACCGCTATGGTTGAACCATAACCGAAGTCGCCTTCGTTGAAGAACCTGTAGCCGTAGAGCGACATGGACGTGGTCGCGCCTCCCGGCCCGCCTCCGGTGACCACGTATATCAGGTCCAGCACCCGGACGGCATCGATGGTCCTGAAGACGAGCGCCACCGCGATAACCGGTTTCAGGACCGGCAGAGTTATCTTGAAGAAGCGCTGGTGGAGGCGAGCGCCGTCGACCTTGGCCTGCTCGTAGATCTCCTCGGGTACGGTCTGAAGCCCCGCGAGCACTATTATCGCGACGAAGGGCGTGGTCTTCCAGACGTCCGCAACCACCAGGGCCGAGAAGGCGCTGGCGGCTGTTCCCAGCCAGTTCAGCGGCTCGGCGGCCAGGCCGGTTCCGACCGCCAGCCAGTTGGCCAGACCGTAGCTGTAGTTGTAGATCAGCTCCCAGGTCCTGGCGGCCACAACGGTCGGCACCGCCCAGGGTATCAGCACCGCAGCCCTGAGCAGGCCGCGAAGGCGGAGCTTCTCGTTGAGGATCAAGGCGAAGATCACTCCGAGCGCGAGTTCCAGGGGCACGGACACGGCGACGAAGAGCAAGGTGAAGCGCAGCGAGCGCCAGAAATTGTGATCGGCCAGGAGCCTCTTGTAGTTGGCCGCGCCCACGAACCTGGACGGCAGATAGCTGACGTCCTGAACCAGGCTGGTCCAGACCGTCCCCGCTATCGGTATCGCCACGAAGACCGCCGCGACCGCGACCAGAGGCAGCAGGAAACCGCAGGCTGCCAGGCGATCCTCGGCGAGTCCTCGAAGTCGGGGTCTTCCGCGCAAGCCGGGTCCCTCACCTGCCGTAGGTTTCCACTATGCCCAGGGCCTCGTCCTGAGCCTCCTTCAGAGCCTCGGCCGGCGTCTGGCTCCCCGAGAGCGCAGCGTTCAGGTGGGCCGCCAGCGCCCGCGACACCAGGCTGTAATAGGGCAGGTTCGGCCTGGCGGCCGCCCTGGCGAAGACGTCCTTCAGCGTGACCAGATGCGGAGCGCGCTCCAGGAGTTGCGGGGAGTCGTAGAGATCCTGCCTGGCGGGGTTCCACCCGAGGTTGGTGGCAAATCCGATCTGGACATCGGGCGAGACTATGAACTTCACCAGCTCCCAGCTTGCCTGCTTGCTGTCGCTGGTTGCGGACACGGCCACGTGCCAGCCGCCCAGAGCGGCGACGCGCTCGCCGCCGGGGAAGCCCGGCAGGAGAGAGATCTCCACTCTGTCCCGTACGGGGGAAGTCCCGGCCTGATGCAGCCCCCAGGCGTAGGGCCAGTTGCGCTCGAAGAGCGCATTGCCGCTCTCGAAACTGGTCCGGACCTCCTCCTCCATCATCTCGGTGTAGGTGTTGGGCGGTGAGACCTTGCTCGATGCAATCAGGTCGCGCATGAACTGGAGGGCCTCGATGTTCTTTGGGTGGTCGAGACTGAGCCGGCCGCCCTGATCGACCAGGCCTCCGCCGTTGGACAGGGCGTACTCCAGGAAGTTGCACACCAGGCCCTCGTACTGCGCGCCCTGCCACACGAAGCCCCAAAATCCCGGGTTGGCCTGTCGTTCGGCGGCCTGCACTCTGGAGGCAATCTCAACAAGATCGGTCCAGGTCTCGGGAGGCGACCGGTAGCCGTATCTGGCCAGCAGGTCGGTTCTGCAGTAGAGCAGCCCGGCGTCGACGTACACGGGAAGCGCGACCAGCTTCCCCTCGAAGGTATCGGCGAAGTTGAGCATCCCGGGGAAGAAGGGCCCGAGATCGAACCGGTCGCGGCTTGTGTGGGCGTGCAGGTCCTCAAGCCATCCCGAGGCTGCGAACTGCCCGATCCAGATTATGTCCATCAGGAAGACGTCAGGATCGGTCTCGCCGGCCTTGAGGGGTATCACCAGGCTCTGTCGGCGCTGATCGGTGTCGGTAGGCTGTCGCATCAGGCTGACCTCAATGCCGGTCGCGGCGCTGAAGTCGCGGACAAGGCTCTCCCAGTAGTCAAGCTCCGCGGGTGCCCCTCCCACCATGAGAGTCACCTGGCGATGGTCCCTGGAACAGGACACCAGGAGGCTCGCCAGCGCCAAGAGCCAGAGCGCAGCCCGAAGTCCCAGCTTGTGCATCGTTGTCCCCTCCTATGGTTCCCGGTGGGTGGTGGGCCACCGGGAGATCGAGCCGTCCGACCACACCACCTCAGGCAGAATCGGCGGCAGACCATCGTCGGCCACGGACGCCCGGCCGACTGCGAACTCAAGGGCCTTGGTCTCGCCTGCAGCGAAGCCAACGGGCGCGGTTCTCGCGAGCAGCATTCGCGACCCGCCGTCAAGGACGCGAGTGGTGTCGACGGCGATCACGGGGCTGTGGTAATCCAGGGACGGCTCACCGTCGCCGGTTGAGTCCATCCAGGCGAACTCGAGGGGCACTATGTCCGCCCCCGGGTTGAAACAGATGAAAGCCCCTGCAAACCGGGGCAGCCCGCTTCCCATGTCAACCTTGAGATCGGTCGACATGAACGAGGAAGTCCCGTCGGCCAGGGTGTCCACATCGGTGGCCAGCGGGTTGCCGATGTCCAGCATCACGGCCGCCCAGGTGAGGTCCTTGGCGTCAAACCTTCGCTGGCCGGTGACCAGGCCGAAGCCGGGGGCGAACCCGACA
This sequence comes from bacterium, assembly GCA_049288275.1. Taxonomy (GTDB): domain Bacteria; phylum Arandabacterota; class Arandabacteria; order Arandabacterales; family Arandabacteraceae; genus JBAQHK01. The sequence goes on along the minus strand of JBAQHK010000219.1, from coordinate 6,808 downwards.
TCGTGGCGGCTGCCGCCGAGCCCCATCCTCGGGTGGTTGGACCAGATGAACCTGACCGAATCCGCGCCGCCGAGCCATGTGAACTGGTATCGGACTACGAAGTAGGGCTGGCCCCGGCGCGCCAGCACCTTGCGGACTATGGCCAGGGTGTCGTTCGCACCTGTGCGCTTGACGTAGTTCCAGGCTTGCTGCCAGGCCATCGAATCCGGGGTGTCGACGGTCTTGACCATGGTAAACCCCCGGATCAGAGTGTTGGCGCCCTGAGCGGTGACATCGGCCGCGCTCTCGAAGATCTCTCCGGGGTCCTGCATTCGCAGGCGATCGAATCGCCACAGGCGCTTGTGGGTGGTCCTGTTGGTGCCTGTTGTGGGTCCCCAGAGCCTCAGGTGAGGGTTGTCGCCGGTCGTCCATTGCAGGTAGAGCGCCAGGCTGTCGCCCGCCCGATCTACCGTGACCAGGTCATAGCCGCTGTTGCCCTCGGCATCGGTGTACCATCTGGTGAAGAGCGTGTCGTGGTTGGCCGGGCGGACGGTCGGGGTCTCCACCAGGCAGCCTCTCGGGCAACACCCCGCGGCTGCGAGCATCATCAAGGCGGCGGCCAGGGCGCGCGCCGGCGGGTGCCGGCGGGAAAGAGAAGTGGTCGGGGCGACTGGATTTGAACCAGCGACCACTGGCCCCCCATGCCAGTGCGCTACCAGGCTGCGCCACGCCCCGACCCTTGATTTCCCTTGAGAAAGTAGCATACCGACCGCCGTGCTTCAAGTTCTAATTGCCGTTGTGATCTCAGGAGCTCTCCAGCATCTCCCTCATGTCGAGCAAGTCCTTCTTGAGGGATTCCAGCAGGTCGTCGCGCTTGCCTCGCCGCGGCTGCTTTGCCGCCGGGTCGCCCTTGGCCTGAGGGAGCTTCCGTTTTGCGCCTGCAATGGTGAACCCGTCGTCGTAGAGCAGCTTCTTGATCAGCAGGATCAGCTTGATGTCACCGGCCCTGTAGATACGGTTGCCGGCGCGGTTCTTTTTCGGCCGCAGTACCTTGAACTCGGTCTCCCAGTAGCGGAGCACGTGTGGCCGTACCCCGGTCATGCCTGCGACCTCGGTTATCGAATAGTAGAGCCTGCTGGGTGTCTTCTTTCTCATCTGCGCTCTCCTGGGTCTACCACCATATCTCCGGCTTTCGGCTTCTCAGCATCAGGTCCTTGATCGCCTGCCTGGCGGGCTTGTTCTCGAACAGAATGGCGTGTACCTCCGAGGCTATGGGCATCTCAACCGCGAACTTCTCGGCAAGCCGCACTGCCGAGCGCGTGGTCCGCACGCCCTCGGCGACCATCACCATGCCGGCGAGCACCTCTTCGAGGGTCCGTCCCTTGCCGAGTTCCTCGCCCACGTAACGATTTCGGCTGTGCTTCGAGATACACGTGGTGACGAGGTCGCCCACGCCCGCCAGGCCCGAGAAGGTCTCGAGCCTCGCGCCCATCTTGACCCCCAGCCTGGCGATCTCGGCCAGGCCGCGAGTCAGGAGGGCGCCCTTGGTGTTGTCGCCGAAGCCCAGGCCGTCGGAGATGCCCGCAGCGATCGCCACCACGTTCTTCAGGGACACCCCGATCTCCACTCCAACCATGTCGGGATTGGTGTAGACTCGGAAGGTGGGCGTCATGAAGATGTCCTGCACGGCCTCGGCCACTGCCGGATCGGCGGCCGACGCCACGACCGCGGTGGGCAGGCTCCGACTGACTTCCTCAGCGTGACTGGGGCCGACGAGCACCGCCGTGCGATCGGCGGCTCCGGGCAGGGTGTCGCGCGCCACCTCCGACATCCGCATCAGGCTCTGCTCCTCGAGTCCCTTGGTCGCGATGGTCAGCGTCGCCCAGGGTACGGCGAGTGGCGCCACCTGCTTCAGGCTGTCCCTCAGTCCGTGCGAGGGGACCACGGCCACCAGATGGTCGGACCCGTCGCACGCCCGGCGGATGTCCGATGTCACCAGTACGTCATCGGGTATCCGTATGCCGGGCAGCATGGGCCGATTCTCCCTGAGCCTCGCGATCTCCTCGGCCCGCTCCGGATAGAACTCCCACATTGCGACGCGGTGCCCCTTCGATGCCAGCAGCACAGCCAGGGCCGTGCCCCAGCTGCCGCCGCCCAACACGGTGATCTTGACGGGCGTCTCCTGCTTCACGGCCGGTCCTCCTTGCCGCGGCCTGGCGCTGCGGTCCCTTGGGCCGGGGTCTCGGCAGTTCGACCCACTCGGCCTTCGGTGCCCCGCGCCAACCGCATGATGTTGGCCCGGTGGCGCGTGACCACCAGGGCGGCGACCACGAGACCGAGGTAGAATACGGGGTCGGCGGTGAAGCCGTCGCGATTGAAGGCCGCCAGGAGCACCGGCAGGGCAAGGGCCGCAACCATCGAGCCCAACGAAACGTACTTGAAGGCGGCGACCAGAGCGGCCCAGATCGCCAGGCAGATTGCCGTGGTGAGCGGCGCCAGTCCCAGGAAGACGCCGGCTCCCGTGGCCACTCCCTTGCCTCCCTTGAACCCCATGAAGATGCTTGCGACGCTGCCCAGGACGGCGGCCGCGCCGCAGAGCAGGGGCAGGTACGCGGCGGCCCCGCCCTGCGGGTGCGCCGGCGGGATCACCAGAGGGATCAATCTGGTCGCGGCCAGTCCCTTGGCCGCATCCAGCGCGAAGACCGCGAGCGCGACCTTGAACCCGAGCGCTCGGTAGATGTTGGTCGCGCCTATGTTGCCGCTGCCCTTCTTCCTCAGGTCCACGCCGCGCGCTCTTCCGACCAGGAATCCGAAGGGAATCGAACCCAGAAGGTACGCGAGCGCGGCCAGCCCCGCTGTGGCAAGCATGCTACTTGCTCCTTCTCACTCTGATCCGAATCGGCACGCCCTCGAAGGGATGAACTGACCTGATCACCTTCTCCACGTGCCGCCGATACGACTCGGTGAAAAGCTCGGGATCGTTCACGAAGAGCGTGAACGCCGGCGGCCTGGTCCCGGTCTGGGCCGTGTAGTAGATCTTGGGGAACCCCTTCCCCCTGCCCGATGGAGGATTCTTCTCGGACGCGATGCCGACGGCGCGGTTCAGTTCGCCGGTCGGAATTCGGGTCTCCAGGCCGCAGGCAATCTCTTGGCACACGTCCATCAAGCCGGCGAGGCCCTCGCCGGTGAGGCACGAGATGAAAGCGACCGGCAGGTAGGGCGTCTTGCGGAAGCGCGCCGCGACCTGGTCCGCGAACATGCGCTTTTCCTGGCGCTGCCTCAGGTCCCACTTGTTCCAGGCAATCACCATGCCCTTGCCGACGCGCTCGACGTAGGAGGCAATCAGGAGATCCTGCTTGGCGATCTCCGAGCCGGCGTCGAGCATCAGCACCACCACGTCGGACCGGTCCACGGCGGCGATGGATCTCATGCTGGCGTATTTCTCGAGGTCGCTCGAGGTGCGAGACTTCCGCCTTAGCCCGGCGGTGTCCACCAGTCGAATCAGCCCGTGCTTGGTCTTGACCACGGTGTCGGTGGAGTCTCGCGTGGTCCCCGGAGCGTCGTCCACGATCACGGTGTCGGCGCCGGCCAGGTTGTTGACCAGCGATGACTTGCCCACGTTGGGCCGCCCGACAACGGCCACGGCCGTCCTGATCTCTACGGTCCGCTCGACCAGAGGTATTCCCTCGGCCACCTTGTCCAGCAGTTCGCCGATGTTGATGCCGTGCTCGGCGGATATCATTGTGAATTCGCCCAGGCCCAGGCTGTAGAACTCGTCCGCCTGGGCCTGGGCCAATTTGGTGTCCACCTTGTTGACCACCAGCACGCGGTTCTTGGCCCTCTTCCTCACCATTCCGGCGATCTCTTGATCGAGAGCGGTGAGACCCGAGGCGCCGTCCACCACCATCACCACCACGGCGGCCTCCTCGATCGCCAGCTCCACCTGCCTCCGGACCAGAGCCTCCATCCTGTTGTTGGACCCGGGGACCAGCCCGCCGGTGTCCACCACGAAGAAGCGCTTGCCGCCCCACTCGGTCTCGATGCGCTTTCGGTCCCGAGTGACCCCCGGTGCGTCGTCAACGATCGCGGCCCTGCCGCGGACGATGCGATTGAATAGCGTGGACTTCCCCACGTTGGGCCGTCCGACTATGGCAACGGCGGGAAGGTCCCGGTAGACCGAGCCGCCCTGGCTCGGGTCGCCTGTGCTGCCCGAAGGCGCGCGGTGATCACGATTCGACAAGGGCTGCCTCCGCTCTGCTGAGGGTGGTCTTGAGATCGTGATCCGCGACCACAACCGGTGAGCCGGCCGCTGCGGCCAGATCGCCAACCGATAGATCGTCCAGGGTGAGGCCGTCGGAATTGGTCATGTCCGGAGGCAGAACCACCACGTCGTAGCCGGGCGCACCGAGTGAGCCCAGCGCGCCGAGGGCGTCCTTGCCCGAGACCAGGCCGCTCACGGTTACCGTGGGGCCAAACAGGGTATTCTCCCGAGCAGCGACTCGGGCCCTGACTCCCTGCCTCCGGAGCCGAGCAGCCAGCCGGGCGATCAAGGGCCGAGCCAGCACGCCGGTCACCAGAGCCAGGCGGCGGCCTCTGAGCGAAGCCGGCGCGGCGATCTTGGCTGCCTGATCCATGAACTTGCGGGCGAGGCCGACGCCGTTTTCGGTCTGAGGGAAGTCGTCGTAGTAGGCAGCGGCGGGGACGGCGCGCCCGGCGCGCATGAAGAACTCATCGGCAGCGTAGACCAGCCCGCGGCCGATGCGCCCGCGCGACGCGCGGTTGTGGCGAGCTGCCTGGTCCACCACCGCCCGGGCCGCAGCCCGCGAGACCGGCCTGATTGCCGTGAGCCCTTTGCGGTGGCGGGTCAGGCCCACCGGCACCACGGCAACCGAGAGCACGCCGGCACTCGGATCGACAAGGTCCTCGATAGTCCGGTCCAGAGCAGCGCCGTCGTTGCGGTCGGGCACCACCACGATTTGGGCGTGGAATCTTATGCCCCGCGCGGCCAAGCGCTTCAAGGTCTTCAAGATGGCCTGCCCGGGCCGCCGGCCCAGGAGCTCTGCGCGCACGGCCTCGTCGGTTGAGTGAACCGATACGTACAGGGGCGACAGGTGATGTTGGATGATCCGGGCCTCGTCCTCAGACTTGATGTTGGCCAGGGTAAGATAGTTGCCGTGTAGGAAAGAGAGCCGGTAATCCTCGTCCTTGACGTAGAGCGCCGACCTCAGGCCGCGGGGCAGCTGATCCACGAAGCAGAAGATGCACTTGTTGCCGCATGGCATCGCGCGGCCGGTGCCGATCTCCACGCCCAGGTCTTCGGGGGCGGTGCGGTTGAGATCGAGCTCGAGGCGGCGTCCCTCCCGGCGGATCTCCAGCGTGTGCTCCGGGCCGAATGCGGCAAGATAGAAATCCAGGAAATCCCTGATCGGAGTCCGGTCGATGGCGGTCACGCGGTCGCCCGGGCGCAAACCTGCCGCTTGGGCCGCGGACCGGGGAACCACGCCGAGCACCGTTACCCCCTCGGCGCGGCGCGGCCCGCCGCGTGATTTCGCTGACTGCCTCGACGGCGCGGGCCTTTGGCGCACGGGACGCGGGCGTGGGTGTTTACCGACCAGAACCGTAGCCACCGTCAAGTCCTTTAGAGAGTGGAGCGGGCAACGGGGTTCGAACCCGCGACCCTCAGCTTGGGAAGCTGATGCTCTACCAGCTGAGCTATGCCCGCACCAGGGTTGGTAACTGACGCAAACGTAACAGGCTGCGCGTATCACGTCAAGAAAAATCTTATAGCGCGGGTTTCTCTCGAAGCGCCCTGACGGAGCGCGCGCGCAGGCTGGGCACTCCGAAGCGATACTGGACGGGCCCCTCGCAGACATAGGCCTGGCCTACTTCCAGCCGCAGGCCGAGCACGTCCTCGGCGACGGTGCACTCGTGGATGCCGTCCGGGTTATCCAGGGTGACGAACCACAACCCGGGCCCCTTGTCCCGGTAGTGCCTGACTGCAGCCAGGAGGCCGCGCAGCGAGCGGATCGGGGAATCGTCGGCGCGGGCTCGCGCGGGTTGCGCTGGGCCGGGGTCTTGCCCGTCGCCGTCGAAGAACGCCAGGGGATGCACCAGGGGTGAGAAACCCAGGCTCGTGTACTCCATCCTGCGCATCGCCATGGCCGAGAAGGCGCGCGAGGGAAGCCCGCATGCGGTCTCGGCGAATCCCAGGGACAGCGCCCCCGGGACCGCGGGCTTGCCGCGTGCGGCCAGGAAGGCCGTCATGGCCGCCGAGCGATCCGGTGTGATCTCGTCGAAGGCGCCGGCGGCCACCAGGGCCAGCACCTCTTCCCTGCCCGCGCGCACCCTTGCCACGAAGTCGGCAAGCGACAGGAAGGGCCCGACCCTGCGGCGGGTGAGGATTGCCTCGACCGTGGTGCGGCCGAGGTGTCCGATCGATGTGAGGCCGGCGCGGATGGCGTCGCCCTGTATTGAGAAATCCGCCTCGGAACAGCCGACCGAGGGCGGAAGCACCCGGACTCCCACGCGGCGGGCCTCGTTGACATGCACCCACAGCGGGTACATGCCCGAGTGATTGCGCAGAGCCGCGGCGTAGAACTCCAACGGATGGTTGGCCTTGAGATAGGCCATGGCGTAGGCGAGGTCGCCGAAGGAGGCGGCGTGGGCCTTGCAGAAGGTGTAGCGGCTGAAGCGCCTGACGTCCTCCCAGGCGGCTTCGGCTTCGCCGCGCGACCGGCCGGCCGAGCGCGCCAGGAAGACGAACTTGTCGCGCACGGCCTCGGCCCGGCTCCCGTCCTTGAGCGAGCGCCTCAGCATGTCGGCCTCTGCA
>JBAQHK010000218.1:0-1500 GCA_049288275.1 bacterium | reverse complement strand
GTTCCACCGTGGTGCCCACGGCCAGCGGCCCTATCGGTCCCTGGCCGAAGGTGTCACTGATCTTGAAGGACGTGGAGCTGCTCGTTCCGCCACCGCCGCTCATCACGTCGGTGGGAATTGTCACGGTCACAACGCTGGAGACATGAGGCCCCGGCGCATCAGATGCCTTGCCCGCCTCGGGTGCGACACTGCCGGACGGCGCCGCCAGAAAGAGCGCGCCGGCGGCCACCAGTAACACCGACAGGAATGCCGTTCTCGGGAGATTTCCCAAGACTCGCTCAGGATTGTTCATTCTGCCCCCCTCGCTGGAGATACGCTCATCATACCACCGCGCCCTCACCAGTCCAACCAGAACTTGATACCGCCCGATTGCCCAGTGTCCGCTTGGGCCCGCGCTGGCTCCCCCGCGGCTGCTCGCTCCAGGTCGACCGCCGACCCGACTCCCGCTACAACCCCCACATGCTCAGTGCGGCCCTCTTCCAGCCAGCCGGCGTCTTTATGTATACGTAGTTGCTGTCCCAGGCGATGTCGCCCACGTTGCCGTTGGCATCAGTCGTGCTGGTTGGAGTGTACGAGGTCCGCATCCTCACCTGGCCGTACCCCGTGTCGTTGGAGACGTCCAGCCTCGCCGAGGGTATCTGCGTGCCGGTGCCGACACCGACCTTGGACGTGGCGCCATCAACGACCAAAGCACGTCTGTAATCCTCGGGGCCCGAGGGGTTGTAGATGCCGAAATTGTCCGATCCTCCCAGGCTGTTGACCAGGAGCCACGCCCTGGTCCCGTTCTCAAGGCGCAGACCCATCGGCTGAGCGTCTGCGGTCCGAAAATCGATGTAGCCCCCGGTTGTGCCCGATAGCGAAAGAGGGGTGTCATCCGTAGTTACCCTGATCGTGCCGTTGACCTCCAGTGCCTCGATGGGGCCCGTCGTCCCTATGCCGACCCTGCCATAGCGATCGATCCGCATTCTCTCCGTGCCGTCCACGCCGAAGCACAGATTATCGGAGCCGTGGTTATACAGTATCCAGCCGGCGTCGGTGTTTTCTGGGTCACTGAAACGAAGGCCCTGCACCGTGGTGTTGGGTGAAATGAAGCCTATGCTCGTGGCGTCATTGCTTTCAAGTACGAGGTCGGCGCTGGCGTGAACTGTCCCGGGTGACGAGCCCCTTCGCACGTGGAGCATCCGATCCGGACTGTCTGTCCCAATGCCTACCCGTCCGCTGAAGTAGTTTCTTGCACCCTGGAAGTAACCGGCGAATCCATTCGGGCTGCTTGTCACGCCCTTGACGCCGTAGTTGACGCCCGTCGCGTGCTCCGCCCAGCCGAAGACTCCTGCCCCTAACGGTGTTCGAGCATAACCGTAAACGCCGTAAGAGCCTCCCGTGGTGCTACGTGCCACACCCTGGACTCCGGCGCCGGCGAGAGTCGAAGTGGAGCTCCAGGTTTCACCGACTACCCCGAAGGCGTCCGGTTCGTCCCCAGTGTCCAGCACCGCTCCGTGA
>JBAQHK010000217.1:0-4439 GCA_049288275.1 bacterium | reverse complement strand
CCGTGATCCATGAGCGCGATGATCGAGGATTGCATCCCGGCGGGCGTCATGGCCCCCGCGAGACTCATCCCCACCGTCACATCGGGCTTCGAGTACTTGGCTGTGAGGAGCTCGCACGCGTCCTTCACCCGCCCGGCGTTATAGGCGTTGAAGGTCTTCTCGATGAGATCGGTGACGCTGTACCTCGCGGTGATCGGCGAGGGCTTGATGCGCTTGCCGGAAAGATAAGCGTTTTTCCTGGTGCGTCTACCCATTCTTCCGGGGCAGTTCTTCATGTTGGTCGCTCCTCCCGGTTGCTCCTCCCGGTTGACCCTTCGGAGATTGTCCTCGAACAGTGTAACCTGCCCCTGCGGACCGGCGCAACGGCTATGTGGTTCGGCTTCGGCTTCGGTTGCGGAGTTGCACCGCCCGAGCGCGAGTGGTAGAGTCGGCATGTCTTGCGGTACGCTGCGCAGGCCCTTTACAAAGGAGGACAGATGCGGTGGGTGCTCGCTTGCCTGATCCTGGTCACAGGTTTTGTTCAAGCCGCGTCGGCGGGGAAGGAGAAGCCCGCGGAGATGCAGACGATCACACGCTCCACTGGCGTACTGAACCAGTCGAGCGCAAAAGATCCCAGGTTCGCACGGTTCGGAGGCCGGTTTGGCCCGACACTGCAGTGGCGGCAGAGATATGACGGCCAGGTTGACCTGAGCGGCAGGGCTGCTCAGCTCGATCCCCGGACTGGCGAGTTTGTCACGTCGCCCGGGCCGGCCAAGGGCTTGGATCTGCCGGCGGATGCGCGCTGGGCCGATGGGTTCGGACTTCCCGGGACAGACAGCTGGGTCAACGCGATGGTGGAATACGACGGCAAGCTGATCGTGGGCGGCGCCTTCAGCCGCGTCGGCGACAAGGTCGTCGGAGGAATCGCCGCCTGGGATGGCACTACGTGGAGTGCGCTTGAGGGAGCCGACTGCACGGTCATGGCCCTCGCGGTGTATAACGGTGAGCTGATCGCCGGCGGCTACGGCCTCTTTCACACCCAGTCAGGCAGCGCGGTCTGGGGCATAGCCCGCTGGGACGGCTCGTCCTGGCGCCGCCTGGGGTATTCCGGAGTAGAGATGTTGTGCGGTGTGACGGCGCTCGCCGTCTACAATGGAAGCCTCATCGTCGGCGGGGACTTCGGGTCGGCGGGGAGACTTGGGCCGGTCGGATGCATCGCGGGTTGGGACGGCACGGCGTGGCACAGGCTGGGTTCCGGTGTCGCCGGAGGCGACGGCCCCCAGTATCCCCCGTGCGTCCTCGCGCTTGCAGTTTATGGAAACGACCTCATCGCGGGGGGCGATTTTGACCACGCCGGAGAGATCTCGGTCTCGGGCGTAGCCAGATGGGACGGATCGGAGTGGCACGACATGGCCGGCGGTGTCAGCGGGTCGTGGGATGATGTGCAGGCTCTGACAGTCTATGGTGATGATCTCATTGTGGGCGGGATCTTCACGCATGCCGGCGGGATCGCGGCCCAGAACATAGCCGGCTGGAACGCTGAGGGTTGGTTCGCTTTGGGCTCGGGTTCGTTCCACATCGTCTCCGGGCTGGGTGTATACGGGGACCAGCTAGTCGCTGATTGGGCTCTGAGCCTTCCGAACGGAGGATTGAGCTCGTGCGTGGCGTGGTGGGACGGCGCCGCGTGGCGGCAGCTTGGCACCGCCTCTCTCGGCGGTAACGCCTTCTGTGTCTATGACGGTGACCTGGTAGCTGGGGGGATCTTTGAGAGCTACTGCGAAGGCGGGATACTGAGGAACCTCGCTCGATGGGACGGTCTGGCGTGGCACCCTGTCGGCGAACACGGCAACGGGGTCTTAGAGGCAGTCAATGCTCTTGCGGTGTACGAGGGCAGGCTCGTGGCGGGCGGCAGCATCACCCAGGCCGGGCCGGCGTTGGTGCAGGGCGTGGCTGCATGGGATGGATCGTCCTGGCAGGCGCTTGGTGAGGGCCTGAGCGATAGCGGGTGGCCTGGATCTGCGTATGCGCTCGCCACCTACGCGGGTGACCTAGTAGTCGGTGGCGTCTTCTCCAGGGCCGGAGACGTTGACGCCAAGAACGTCGCCCGCTGGGCCGGGTCGGCCTGGCATCCGATGGGATCGGGGTTGGGTTCCCCCGTGAGTGCCCTCGTCGAGTATCGAGGCTCTCTCTTCGCGGCCTGTCGGGAAGGCATTCATCGTTGGGACGGTAGCGCCTGGCGCGCGCTGGGCGCGAACAGCCCCCGGGGGGTCAGTGCGATGATTGTCTACAGAGGGGACCTCATAGCTGCAGGGTCCTTCTCTGGCCAGTTCGCTCCGGGCAACTTGATCGCCGCGTGGGACGGCCGAACGTGGCGCGCTTTGGGTACGGGCCTGCGGGATGCCGACGACTGGGCCTCGGTCAAGGCGCTCGCAGTCTATAATGGGAAGCTCTTCGTCGGCGGCAACTTCGACCAGGCAGGAGGACTCACAGTGCCCGGGATCGCATGCTGGGATGGCATGAGATGGTTGGCGCCGGGCATCGGTGCGTCCCTGATCCAGCCCGCGGGTGCGGTGCCGATATATCCGCCTACTGAAGCCTACGCCATGACAACGTATCGAGGACGGCTCTTCGCGATCGTTTCCGGGGCCTCTGGGACGATTCTGAGCTTTGACGGAACTGCCTGGAAGTACCTGGAACCGGGCGTGTCAAGGGGTCAGGCTTTGGCTATCGCGGAGTATGAGGGAGGGCTCTACTTCGGTGGCGACTTCCTCTTGGCGGGGGGCAAGTCCTCCGTGGGAGTGGCCCGCTGGATGCCGTCCATTCCCGAAACCTACGTCTTGAATCCATTCGGCAGCGGGCAGTTCCCCACAATACAGGATGCAATCGACGCTGCCGAGGACGGAGACACGATCGAGCTCGCCGACGGGAGCTACGTGGGCCCCGGCAATCGCGACCTGGATTTCAAAGGCAAGGCCCTGACTCTGCGGGCTCAAAGCGGCGATCCCGTCCGGTGCGCTATCGACGCCCAAGGAACAAGCGCGGACGAGCACCGCGCGTTCCATTTCCGCAGCGGCGAATCTCGGGACTGTCGGGTGCTCAACCTGCGCATAACCGGCGGGTATCACTCGGCGGGCGGAGCGATCTTGTGTGAGGAGTCCGGGGGAGACAACCCTCGGAGGCTGCCCGGTGCGGATTTCGCAGACATGCTTCGCGTTGGTAGCAGTCCCACCTTCGAGGGCTGCATGATCACCAACAACTACTCGACCGGAAACGGTGGCGCAGTTGCGTGCGACGACTACTCATCAACGATGTTCGCCGGATGCGACTTCGCCGGGAACGCCGCGCAGGGCTTCGGGGGAGCCGTGTACTGCGGAGGCGCCTCGGACGTCTGGCTCGCGGGCTGCGCCATGACGGACAACCGGTCCGGTGCGAGCGGCGGCGGATGCCTGTGTACCGGCGGATCGATCTGGCTTGATTCCTGCGTCCTGGCCGGGAATTCGGCGGACCGAGGCGGAGGCGGCGTCGGAGTTGCCAGCGGCGTCGGTGAGATAGAGGGCTGCACGTTCGGCGGGAACACGGGCGATCCCGGAAGCGCTCTTGAAGCGCAGGGCACCAAGGTGGGCGTATCGGTTCGCAGCACGATCATGCACGGCAACCTGGGTGGCTCAGCTGTCTCCTGCCCGGGGGAGACTGTGCGAGTTGTCGACTGCGACCTCTATGCCAACTCAGGCGGAGACTGGGTGGGCTGTGTGGCCGGTCAGGCGGGCGTGAGCGGGAACTTCTCCGCGGACCCCGCCTTCTGCGACCCCGACGTGGGCGACTACTCCCTGCGTCCCGGGTCTCCGTGTCTCAGGGTTGACTCGGTTATGGGCGAGTATCACATTGGTGCGCGTGGAATCGGATGCGAGTAGTCTGGGGTAGGGTGTGGTAGTGGGTGGTGATGGGTGGTAACATGGCGCGGCTATCCGTGTAGCAGCCAAGGAGAGGAGCGTGGCTAAGATGAGGCCGACTTCGCAGGCTTTCGTGACATCGCTGGTTCCCTCGCAGTTGTCCCTGCAGGTGTCTTTGCTGGTGCTTTCTTGCCTTGTTGTGGCGTGTCTCACGGGGTGCTCGATAGCCCCGCCGCCGGGTAGCCCCGAGACCGGGTATACGATCACAGGCTATGTCGGCAAATCCAGCGCCCTGCCTGCGATCAATGAGAACGTGCTCCTGTTGGATGCGGAGACAGGGAAGCCCGTCGACACCGCCACGACCAACTGGATGGGCAAGTACACCTTCTCGGGCGTGATGCCTGGCTTCTACACTGTCACGGCCGGGAGCGTCGAGAGGAAGGTGCTGGTCAAGGACCAGAGCCAGCGGCTGGACATAGACCTCAGTGCCAAGGACGGCGTGATGGATTATAGCAAGACTGCCAGCCTCACGTCGGGCAAGTCCGGCGGGAAGGCCGGATCCAAGGGAGC
>JBAQHK010000216.1:0-16710 GCA_049288275.1 bacterium | reverse complement strand
GGTGATCATGGCCTCGCGCGCCAGCCAGATTAGCTTGCGTGCCTCGGCGGGCGGGAGCGCTCTGGACGTCACAGGTGTCTCGAGGATCGCGGGGCGGAGCCGTGGCCGCTGCCTCGCGAGTGGCCCGGTCTGAAAGGTGACTCCAACCCCCGGGTCCTTGGCCTGCGGGCGGGACGGCGTGTCCGGCCCGGGGGATATGCTCAAGGGGATGCCGAAGCTCTCGTAGTAGGCCTCGCGGCCGAAGGAACTCGAGGGATACTGCCTGAAGCGCCGAACGAGGAAGCAAGCATCAGTCTCGGCGCGGCCCTTGAGGCGGCAGAGCCACTCCTGGGGCGTGCAGTCGAGCTCATCCAGCGCGGGGGACTCGGCGTAGTGAACCAGTTGGCGCAGCGCGTCCTCGATTCTGGACTTGTCCTTGAACTCCTTCCACGCGACCGAAATCTTGTCCGGCCAGCGGCGAGCCAGCCGCTCGGCCGTGAACCAGAAGAAGGGGAAGCGGATCACGGTGCCGGCGATCCCGGAGTTCACCAGCGCCCCGCGGTGACGCCTGAGGTCGCTCCTCGCGGCGAAGCCCTCCAGCATGCGCTCGACCTCTTCCAGCACGCTCGGGTCGTCCGGATAGGCCCTGAGGAAGCAGAGCGCCTCGTGAAGCCTCAAGACCTCGGATGCCCGGGCAAGCCGGGACTGGTCCAGGAATCGGAGCGCCCGGAGTTTGGCCGCGCCGCAGCCGGGGCCGTAGGAGTACTTGATCTCGTCCAGTTGCTTAAGGAGCGAGGAAGCGCCGCGCATGGTGTTGGCCTTCTCCATGGGCCGGATTCTAGCAACAAATGGCGGAACAGTCACGCGATTAGTCTGGTATAATACAGGTGAATGAAGGCGGGGGCGGGCGGTAGGAACAAGGAGTGCGATTCATGCATGATGAGATTCTGGAATCCCTCGGGGTGTGGCGGCGGCTCTGGCTGGCCGTTGCGCCAGCCGCAGCTCTTGCCGGCGTGGCCTGTGCGGTGGTATGCCCCGTGGCCATCGCGGGGGACGATTCCGCACCAACGAGCGTACCCCTCGCCGTTGCCGTGGAGATAAGGCCGGGGCTCTGCCCTAATCACTTGAGGATCGGGAGTCCTCTCGCGATCCCGGTTGCGGTGCTGGGTACCGCGGACCTGGATGCCGCCAACATTGATCCCACGACGATTCGGCTATCCCGGGCAGACGCCGCGGCATGGTGCGAGCCCACCCGTTGGATCTATGCCGACGTGGGCTACCCGGTGATAGGCAGCAGCCCGGAGTGCAGCGACGCGCGCGGCGACGGCTTCGACGATCTGGCGCTGACCTTCCCGATCGCGGATCTGGTTGACGCGCTCGGTCTCGGCGAGCTCGTCGGCGAGACGGTCGCCCTGACGCTCACCGGCAAGTTGGTAACCGGTCAGCCAATTGAGGGCTCCGACTGCGTCGCGGTGATAGGCGACCGCTGGATCGGCGGTGGGGGCGAGACTGAGATCGGCCTTGTGGCCTGTCCGGACTGGGAGACGGGCCGAGATCGCCTGGACTTCGGCTACTACACCAACACCAGCGACCAGGTGCAGCTGACAATCCTCGATGTGCGGGGTAGGGTGGTGGCGACCCTGGTGGATGAGGAACTGGCCCCGGGCATCTATCACGCCACCTGGACCCGTGCGGACCGCGAGAGCCGAAAGGTCGGCCCCGGCACCTACTTTGCCCGCGTCGCCAACAGCCTCACCGGCGTGACCGGCAAGTTCGCCCTGCGGTGACGGCACCGACGCGCGCCGGCCAGGCCGAGTTCGCCGACCGGGATCGCGCCTATCCTGGGCCTGTTCGGCAGATTCTCGATATTCCCATTCCGCGGTAACGTGAGTATAGTCCGGCTGATCGGGCGACCGCGGTCGTCGCCCCGCAGGTCCAACAAGTCGCCCCCTGTCGCCTGCGCAACGAGCAACCCCTGACGGCTCTGCCATCGCGCCGGGCGCGTGCGGGCTTTCAACAATGAAGGAGGGTTTCATGAAGCTGCGACTGACTCTTGTTCTTGCCGCGGTCCTGCTTGCCGCTGGTGCGACCGCCCTTTGGGCCGGGCCCAGGCCGGCCGGCGTGGCCCAGGGCTCTTCCGACGAGGTCGAAGTCCTGGTGCTCATGAGCAATCTGCACGGTGCATACTTCTCCTACCTGCGCGATCAGATGGAGCTCTACGGGTGGCGCCTCACCTTTGCGGGGGTGACCCGGACGGTCACCAACTGCAGTTGGGGCGTGCCCTTCGAGGTCGACACCCTGGTGAGTGAGATAACCGACGTTGCTCCGTATGACTGTCTGCTCTTGGGCCAGAGCCAGGCTTACAGGGGCCTGGCGTACAACCAGTTGCTTGCAAGCCCTGAGGCCCTGGATCTGGTGCGCCAAGCGGTCCAGGATAGCCTCCTGGTGGTGACGGTCTGCGCCGGCACCCGCGTCCTGGCCGCGGCGGACGTGATTGAGGGCAAGCAGGTCACGGGCTACGCAACCCATTCCCAGGAGTACATAGACGCAGGCGCCGTCTATCTTGGCGACAACCTGCCGCCGGTCCTGGACGGCAACATCCTCACTTGCTCCAAGGGCCACTACTACACCCAGCAGATCGGCGAGGCTATGCGCGCCGCGGTGGACAGCCTGCGCGTTGTGCGCGGCCGCCAGTAGGAGGAGGACATGAAGACAAGGCGCGTGATGCTGTTGCTCGCAATTGGAGGCCTTCTTTTGGCCGGCTTTGGAGGCGGACTGATCGGGACCGCCGCCGGAGCCCTGGACACCGCCTGGACCCGCACCTACGGGGGCGCCGCCAACGACGGCCTGCGTTCGGTGTGCGGCACAACGGACGGATGCTTCGCCGCGGTCGGCTACACGTACTCCGTGGGGCCCAACGAAGTCAACATCTACGTTCTCAAGGTGGACGCCGACGGCGACACCCTGTGGACGCGCGCCCTGGGCGGCGCCGGCCGTGACTACGGCTACGCGGTGTGCCAGGGACCCGGCGGCGGCTGCTACGTCGCCGGCTACACCACATCCAGCGGCTTGGGCAGGGAGGACGTCTATGTAGCCTCGATAGATGCGGACGGCGACGTGGTGTGGGAGCGAACCTACGGCGGCGCGGGCTCGGATGAGGGCCGGACGATTTTCCGCACCAGCGACGGCCACCTTGTGGTTGCCGGTCGTGAGGACTCCTTCGGCTCGGGCCAGAGCGACATGTATGTCTTGAAGCTGGATGCCCAGGGCGACACGGTCTGGACGCGGGTCTTCGGCGGCGTGCAGTACGACTGGGGCGAGAGCGCGTGCGAGACCGCCGACGGCGGCTATTGCATCAGCGGGACCTCGAGCTCCAACGGCGTGAGCCGGGACATCTATCTGGTCAAGATCGATCCCGCGGGAAGCCTCGTGTGGCAGCGGTTCTACGGGGACTTTTCCTCCGTGGTGTCTCACGATTGGGGCGGCGCGGTGTGCGCAGCCGCCGATGGTGGCCTGGCCGTGGGCGGCAACCGCATCATCCTCGTGACCGACCCCGACGACATCTACTTCCTCAGGACCGACAGCCTTGGGACCCAGACGTCCCTGAAGCGTTACTCGGCCGACTTCATTGAGTACGGCTGCTCGATGTGCGAGACTCCAGATGCCGGTTACCTGATTTGCGGGGCCGAGAAGAACGAGAGCACGCTCAAGAACGATCTCTTGATCGTGAAGCGCATGCCGGGAACGGGCTGGTCCTGGGAGCAGGTGATGGGCGGGGCCGGCTCCGACTGGGGAAGCTGCATCATCCAGACCGACCCCGGCCAGTATCTCGTCGCAGGTCACACCGAGTGCTCCGGTGCCGGCGGCCACGACGGTTGGCTGGTAATGTTGCGCGAGCCCGATGCGGCGGTGGCCCCGACCGGCGCGACAGGCGTCCGGGCGGTGTCGAGCCCCAATCCGTTCGCTACCAGCGCCACGATTCGTTTTGGCCTTTTCTCGGCCTCTCAGGTAGAGGTGACCATATATGACTTCGCTGGAAGAAGCGTGAGGGTGGTAGGCCGGGGCTGGCGAGAGCCGGGCGATCAGGCTGTGGAGTGGGACGGTCGGGACGAGTCGGGCAGCAAGGTCGCCCCGGGGATTTACCTGGTGAGGATCGCGGCGGGCGAATCCAGCAGGACTAGCAAGTTGGTTCGTCTGTCAGATTGACGCTGCTGCCGCGGCTGATGCGTTGCGCGGCTTGACGCGACGGAGGCCATTCGAGATCGAATGACTATCGGGCACGAGATGACCACCGGGCGCAAGCGGTTAGCTGTCAAGTCGGCACTGGTTGCCAGCGCGGTCTTCTGGGGCGCCGATACGGTCTACAAGCTTGCCAAGGACATCACCTATGTGAACCGCGAGCAGTGCGTGCTCTTCCGGGCCCTTCCCAAACCGGCGTTCGTGCTGTTCGAGTACTTCTTCGAGACCCTGGTGATCGTCTTCGTGGGCACCTTCATCGCGGTGTGGCTCGCAAGGCAATTCCTGCGCTTCCGGCGCTTCTTTCCCACCAACCCGGTGACGGCCTTCCTTTATGGCGCTCTGCTTCCGGTCTGCTCGTGCGGGGTGATCCCCTTGGTGGCAGCCATGAAGGGCAGGCTCAAGTTGCCGACGGTGATCGCCTTCATCATGGCCGCGCCGGTCTTGAGCCCCTACATCATCGCGCTCTCCTTCTCTGTGCTGGGGCCGACCTACGGTCTGCTGCGAATCCTCTCGGCGTTTGTGCTAACCATGGCCTGCGCGTGCGTCGCCGGCCTGGTGGAGCGGAAGTGGCCCGTGACGGGCCTTGCTGTGCCTGCTGCCGGCGCCGAGGAGTCCGGCGGTGCCCTGGAGGCGGCCTACGTTCTGCCGCAATCTGGCCTGCTCGGACCAACGTCCGGCAATGGCTGGGCCCGGCGTCGTATGGCTGCCCTGGCCGGGGCGGCCTGCTCCGGCAAGTGCCCCGGTGCCCCGGTGGGCGACATCTACCTGGAGGCCTTCTCGCTATTCAGAAAGCTCCTGCCCTATCTCGTGGTCGCGGGCCTCTTCGGGGTGGGGCTAGAGTACCTGGGACCGCGCAACTTCCTGATGCGCGGAGGTTTCGGTAGCGGCGTGGGCGAGATCGCGATCTGGGCTCTTGTCGGGGTCCCGCTTTACTTTTGCAATGGGGCCGACGTCTTCTTCCTGAGGCCGCTGGTGAGCCACGGGTTTCCGCTGGGCACGGCGATTGCCTTCTCGCTGACCTCGACCGCGGTGTGCATCACTTCGCTTGTCATGCTTTTCAAGCTGATCGGCGGAAGAGTGACCGCAGCTCTTGCGATCTCGGTCCCGGCGGTTTCGATCTCGCTGGCCCTGCTCCTCAATTGGATCCTCTGACCGTCGGCGGGCCTATACTCCGCCTGGCGTTGTCAGTGTGCCCCCAGGGTCTTGAGCATGTCGACGGCGTTGGTGTTTCCGGGGTTCATAGCAAGTGACTTGCGATATAGCTCTATTGCCCGCTCGTTATCGCCCTTCTTCATGTAGCCCTCCGCGAGGCTGTCGTAGGAGTTGGGGTCCTCAGGATACTCGGCAGCGTTCAGCTCGAACATGCGGATAGCCTCGTCTGCCCTGCCGTTGCCGAGCAGCAGATAGGCGGCGTTGTTCAAGGTGGCTGCGGAGTAGTAGTACTGATTGTAGCGATTGGATTGCTTGATCGCCCGGTATTCAGCGATTGCCGCTTCTATCCCGCCGGCGTCGTATGCGGACTCAAGCCTATCGTCTATCCCCTTGGTCACTACTTGAGCGAGTGCAGCGAGGGTGTCGGCAGGTAGCCAGCGTCCCGCGGCCATGACGCCCAGTGGCTTCCGTATGCGCGCCAGGTCCGTCAGGGGGTTGCCTTCGACCAGCACCAGATCGGCGCGCTTGCCCTCCGCGATCGTGCCGAACTCGTCCCTGCCTGTCATTCTCGCGACAACCGCGGAGGCATCTCTGGTGGAAGTCAGCAAAGCCTCGTAGGGCGTGAAGCCATTGTCTGTGAGGATCGCAAGCTCATCGTGAACCGAAAAGCCCGGCACCAGCGATAAGTATGGCGGACCCACGTCGGTGCCAAGCACCAGGCTGATTCCGTTACGCTTCATCTCACTGGCAAGCATCTTGCCCAGCTCCGAGAAGACCACGTAGCCGCCCCACTCTTCCTTCGGCAGCAGATTCTGGTGCTTGTCTTTGCCGGCGTCCAGCGCCTTCCAGAACTGAGGCGAGATGTAGGGGGCGTGTGGAGCCGACTCAAGCCTCTGTCGATGAAAGAGTTTGTCCACAGTATCCTCGTCGCAGATCAGGGTGGTGGTGAAGGTGATGTCTCTTCCCCGCAGCCTGTCCATGATCTCCCGGACCGTATCGCTCGCCTTCATGCGGAGGTCCGCGACTGGCAGGCCAACATACGAGGAGAGCGCCTGTCGGGCAGCGGCTACCATATCCCGGTCCCACTGGTCAGCTGCCTGGTCCTTGTCGTGATGCAAGCCGATCATCTCCGACAGGATGACCTCGTCCACGTGGGTCACTTCATTCATGCCGGCTGCGAGGACGCCATCCAAACCGACGGCATAGGGTATGTGCCCTAGCGTGTAGGTCTGCATCTGCTTTGCCCGCTCCAACAGGGCGCCGAACTCCTCATGCGATAGATAGGAATTGAGCTTGGCGCAGTCGTACCCGAGCGGCTGCTGGGCCAGGAAGAGCCCGAGCACATCCGGCTCCGAACCCCAGTACGTATTGGCAACGTAAACCGTCGGACCCAAGCGGCTGCCCTCCTCGAGTTCCCTGCGAAACCCCAGGACCGAAGGCGGCCATCCCTGGGCCAAGTCCCGGATGGTGGTAACACCGTTGGCAAGGAAGAGATTGAAGTACGGGTGAGCGTAGTACGGAGTGGGAAAGTAGGCATCCAGGTGCACGTGCATGTCGGCGAGGCCGGGCATCAGATAGGCTCCGCTGCAATCTATGACCTCGGCGCCCACCGGCACCTGGAGATCCCCAGACGGCACAACCTCTGCTATTCTGGAGCCACGCACGATTACCGCGCGATCGGCCAGGACGGTTTCGCTGGTCATGGGGACAAGGTTGACGTTGGTGAACACCACGGTCTTCTCGGCTGCGAGCGAGGCGTGGGCTAGAAGAACTGCAAGCAACCCTACGAGTGGAGCTTCTCTGAGATGCGGCCTCATCTGTTGTTCCTCCTTCCGTGTCTCAGCAATCAGAGGCACGTCGGTTGCAAGCCATATGCCAATCATGTCCCGACACGGTGGGGCTGGGCGAGGGTGTCGTAACCCATTGACGGGGTGCGCACTAGGCCCACTGCTATCCCGCAGCCGCCCGGCGTGCCGAGCGCATTCGGGCGGTGCCGTGTCCGGATGGTCACACCCTGCGTGTCCAGGAGGCGCGCCGGATCCCGTGATCGGACGGCGTCCAACTATGCAGGCAGCGGTCAAGTCCGAAGGGAGGGCGTTATGAAGAAGTGGTTGGTTCCCGGGATCATCCTGGGTGCGGTGCTGTGCGTTGTAGCTCCGGCTGGGCAGGTCGAGGCGGCGATCTCTGACTCTCTACCTGCTGCGGAGATGGTGATCCAACGGTACGTTGATGCTCTGGGCGGACGCGAAGCCATCCAACGGCTGTCCACTCGCGTCTGTATGGGACGCCGGACCACCGACCTCGACTGGACTCCGCCGGTCTGTGAGACGGTCCCGATTGTGACTTATTCACGGGTGCCCGGCAGTCTCCTCATAGTGGAGCACACACCGCACGGGATCATGTGCGAGGGCTTTGACGGCACAACGTGGTGGGCGCAGCACCCCGGCGGCGTAAGCCGAGAGGGACAACCGGCAGACCCGAAGCTCTCCTGGCTCATCAACCCTCACAATGCCCTGCGGCTGGAGGATTACTTCCCGGGTCTGAGAGTGACGGGGCAGGACTACATAGATGGCGGGTCGGTGCTTGTGTTGGAGCCGATCGGCCTGGACAGGGTCTACTACTCGCTCTACTTTGACGATGCGACTGGTCTCCTGGTTCGGGTCGGGTACTACACGGTGCTGCAGGACTACCGGGAAGTGGATGGGGTCAAGTTCCCCTTCCGGGTATCTACGAGCCGGCAGGGTGGATCGACCACGTACGTCTTTGACCTGGTGGCACACAACTTGCCGCTTGATAGCTCGCTGTTTGCAGTTCCAACGCCGGCAGCAATGCCTGGCCGGTAGACGGTGGGCGGCCTGCAGTCAGGGGCCTGTTCATCCGCCGCTGGTGAGGTGCACGATCTCGATCTTGGCGCCGTCGGGGAAGGTGGAGGAGCCGAAATCGGTCTCTTGGATCAGATTGCCGTCTATCGCCACCACGAGCATGGGGAAGACGTAGTTCATGCGCGCTATGAGCTCGGCGATGGTCTCTCCCGCAACGTAGGGGACGCTCTCGCCGTTTACCTCAATCGACATGCTCGGCTCCCAGCAGTATCTCAAGCACGGTGTTGGCCTGCATGTTGGCCATGGCGCATACCTTGGGCGCCAGGAGCACGCCGTCGTCGCTGGACTTGGCGCGGCAGTCTCTCACCAGGTGAAGCGGCGCGAACCTCTTGAGCTCTATCCGTTCGCACGCGCCCCAGCCGGCGACTCCCGAGGCGGCAACCAAGGGTTTGCCCGGCAGATCCCTTAGCACCTCCTGGACGAAGCGGGTCTTGGTCTCGGCCTTGTCCAGAGCCTCCACCACCACGTCCACGTCCCTGAAGGGCTCGGCCATCTTGCCGGGCAGGAGTTCCCTCGCCACGGCCTCGACCCTCACGCCCTCGGCCGCGCGCTCGATGTTGGCCTTGAGGGCCTCAACCTTGAGCTGACCCACCTGGTCGAGGAAGTAGTACTGGCGGGTGAGGTTACCCTTCTCGACCTTGTCGAAATCCACGATCACCAGCCGTCCCATGCCAGCGCGCGCCAACGCCATGGCGGCGTTGGAGCCCAGGCCGCCGGCGCCCGCGATGCCCACCGAGGCCCTGCGGAGCCTTGCCGCAATCCTCGCCCTCACGGCTTCATCCATCTACAGGCCTCACGCTTCCGATGTTACCACTTCTCCCAGTACTTCGGGTCCTCGGTCGGCGGAGCCTCGCCCTTTCCGTAGCGGCCGCCCCACTTGTTGAGCCCCGCCTTCCCGTCGGCGTCTATCTTCCTCTGGAGCATCTCCAGCAGTTCCCTGTAGCCGCTGAAGCCCAGCGCTCTCATCTTCTGGGGTGTCGGGATGCCGTTCTGGGTCCAGCCGCGCCTGAAGTAGACCGCGTCCGCGAGCTTCTCGTACTGGTCGTCGCGATACGAGGCGAGAAGCGCGCGCTTCGCGCTGACGGTCATCTTGGCCAGGGCCTCCTTGGTAGCGAGCCCCTTCTCTATAAGCTGCTTGTCGTAGCGCTCTTGTCTCGAGCGATACTCCAACTCGGTCACCGGCCCCTTCGCCCGGAAGGGTATCCAGTCGTCCCGGCGTGTGCCTCGGCCCATCCAGACGTTCATAGCGCGCTGGAAGTTGTAGACCCGCTCGCTCTGATCGACCAGGTC
Source organism: bacterium (assembly GCA_049288275.1). Classification (GTDB taxonomy): domain Bacteria; phylum Arandabacterota; class Arandabacteria; order Arandabacterales; family Arandabacteraceae; genus JBAQHK01. The sequence continues at coordinate 7,168 of JBAQHK010000216.1, read as the reverse complement.
CTTGGGCATTATCTCCCTTCCCAGCGTGCCGGTCATCAGATCGGCGTAGTTCTGCACGTGCTCGGGCACCTTGGCGGGTTCCTTGGCCTTGGCGTTGGACAGAGGCGTCACATCGTTCCAAGGCAGCTTGCACAGGCCCACCAGGCCGAACCAGGTCCTCCAGATCGGGAAGTAGTGGAGGGCCTCGGCCTTGTCGGCGAAGGTCGGGATCTGTTTGTTGACCATGTCCATGAAGATCAGCCAGGCCTCGTCGTGCTGCGGGCCCTTGTTGGTGAGCCCGTAGCCGCCCTGCTGCGCCAGGGACTCCTTGCACATGTATTCCGAGAACTCGAGGCCCTTGTTCTCCATGCCGCAGTTCTCGATGAGGTCGGCGGCGCCCCAGCCTTTGGAAATCAACCAGTCCTTGGTCCTGCGAATGCCCTTTGCCGCGGTCTGGATGAACTCGTGCTTGTCGCCCTTGGCGATGCGGTGCATGAACTCCAAAAGGGCCTCGCCGTTACCCCACACCAGCTCGAGCCCCCCGGTACGCTCCTTCGAGAGTATGCCGTACTCGTACATCTCCATGTAGAAGGCCATCCCGGTGGCAAAGGATATGGTGTCGATGCCGTAGCAGTCGCAGTAGAAGTTCCACTCTATGACCCAGTCCGGGTCGAAGAGGCCCATGTTGGCGCACCCGCCGGAGTTCTCATACTCCGGCCCGTCCACCGAGAAGCGCATCCCTTTGTAGGGACCGGTCATCACCGTGAAGCCGTCCACTACCTTGGCGCAGGCCATGGTGCAGCCGTACCAGCAGCCGTCGGGTATCACCTGGGTGAAGCGCTTGTAGAAGTGCTGGGAGTGGAGGTTGAAGGCTCGCGGAGAGGATCCGAAGCGGTAGTTCTCGACAGGCAGAAGGTCATAGGCGTCCATCACCTCGACTATGTTGCCGGTCCCGACCTCGCGCATGCAGCACTGGTGCGAGTCCAGGTCGCGCATCTCGGTGTGGTGCCTTATCCCCGCGGCGACTATCTTGTCGGGGTCGGCGGGGTTGTTGGACAGACCGTCCATCCTGTCTATCCGGGCGACCAGAGCCTTGATCTTCTTGTCCCGGAAGACCGTCCCCAGCCCGCCGCGGCCGTGCTGCTTGAGGCGCGCCACCTTCCTGCGCGGGTCGTAGAAGGAGATGTTGAGGCAGCCCCAGTAGGAGTGCTCCGAGCCCCGGCCGGCCGAGACCACCGCGACCTTCTGCCGCGCGGCGTCGGTGTCCTGGGCGGCATACATGTAGGTCATCTGTTCGGCCACGAGATGGCTGTTGACCTCCTCCAAGGGAGCGGTCTCGATCCGCACCACGCCCTCGGCCCCATCCACGATTACGGCCACGTCCTCCCCGGCCTTGCCCTGGATCTCGATCGCGTCGAAGCCCGAGAACTTGAGGTAGGGAGCGAAGTAGCCCCCCGCGTTGGAGTCGCAGACGATGTTAGTGAGGGGAGAGACCGTCGCGGCCAGGCATTTGCCCGTGCCCGAGTACTGCGTCACGCCGCACAGGGGCCCCGCCGCCAGCACAAGCTCGTTCTCCTCGCTGTCCCATCGTGTGGTGGGCTTGATGGCGTCATACAGCAGCTTCAAGTCGAAGCCCTTGCCGCCGGTGAAGAGCTGCTTCATCTCCTCGGTCACGGGCTTCTCCTTGATCTCGTTAGTGGTGAGATTGACGTGGAGCGTGCGTCCGGCGTAGCCGCGCTCCACCGGGCGCCTTTCATACTTGTACTCGGCCAGGAGCCGGTGCGCCGCTCGCATCTTGGCGAGGTCCCACTGGTGCTTGGTATTGCCGGTCTCGAAGCCCCCGGGTGTCTTCAGCGTCCTGGGTTTGAAATCGCACTCTACGGTGTTCTCGGGGCCCTTCATGGGCATACCCTCCCGTGCCTCGCGTAGACTTCGCGCTCGAGGTCCTCGATCTTCATCTCCACCAGCTCGAGCGCTTTCTTGGGGCAGGCCTCGACGCACTTGCCGCAGGAGATGCACTTGAAGGGAACAATGTGGCCCGGCGCCTTGCGCATCACACCGGTCGGGCAAAAGGCCACGCAGGCCTGGCACCCGACGCACAGGCTCTTGTTCAACGTGACGGTCCCGGCCGCTACTCGCTTGAGGGCAAGCACCGGACACAGGTCCACGCACAGGCCGCAATGGTTGCAGACCGTGCACTGGAACTTGCCGTCCTTGCCCTTCGTGATCCGCAGCGCGGACCTGTCTCCACCCTCATCCGACCTGAAATACTGCACCTTGGAACAGGCGCGCTCGCAGGCCCGGTCACCCTCGCACAGCTCCGGGTGGAACACCAGAACCTTAACGGTCTTCATGGTTTGACCCCTTGGTGTCGACCTACCGGCTGCAGGACGGAGGCCCAGGACGGGCTCTCCAGCAGCCCCTGCCATACAGGCTTACTCTGGCACGTGCGCGCGCCAAAATCAAGGACTTCCGGCCGCAAGTTGTCTACTTGACACCCTCCCCAGGGGTAGGTAGAGTGGGGTACGGCCGCCCTGAGCGCGGCCTGAATCTCCCCTGTATCGGTTCCACTCCTAACCTAAGGAGACGCGATGAAACCGCGCGCTTCAACTCCCGGTCTCCCGCTCTTGGGACTCCCGCTCGCCGCTGTAGCGGTGCTGGTTCTGGTCGCGGCTGTGGCGACAGCCGTCGGCGCTGAAAAGGGCAAGATCCCGATCACCACCAAGTCCGAAACCGCGTTGGGTTACTATCTTGGCGGCCGCGATCTGGTGGAGAGGCTGCGCGGCCAGGACGCCAGGGAGTATTTCGAGAAGGCCGTTGCCGAGGATCCCGACTTTGCCATGGCCCACCTCAGTCTGGGCCTGGTTTCCACAACCACCGAAGGCTTCTTCGGCAACCTGGCGAAGGCCAAGGCTCTGGTAGACCGGGTTTCGGAAGGTGAGCGGCTGATGATCCTGGGGACCGAGGCGGGAGCCATCGGGCTGCCGCTCAAGCAGAGGGATTACTACAAGAAGCTGGTGGCAGCCTATCCCGAGGACGAGCGGGCGTTGAATCTCCTGGGCGGAAACTACTTCGCGCTTCAGGACTACTTCCTGGCGATAGAGCAGTACGAGAAGGCCAGGATGGTGGAACCGGAGCACTCGCCTACCTACAATCAACTGGGTTACTGTCGCAGATTCCTCGGGGACTACTCGGGAGCGGAGAAGGCCTTCCAACACTACATCCAAATGATTCCCGACGATCCCAATCCCTACGACTCCTACGCCGAGCTCCTGATGAAGATGGGCAAGTACGACGAGTCCATAGAGCTCTACCGGAAGGCCCTGGCGGTTGATTCGAATTTCGTCGCCAGTCGCATCGGCATAGCGAGCGATCTCAACTTCAAGGGCCGGCATGAAGCGGCAAGGGCCGAGCTTGACAAGCTCTACGCAATGGCCCGCAGCAACGGCGAGCGCAGGGCGGCTCACTTTGCCAGGGCGGTCTCCTACGTCGACCAGGGTGACATGGCCGGGGCGGTGGCGGAGCTCGAGAAGCAGTACGCCCTGGCGGAGGCGATAGGCGATGCCGGCGCAATGGCCGGCGACCTGGGCGCGATGGGGGACGTCCTGTGCGAGTCGGGCAAGTTCGACGAGGCCCTGGGCAAGTACCAGCTTGCGCACAAGCTGATCAAGGAATCCGATCTCTCCGATCAGATCAAGAGCAACGCCGATCTCACGCTGCTCTACACCACGGGGTACGTCGCCGCGAGGACCGGCAATCTCGCCGAGGCGCGGGTCAAGGCCAGGGAATACCTCAAGGGAGCCGAAGCGCTCGGCAACCCCAACTTCGTACGCCTGGCGCACCAACTCCTGGGCCTGATAGCGCTTGAAGACAAGGACTACAAGAAGGCCTTGAAGGAGTTTGAGCAGACCAGCCAGCAGAACCCTTACACCCTCTACAGAGTGGCCCTGGCCTACAATGGCGCCGGGGACACCGCCAAGGCCAAGGAGTTTGCCGAGCAGGCGGCGAACTACAACGCCTTGAACAATATGGCCCAGGGGTACGTCAGAGCGAAGGCGCGCCAGCTAGCCGCCTCGCTGTAGGCCCGGCGGCAAGGAGCCCGAAGGGCATCTGCTGTCTACAGAGCAATCCACGTGCTGTCTCGCACAGACGGCGATAGTCAGTTGCCGTCCTCCCGGTTTGCTGATATCCTCGCTCGGGCACACGATCGCCCTGTATAGGAAAGACGCAGAGGCAGCGGCACCCAGCGGAGCAGCAACGTGAGACCAGGTCGCGAGGCCGGCAAGACGATAGATCTGCACGGGCTGACCGAGCCGGAAGCCTTGCGGAAACTCGTACGCGATTACAACGCCTACGTGAGGGGCGGTGGGCGCGACCCGGTGTGGATCGTGCACGGATACGGGTCGTCGGGCCGGGGCGGCGTGCTGCAGCAGGCCGTGCGCCTCTACATAGGGGCCCACGTTGGCCGTTTCGATAAGGTGGTTGAGGGAGACGCGCTGGCCAACCCCGGCGTCACCCTTGTATATCCTAAGCGTCTCTTACCCGAGGTGGTCACTCGGTGACAGGCTGGACGGGCTTGCTCAAAGCAGCCGGTGCGTGGCGGCTGTGATTACCAGGGGGCGAGAGGACTTGCGCAAGATGCTGAGTTTCGCGCGAAAGGTGGCCAGGCGCGCCGCCGGTCTGCCGCGCGGCCGCGGCTTTCTTGACTACGCCCGCAACCGGGTGGGCTTCACCCTCGCCGTGAGAGGGCGGAGGCCCGAGCTGCCTCACCCGACCTCGATCATGCTCGAGGTCACGAACCTGTGCCAGCTCAGGTGCATCACCTGCCCGAGGGAATACGCCCTGGGCAAGGCGATGGACAAGGGGCACATGGACATCGGGGCGGCCAAGCGGCTCGTTGACGATAACCACGTCTACCTCGACAGCATCGGCCTCACCGGCCTGGGAGAGACCCTGCTCTACCCGCATCTTGTTGAACTCGTGGATCACATAAGGAGTCGGAACAGGGGAGTCCACGTCTTCATCTCCACCAATGCCCAGCAGCCGGACGCGCCGAAACTGGCGGACGCCATCGCTGACAGCATAGACGCGCTCCAGATTTCCATAGACGGCCTGGGCGAGGTCTTCGAGCGGGTACGCAGGAACTCCAATTGGGACAAGTACCTCGCCAACGTCGGCGAGATCGTGAAGGTCACCAGGGGCAGGAGGGCGCGGCCCAAGTTCAACATGGTGGTTCTCGAGGAGAACTACCACCAGATGCCGGACGTGGTCGGGCTGGCCAAGAGCCTCGGCATCGGCGAGGTCTACTTCAACACCATGAACCTGGTTGCCAACGACTGGGACGCATCATACTACGCCTTCTATCAGGGCCCGGAGTACCGGCGGGCGGTGCGGGAGACCCGCGAGGCGGCGCGCCGCGACGGAGTGATCGTGGGCTTCGACGATGTCGCCTCACCGCGAAGCTTCAGGCTCTGTCCCTTCCCGTGGAATCACTTCTATGTGACCTGGGACGGTTTCCTGGCCCCCTGCTGCGCCAAGCCGTTTCCCAAGGAGAAGCACTTCGGGAACGTCTTCGAAGCCGGCCTACCGGCGTGCCTCAACTCCTGTGACTTTCTGGAGTTCCGCAGGATGGCCCGTGAAGGCCGGACGCCGGCGTTCTGTCGCCGCTGCAACATGGTGACCGAGGCGGGAGAGACTCGAACCTGATCACGCTATCCACAGTAGATACACACCGCCGAGGATTACGAGTATGCCGCAGACCTTCTTGAGAAGGCCGAGCCCCCTGGACTTGCCGCTCCACTTGAGATAACGCTCGACCACCTCGCTGAAGGTGCCGGCGGCCACGATGACCGAGCAGTGTCCGACGCCGTAGGCCACCAGCAGCCCGACGCCGTAAGCCATATTGGTTCTGGCCACCGAAAGGGTTATGCCGAGCATTGGCGCCATGTAGGCGAAGGTGCACGGGCCCAGGGCCAGTCCGAAGACCAGGCCGAGCAAGAAGGCCGCCACGAGGCCGCGCCTGCCACCGAGCTTCCCGGTACGGGCCGAGAAGGGCATCGGAATCACGCCCAGAAAATGAAGGCCTATCACGAAGAATATGATGGCCACGAAGTAGTTCATGCGGGGACCGAGGTCGCCCAGCATGCGGCCGGCAAGGCCCGTGGCGACTCCTATCGCCCCGATTGTGGCGAGAATCCCGAGCGCGAAGGAGAGCGCCGTGAAGAATGCCCGGCGAGCCGTCACAACCCCTTGTTCTCCAATGAAGCCGATGATCAACGGGATGCTGGCAAGATGGCAGGGGCTCAGGATGATGCTCAGGATTCCCCAGGCGACCGAAGCAAGGATCGCGATGAGGGGCGTTCCTGAGACCGCCTCGGTGAGATGTTCAAAGACAGCAGCAATCACCTGGGCTTGACCCCCAGCTCCTGGAACTTCGCAACGATCTGGTCCTTAGACATGAAGCCCTCGTGCCGATAAACCTCGGCGCCTTTCCTGTCAAAGAACACCTGCGTGGGGATCAGCTTTATCCCGTACTCCATGGCGGCCTGGGGGCTGTAGCGGAGGTCTATCACCTCGACAATCGCCCGGCCTTCGTATTCACGGGCGAGTTCTTCGAGAATGGGGGCCATCTGCTTGCAGGGGATGCAGGTGCCCCGGCCTAGGTCCACGAGCCTCGGCAGCCTGGCCCCGGCTGCTCCGGCGGAAGCAGGGGCTTGGGAGGACTCGGCGGTCCCGGTGGCGATCGTATCACATACCTCGCCGGGTCGAGCTGTGGCTGACTCCGACGTTGATGGCTGACCGGATTCCTCCGGTGCTCCCCTGGTTGCAGGCTGTTCCTTGGCACAGCCAAAGGCGATTGCAACGACAACGGACACCGCGAGGATCGACAACAAGGCTCTGAGATTCATCTCGTGTGCTCCAATCGTTGGCATGAGCGGACCCTATGAGGTCTTCCCCATGTATTGCTTGATCTCCTCCACCGAAGGTATCTTGCCGGCCACCTTGACCTCGCCGTCAATCGCCAGGGCAGGGGTCACCATCACGCCGAAGGTCATGATGGCTTTGAGGTCCTGGACCTTCTCAAGTTCGACGCAGACGCCGAGATCCTTGATCGCCCTCTCGGCGTTCTCGAACATCTTCTTGCACTTGGGACAACCGGTTCCCAACACCTGGACCTTCATTGCTCGTC
>JBAQHK010000215.1:0-2569 GCA_049288275.1 bacterium | reverse complement strand
TCCGGTTGAGAATCAGGCGCACGTCGCTGCGGTCGATGCTTGCGACGGAGTCACTCCGGCGACGGATGATTCCCCGCTGGTCCTGGTCACACTTGTTCACCCGGACTTCACCGTGACCAAGGAGTGCGTGAGCGAGCCGCTCCAGCCTGGCGCCACCGCCGACTTCCTGGTAACAGTGACAAACACCGGTGATGTGCGCTTGCTCTTCTCTACAGACGACGCGGCGATAGGTCCGTTCAGTCTGAATCCAGCCGGCGTATTCACGCAGACCGTTTCCGTGCCCGTTCCGCCTGGTGTGGATGAGGTCTGCAACGACATCACAGTGACGGCCACAATCCCGTACTGCGAGCTGCCCAACGAGCTGGTCAAGTCCGCCCGGGATTGCTGCCAGGTCGCCGGACTGCAGGGTTGTACTCCCGGCTTCTGGAAGAATCACCCCGCCTGCTGGGCTTGCTTCGACCCTGACGACCTGGTCGGCGACGTGTTCAACGTGCCTGGGGCTCTTAGCGCGCTTGCCGGCGACGATCTGATGGACGCCTTGAACTACGGCGGCGGCAAGGGCACGATCGGCGCCGCCCGGAACTTGCTGAGGCACGCCGTCTCGGCCCTGCTCAACGCCTGCAATCCAAACCTGGACTACCCGATGAGCGTTGACGGAGTGATCCTTGCTGTCAACGCTGCGTTGGCAACGCTCAACAGGGATGAGATTACAGACGTCAAGAACATGCTGGCCGACTACAACGAGCTTGGCTGTTACATCAACGCCCACTGCGAGCCTTCGCCTGACCCATGGGTCGAGCGGCCGCTGCAGATCGGGGAGCCGGTAGAGAGCAGCCGCGGGCTTGCCACGCCGACGGAGTTCGCGGTCACCGGCATTGTGCCTAACCCCCTGTCGGGATCGACTGCCGTGAGCTTTGCTCTGCCGACCACGGGCAGGACTGCGGTGGACGTCTACGACATGCTGGGCAGGAAGGTGACGGCTCTGCTGAGCCAGGAGGTGCCTGCCGGCTACCATACGGTGGTCTGGAACGGCACCGACGCGCAGGGCAACACGGTTGCTCCGGGTGTCTACTTCTGCAGGATTGGCTTTGCGGGTCAAGAGCCGATCATGAGCAAGCTGGTCAAGCTGCCGTAGCCAAGGCAGTAACCGGCCTGGTAGGGAAAGGCCCGCGTTTCGACGCGGGCCTTTCCGCATCCGGGTCGCCCCAATCTCCTGCGTGACACAAATGCCTTGTCACGTGGGGGCCCGCCGGATATACTCCCCGGCTAAAGGCTGGGTTCGCGACATGATCACTTTGACCAATCTGTGCAAACGGTTTGGGTCCACCGTCGCTGTGGAGGATCTCACGATCGCTGTCGCCGGGGGCGAGATCTTCGGGCTGCTTGGGCCCAACGGGGCCGGCAAGACCACCACCGTCAACATCGCGGTGGGGCTGGTCCGGCCGGACCGCGGATCGGTAAACATCGCCGGTATCGGCTCCCCGGCATCTGCCGCTGTCCGATCCAGGATCGGAGTCGCCCCTCAGTCCCTGGCCCTCTATGAGAGCCTGTCCGCCAGGGAGAACCTGAGCTTCTTCGGGACGATCCAGGGTCTGGCAGGCAGGCGCTTGGAAGCGCGGGTGGCGTGGGCGCTCGAGTTCGTGCAGCTCACCGATCGCGCCCGTGACCGCGTCAAGACTTACTCGGGCGGGATGAAGCGCAGGCTCAATCTTGCGATCGCCCTGGTTCACGATCCTCAGATTCTGTTTCTGGATGAGCCCACGGTGGGTGTGGATCCCCAGTCCCGAAACGCCATATTCGAGAGCATCACCGCGATGCGCCGAGAGGGGCGCACCGTGGTCTACACGACGCACTACATGGAAGAGGCCGAACGGCTTTGCGACCGCGTGGGGATCATGGACCGGGGCAAGCTGCTTGCCCTGGATACCGTGGAAAGCCTGGTGGCCGCGCATGGCGGCAAGACCGTGGTAGTGATCGAGACCCGCGACGGCCAGAGCCGGATTGAGACCGACGACCCTCTGGCCGAGTTGGCAGGCCTTCAGAGGCGGCACGAAGTCCTTCGCCTGCGAATCGATCGCCCCGACCTCGAAGGGGTCTTCCTGAACCTCACCGGCCGGCACTTGAGGGACAACTGATGAGAGCGGCTCTTGCGCTCGCAGTCAAGGACCTGCGCCTTCTGGTGCGCGACAGGGCCGGCTTCTTCTTCACTTTCTTCTTCCCTCTGATAATCGCAATCTTCTTCGGGGCGATCTTCGGCGGCGGCGACGAGGGCTACCAGGTCTCGGTGATCCTTGTGGACGAGGACGGATCGGCCGAGTCGCGAGCATTCATCGACAGCCTCGCCGCGGTGCCGGTCCTCAAGGTCCGCGAGAGCTCCAGGGACAGCGCCGAGACCAACGTCAGGCTCGGCCGCAGCACGGCCTACATCCTCATCAGACCCGGTTTCGGCGAGGCCCAGGAACGGGTCTTTTGGGGCCAGCCCCCGGCCGTGGAGATCGGCATGGACCCGGCTCGCAGGGCCGACGCGGCGATGCTCGAGGGAGTCTTGATGAGGGTGGCCTCCCAGCGC
>JBAQHK010000214.1:0-7798 GCA_049288275.1 bacterium | reverse complement strand
GCCTGCCCAACATCATGCCCGACGACTTCTTCACCATACTCTCCAAGTTCCCCAAGGAGACCGAGACCGTCGGGCTTCTCTTGAGGATCCTCAGGCAGGCGGACCGGGACTTCTTCTACCGTCTGCTCTCTCTCACCCACGGATCGAGCGAGAGCGAGGCCGAAGAGGAGGCTCTTCGACTGAGGAACTCGCGGCTGGAGGAGGTCGGGCTCCTGGAGTTCGACGAGGCCGTCGAAATCTACGGCTACATCAGCGAGGGCGAGGCGCGCTCGCTCGCCCAGAGTCCTCCCAAAGTCCCGTTGCAGGTTGAGGAGCCCGAAACCGCGGCTCCGGGCTTTCCCATGGTCTTGGCGGGCAGGCGGACTTTCTTCAGGGATCTGGTTGCCTCGCTCGAGGACCGCGCGCTGGCCAACAGGCTGCGGCGCGAGATCGCCTTCAGCGCCAACCGGCTGCTGGTGGCCGACGCCGAGCACGTCGGAGAGCTCGAGGCCATGACCAGGGCTCTCACCAGGCTCTTTTCGCTCGTCAACGTCGGTCTGCTCTCTCTCACCGACGGCGACCGCGCCGAGGCCCTGCGTCTCCTGAAGAGCCTTCCCCTCAGGGACATCTTTCAGATAGGCTTCAGCAGAGCCGTCGACCTCAAGCGTGAGGCCGCCGGTCTGGCGCGGAGGTTCTGGCCGAATTGGGCGACCGAGGGGTTCCTCTTTCTCGAAGCTCCGCAGGACGAGACCCTGCGGGGCCTCCTGATGAGGGTGCCTCAGTACTACGGCTTCGGGCCGGGGGAGAAGGGCTTCAGGGACTTCGAGACCGCCGAAGAGGTGCGGCGCACCGGGCGGGTACTTGCCGAGATCCGTGTGCTCGCCGAGGCGTGCTTCGAGAGGATCGGCATACCCAGGCCGAGTGATGCCCGGCCGGCGCTGGGGGAGGTCTTCGCGGGCGGCCCGGAGGATCTCACCCTGGAGAGCATCTTCCTGACCGGAGCGGTGAACCTGCTGGTCGGCGGCAAGTTCACGATCGAACCTCTGACCGGCCGCGAGATCCAGGGTCTCTTCGAGGCGTGGCTGGAGCGGGGCCCATCGGGGGGCCACCGGGTGCGCCGTGCCGGTCGTGACAGGATCGTCGAGCGTCTCCGCGGCTCGGGTGGATTCGACCGGGCTTGCGCGGAAGTCCTCGAGGGGCTGGTTGATCGCGGGCTCAGGTCCTTGGAGGATGAGATCGGGGGCCTGGAAACCTGGCGGGACGTCGATCCACGCTACGTGAGATCGCTGGTATTCAGCCGTCGCAGTTGGCCGGCGCAAGACTGCGAAAGGGGAGGCCATGAATAGCTGGGCAATCTACGTGCTTCTGACTGCGACCGTCGTCCTGCTCGTGGCGGTGCTGGTTCGCCTCTCGAGACGGAGCGAGGCCGGCGTGCCGGAGCAGACGCTCGCCACGCTCCTTGATTCGCTCAAAAGCCTCTCGGCGGTGGAGTCCCAGGTCGGCACGCTGGCCAACGCGCACTCGAGCGTGGTTCAGAACCTCAACAAGCTCGAGGTCGGCCTCAAGGGCCTGGAGACCAAGTTCGCCGAGACCTCGGGAGACGTCAAGCAGGCGATCTCGCGCGACGTCGGCGACGCCCGCAAGGTGCTGGTGGAGCTCAAGACGCGCTTCGAGGATCAGACCAAGCGCGACGACGACATCCATGCGGTGACGCGCCGGATCGAGAGGGTGATCGTGGGGGCCAGGACCCGCGGAGCCTCCGGAGAGAACGTGCTGGCCGAGGCCTTCGCCCAGTTCCCTCCCGAGATGATGGACAAGAACTTCCGGGTGGCGAGCGGCAAGGTGGTGGAGTTCGCCATGGTGCTGCCAAACAAGAAGCGCCTGCCCATCGATTCCAAGTGGAGCGGCCTGGACGCCATCGACAGGATGGAGACCGAAACCGACCCGGCGCGCGTCAAGCGGCTCGAGGACGAAGTGGAGAAGGCCGTTCAGAAGAAGATAAAGGAAGTGGTTCTGTACATAGATCCGTCGTGCACCACCACCATAGCGATAGCGGCGGTGCCCGACTCGGTCTACGGCCTCTGCAAGAAGGCCCACATAGAGGCCTTCAAGGTCGGGGTGCTGCTGATGGCCTACAGCATGGTGGTGCCCTACGTGCTGGCGCTGTACCACCTTCACCTCCAGTTCTCGCGCTCGGTGGATTTCGAGAACATCGAGGCCTACATAACCAAGATCGAACGAAGCCTGGACGAGGTCGACGCCATCCTGGAGAACCGGTTCGCCCGGGCGGGAGTGATGGTGGCCAACGCTTACAGCGAGAGCAAAACCATCCTGGGGTCGATGCGTGCGGCGACCGCGTTCCTGCGGGAACTTCCCGGCGCGGAAACGGGGGAGGGACCCGAGAGCCCGGCGACCGCGGGAGAATCGCCGCGTGAGGCGGCTCTGCCTGGGAGCGCCGAAGGGGACGCGGGCGACGACCGCTCGAAGGCCGGGGGCGCCGGCAGGTCCGCCGGGAGGCCCGTCGGCGGCGACGCCGCGACAAGGGATCCCGGTCGGCTGCTTTAGCCTACACGCGCGACCAGCGGACTTCCATCTCTTCACGCTCGCCCATGGCGAGAGTCAGCAGCTCCAAGAGCCGCGGGCTCACACCCCGCTCGGCAAACATGGCGAGGGTGTCCTTGTTGATGTAGTAGTCGGCATCTTCCTCGGATTCCTCCTCGAGCTGCGCAAGCAGGAACTCGAGGTCCTCTTCGGGGATGCTGCCTATCATGCGCCCGGTGTCCTTGTCCCTGAGCTCAATCATCGCGTCCTCCTTGTCGGGCTCGCTCCGGCCGCTCGCGGACTCGCACGGCGCAGATCGTAACACTCGCCGCCCTCGGGCTCAAGCCCCAATCTCTACTTAAGTCCTGCCTCGACGGCCCTGGCCATCGCGGTCCAGAAGGGATCGACCTTGGGATGCTTGAGCGGCCTGCGCTCGCCCGAGCTAATCATCCAGAAACCCCCGTCCTTGGGCGTGATCTCGCCCACCGCTTCGGCGACGATCCCTTTGGCCCGGAGCGTGGACAGCAGTTCCGCGGCCTTGAACGCTCGCACGCATACGAGAAGCGTGCCCTCGCTTATGGAGATCAAGGGATCCATCCCGAAGTGCCTGCAGATGGCGCGCGTTGCCGGAGCCACGGGCACCTTGTCCAGGTCGACCACAATGCCCGTGCTCGAGGCCTGAGCTATCTCGAAGAGGCCTCCGACCACGCCGCACTCCGTGGCGTCGTGCATGGCGGTCACCCCGTCCTGCCTGACACCGACTGTGACCGCGGCCAGCGCATCGTCAACTGTTGACATCTTGTAGAAGAGCTCCTGGCCCTCGCGCAGGACTTGCTCGCCGAGCTCGGCCCTTATGGTCTCGGGGAAGGCCGAGGCCATGATGCCCGTGGCCTCGATCGCCGCGCCCTTGGTCACGACTATCACATCCCCGGGGCGCGCCATGCCGGGGTGAAGCAGGCTCTCCTCGGGACCCACTGCTATGAAGGTGGCGCCTCCCACCATGGGGTAACCCGTGCCGGCGTATCTTGCGGTGTGCCCGGTCACGACCTCGGCGCCGTACTTGCGGCTTTCGCGATCGAAGACCTGCCACATGGTCGTGAACTCATCCTCGGTCATCGTCAAGGGAAGATTGAAGTCCGCCACGACGTAGGCCGGTGGGAAGCCGCTGGTGGTGACGTCGGAGGCCAGAATGTGCCAGGCGAACCAGGCCGCCCGCTCGAAGCCGTACTCGGGGACTATGAAGATGGGATCGGTGGTGAGCACCATCACCCGGCCCTCGCCAATCCGCACCACTCCGCAGTCCACGCCGTGCTGGGGCCTCACTATGACCTCCGGCCGCCGCGCGCCAAGCCTGGGGTAGATCACCTCATCGAAGAACTCCGGCGACACCTTGCCCACACTGGGGAACTTGACGCTCATCACTACCTCCTTGACAGCGATTCCTTGACAGCCGAAAGCCCGCGCCCATTACTGTGAATCCGCGTCTTGAGGAGGCAAGGCGCCTGATGGCGAGAAGCGCATTCCTACGCCGGCATTGTCCGGATCAGGTTCAAGGGGGCCGAGCTCCCCCAACGCTGCCTGAAGGGTACACCGCCGGCTGGAGTTAGTCAATCCCGGACACAGCGGGGCGCGCGGCGCGGCTTGCCTGGCGCAGTCCAGCCCACGCTATCTTACCAGGGTGATCTTCCTCAAGAGGCGCTCCCGGCCCGCGGCGAGCTCGCAGAAGTAGACTCCCGCGGCGACCCGGTCTCCGGCGCGATTCGTGCCGTCCCAGGTCAGGGTGCGGCTTCCCGCAACCTTCTGGCTGGCCAGGAGGGTCGCCACCTCGCGGCCCGTGACGTCGACGATTCGCAAGGTGACTTCGGTGGCGCCGGCCACTGAGAGCTTGAGGGAGGTCTCCCCCCGGAAGGGATTCGGCGCGTTCTTGGCGAGCGCGATCCTCGCGGGGCCCGTCGGATCGCCGGCGGCGACGCCGGAGGAGGCGTCCTGGTAGCTCACAATCGAGAAGTCGTCAAGGCCGGCCTCCACTATCGAGCCCGAGCCGGTATCCGCTGCGACGAAGCGGAACCTCACCAGCGAGGTTAGTTCTATGTACGCGGCCAGATCGCGCTCGATGTAGCCCCAGGCGCGATCGCTGGATTCAAGGAGCTCGATCCTGACCCAGGTGTTGCCGCTGTCCGCGGAGACATCGACCACCCAGTCGTCGGCCTCGGGGTTCGAGCCGGTGTCGTTGCTGTACCAGCGGTGGTAACGCACGGTGGCGTTGAGGCAGTCCGATAGGTCGAGGACAGGGCTCAAGAGAGTGGTCTTGCCGCCGTCCACATCGTAACTGCCCTGGCTCGAGCCGGCCGCGCACTGGGTGATATAGGCGTTGACTCCGGGGGCCGCGGTGTGGTCGTCCTCGGGCTGCGCCGATGTTGCCTGCGGGTCGCAGCGCTCCCACAGCCCGGTGGTGGCGTTGTCGCCGGCCGCGCCGACGGTCCAACCCTTGTTGGTTTCAAAGTCGTCCGCAAAGACCGTGGTGATCGTGCCGACGAAGAAGGTGTTCACCGTGGCCGGGGCGCCGGTGGGACTGGTGGCCCGGTTGCCGTCGGTGTCCTCCGCGATTATGTAGTAGTCCACCCAGGTCCCGCCGGGCTGCGCGGGGATCGATGCCGCGAACTCATCGGGGTTGGCGGTGGAACTCATGGTAAGCGTGCTCCAGCCGGATCCCGTTGAGTACCGGACCAGCAGCGAGTCCGGATTGAGGGTGCCGGCTGCAACAATGGTCGCCGTGACGTCGTAGGGGTTCTGGGTGTCGTCGGTGTCCTCGATCGGCGTGTGAGTGATGGCCACCCGGAAGGGCTCGGCCATTGTGGCCATGAGCGCCACCGCGATCTTGACCGATCCCTCGGCAAGAGTGGGCGAATTGTAGCTCAGGCCAACAATGTCGTTGGTGGTGTGAATGTAGGGGCTGTAGCTGCCGGTGTCCTCGAAGAAGAGGATGGCGTCGTAGCCGGCGCTCCAGAAGGAGGCGTGATCGCTGCTCGCGCCGCTAGGCAAGGAGCCCGCGACCGCGGGAAGCGCGGGCACGTAGTCGTCCTGGGCCTCGAAGGCCAAGTCGCGAATCCACTGCGAAGAGGTGTTGGCTATGATGTCCAGGTCCATCGCGTCGCCGCCGGCCAGGTAGCCGATCATGTCGACCGCTATCATGCCTATGATGTCGTCGCCGCGGGCCGCCGCCTCGCTGGCGTAGGCGTCGCTGCCGAAGAGCCCCTGCTCCTCGCCGCTAAAGGCTATGAAGACCAGGGTGTAGTTGAAGTCGTACTGGCTCAAGATCCTGGCGCACTCCAGCACGCACTCGGTGCCGGTGGCGTTGTCGTCGGCGCCGGGGCAGTTGTTTGTGGTTGAGGTGATGGAGTCGTAGTGGCCGCCTATCACCACTATCTTGTCGGGATTGGCCACTCCCGGAATCACCGCTACCACGTTGTCCTTGTAGGTGCTGCTGTAGTGATGGAAGTAGACGCTGTCGATGCCGTAGGCCTCGAACTGGGCCTTGATCCAATTGGCCGCCGCCTGGCAGCTGTCGGTGGTGGAATAGCGGGTGACGAAGTTCTGCAGGCGCTGGACGTTGGTGTTGATGTTGGAGACCGACACCGCGTCCACCATCTCCTGGATAAGAGCGTCGGCCTGGGTCGGCGCCATGAGGGGGGCCGCCTCGGGCGCCTCTCGCTGCGCCTTCTCCGCGCGAACGCGGACAGGTCGCATGAACACCCGGGCTATCTCGAAGTTGGGACCGATGATCTTGGCGACCTCATCCGCGGAGGCCTCGATCACGGCTTCCCGGCCGTCGAACCTGAGGACGCGGGTGCCTGCCTGGAGGTCGTCTATCCCGGCGCCCTGCCGCACTCCAACGGTGTAGTAGGTCTTGCCGCCCACGGCCGGATCGAGCACGGTCCAATCCAGCCCCAGGCTAGCGAGTACCGCCTGCTCCCGCGCTCCGCCTACCACCAGGAGGTAACCGCCCAGATCTCGAACCACGGCAACTTGCCGGCCCAGCAGTACCTCGGTGGTCCCCGAGGATGGATTGCTGACCGCGATCAGGGCCTGGTCAGGCGCGATCTGGTCGGCAGCGAGGTTCTCGGTGGCCTCAAGATCAAGGCCAAGACTCACGGATGAAGCGAGGAAGACAGCTACTAGCAGGGCCGAAGCGGCAACCGTTGCCCTTGTGGCGACATCTCTCATGTATTTACACCTCCGTCTGCCCTTATATTATCTCACAATTCGCCCCGGTTTTCCACGGAAACCCGTGGGGCCCACGGCAGTTTGGGGCAGTTGACGCCAGCTTGCTACGGAGAGGCTCTCAGGCGGGCTCTTCCTCGGCAAGTGCGAGCAAGGCCCTTCGGAGGCGGCGATGACGATCACTCAGGCGCACGAAGTCGGTCTCGCGCCGTCCGCCCTTGGCCCGGATGATCTTGACCAGGGCGCGCTTGTCGGCGGCGCTCCAGCCGGATGCCCCGGGCAGTGACATCACCAGCGGCGCCCAGCGGTCCCAGGCGAGCTTCTCGCCTGCGGAGAAGCCGGCGAGCGAACGAACCCCCAGCATCCTGTCGGCTTCGCGGGACATGACCTTAGCCGCGCGTTCCCGGTCGGCGCCGAAGCGGTCGGCAATGGTGCGCGCGACCTTGAGCCCGATGTCCCCCAGCGAGACCTTGCCCAGGACGTCACCGCGCGGCCGGCCCAAGTGAAAGTAGACGTTCTCCGAGGCCATCTTTCCGAGCGTCGCGATGCTCGATCGGTGCCGGGGATTGCGCGCGAGCTGCCGAAGCTCGCCTGTTAGGACCTTGCGGACCGCTGGATCGTCGGGGCGAAACCCAAGTTTGTAGTAGAACCACCAGGCCCCGGACTTGAGGCCCTCGGTGTTGGCGTAGCCCAACTGGTAGGGATCCACCGTGAAGGCGTCGCTGCCGAAGAGGTGCCGCACCGCGGCCAGCACGCGGCTGAAGATCAAGGCGGACTCGCCGCCGCGATAGGTCTCGAAGACGTTGAAGGCGACCTCGGAGGAACCGAAGAGCGCGGTCGCCAGCACGTAGCCTATGGGGACCCCGTTCTTGAGCGTGAGGAATCCATAGAGCGACTCCAGCAAGAGCCGGCGCTCGGGCTTGACCCCTATCGCGGCGAACTGGAGCCCGCCGCCGCAGTCCACCAGCCGGACGTCCAGGTCGGACGCGTGCTCGAAGGCGTCCAGGTCCCGGCTGCGGGTGATCATGGCCTCGCGCGCCAGCCAGATCAGCTTGCG
>JBAQHK010000213.1:0-2594 GCA_049288275.1 bacterium | reverse complement strand
CTTCCACGTCCTGGCGCTCGGCTTCGAGGTCTTCGCCGACGCGGGTGCCACCTGGGACCCGCGGGTCGGGCGGGGCACGGACGGCGCACGGTTCGACGCCGGATTCGGGATCATCGGCGACCTGACCACGATCGGCCTCGTCAACATTGCGCGGATCGAGGTCGGCTTCCCGGACGACGGCTCCGGCCCGACAGTCATCGTGTCGACCTCGGCACTGTTCTAGAGGGCCGGCCAGGAACCCCCTGTTTCGCAGCGCGCTTTCTGCCGTGATCCTCGCCCAGTGATGCGGTGAGGTTAGTGGCGGACTGGATGATGTGCTGTTCTCGTCGCCATCTTCGGGTTTTGAGAGCACTGACGTGGCCAAGGTGGCTGTAGCCATGCGGGTCAGTGGGCCCCGTATGACCCGATCACGCGATCGCTTGCGTCTGCTGATGCCAGATCAGCGACAGGTTGACCACGGCGGCGGTCCACAGCCACTGCGCCTTGGTCTTGGCTCGGCCAAAGTATCGCGCCGTACCAGCTCCGAGGTTCTTGATGCGGCCGATCGCGTGCTCGACCACGACCCGTTTGCGCAGGAGCCGCCGACCTTCCTCGGACTCTGCCCAGCGCTCTCGCCGACGGCGGTCATGAAAGTCGAGCCGGGCGCGTACCTGCCGTCGCTCAGACCTGGTACATCTGCCCTTCAAAGGGCAGCTCCCACAGTCTTTGCGAGACCACTCGTGAAGGATGCCGTCGCGGGTCGTGTACTGCTTGGCTGAGGGATGGCCGGCTGGGCATGTCGCCGATCGCAGATCCTCGCTCAGCTTGAAGGCGCCCGGCCCAAACAGCCCCTTGCGCGGCCCCGGCATCTTCGTCCTGAGCTCGATCCGGCGCTCCTTCGCGCGCTTCTGCGCCTCCGCCGTGCTGTACGCCGAGTCCCCCACCGCCTGGTCGACCGTGCTGCCGCTCAGCTCCTCGCTTTGCTGGATGAGCGTGCTCACCTTCTCGCCATCGGAATCGCCGGGTGCACTGATGTCGACGGCGGTGATCACACCGCTTGTCTCCTCGACCGCCACGTGCGCCTTGTGACCGCTGTAGGTCTTCCCACTCGACTTGCGCCCGTGGCGCATCTCCGGATCCGAGACGCTCGGTATACGGTCCTTCGCCACGCCCTTCTTCAGCCTCGGTGTCCCCTCACCAGGATCCCCAAGCTCCACGTCCTGGGCGATCACCCTCCTCAACAGCTCCGCCTCTTCACTGCCGCACTCAGCCTCGCCGGCAAGCTGGACCGCCCTTTCACAGTCCTCGAGAAGCCGCCCCAAGAACGCGTCCACCTGCTCCTCGTTGCCCCAGTCCACAAGCTCCGATCCCTTGACGCTGCCACCTGCCGCGACATGCCGCTCAAGCCCCGCCCCTCCTGCGGTCTCCTCCACGATCTCGCTCTTCTGCCGGGCCACCGAACGCACCACCGCCGCGATCGCATCAGACAGCAGATTGAAGGTGTCCTTGACCGCCCCTCGTCCCCGTACCGGGCTCGAGTCCAGGGCGACAAACATCCCCGCCGGCAGGAGACCGCGCTCTCGAGCCAGGGCAACGCTGCGCTCAAAAGCCTTCCCCTCCTGCTCGTGGAGCGTCAATCGCGCCCGGAATCCCTGAAACGTGCTCTTCGCAAACGGAGCCTCGATCGAGCTCGGGTCCAGATCCAGCACCACCTTCCAGCGCAGATCAAACCGACAACGCTCGATCACCTCGGCGTCCGAAACGCCCGCGTAGCATTGCAGCAACCGCGCCTTCGCCAGCATCGACGGCGGCACCGACGGACGGCCGTTGTCCAAACAGTAGGCCGCCGCAAAATCCTCATCGGTGAAAACCGCGTGCCC
Organism: bacterium; assembly: GCA_049288275.1. Classification (GTDB taxonomy): domain Bacteria; phylum Arandabacterota; class Arandabacteria; order Arandabacterales; family Arandabacteraceae; genus JBAQHK01. Next base: position 735 of record JBAQHK010000213.1, on the reverse strand, counting down.
ACGCAGTGCGAGCTTCCCATAGAAGCCCATCTTCTCTACGGCGGCGACACCCACTTGAGCTATCGCCCCGAGCAGGGACCCCTGCGGATCGCGTCTACCCAACATGGTCGGCGTCCCTTGTCACACAGGGCTTGGTGTGGATCTTCATGTCATCTATATTAGTCTTTTCGCGATACAAATTCTATCAAGATACTCGATTCTGAGATGCACCTGTGATTACAGACCGTCGGATGCCCCTACAACTCAGCAACAACCTCGAGCTACAGCAGGGTTTTCGGCCGCGTCTCTAGGCTGGCTCGCGCAGCACCGACGACATGCCGAGCTCGGCGACCTGGTTGGCGATCTCGTCGCCGCTGAGTCGCCCGCTCTGCCGGTACCAGCGGGAGGTCCACACCACCAGGCCGAGCAGGCTCGCGGTGGCGACGGCGCTGTCGATCTCGCGCAGCCTGCCGGCGGCGCGGAGACCCTCCAGGGTGGCACGGATCAAGGCGGTGTAGGTGCGGACCCGCTGCTCGATGATGCGGCGGTCCTCGGGACGCAGGGCGTTGCGTTCGGTGACGACGAGGATGGTGAGCGCGCCGTCCTCGAGCTCGGTGATCAGACGCACGTGGCTGTGCAGGATGCTGCGCAGCTGTTCCTCGTGGGTGTCCGCCGACAGCATCGCGGCGAGCGTGCGCTCCTCGAGCAGGTCCATGGCGTGGTTCATGATCGCGAACAGCAGGTCCTGCTTGCCCC
>JBAQHK010000212.1:0-1881 GCA_049288275.1 bacterium | reverse complement strand
AGATGAGGGTGTTGCCTTCCCTGTCGGCATACTCGCGCCAGGCGTTGCGCAGGGCCACGACGAAGTCTTCGAGGTAGAGAGTTGGGTTCGAGGGATCGGCGTCGCCGAAGATGATGACGTCCTGATGCTTCCTGTCCAGTACGTACCCGTCGAGCCGGGTAATGCCGCCAACCTCGGCTATGAGCTCGGGAACTGGACTGCCCTCGGGCAGCCGCTCAAGTGTTGCCTGCACCCACCGGAGGGAGACCGTCGTAAGCTCGCGGTACGGGAGGATCGACTTCCAGTCAACGGGCGTGCCGTCAGTCTGGGTGCAGGTCACCAGAAGGGGTATCACAATAAGCGGGATCACAACGAACAGAGCCTTCCACGCAGTCCACTTCCGCCCACGCATCTCGGTTCTCATGCTTGTCCTCCTCTTCGTGCTCGCCATCCTTCGTTTGCCGGCTCTCCGCTCCGGTGCAAGCTTCAGTTTCCGCTCCCCAGGAGCCTGCTTATGCCGTCTATCAAACCCCTTATCTGCGCTTCCAGTGACTCCAGGCCCGCTTCGCGTGCTATGCGCTCGGCATCCTCGAGCTTGGCAACGGCATCTGCCGGGCGTTCCATACCGGTTGCCAGTACCTTGGCTTGGTCGACCAGCGCCAGGGCCATGGCTCGCTTGGTCTTCAGGGCGCGCGCTGGACCCTGTTCCAGTGCCAGATTAGCGCACATCCGGTACTTGAGCCCCAGGCGCTCGAGGGCCTCGGCAGACTTGCCTTGCGACTCCAGGACTTTCCCCTGCCATCCCAGGGCATCCTGCCGGACGAAGTCGTTCTTGAGTTGCAGGCCGATGGCCTCCATCTCCTCGAAGCATGCCATGGCCCTGCAATGCTCCTTGAGCGCCAGGTAGGCCCTGCCCTTGCTGCGGAGGCAGAACTGGAGGCCGTCGAGATCCGGACCGGCGGGGCGTTCTGGGCCGGCTGACCCGACGGGGCCAAGCACGCTCTTGGAACCCGCCGCGCCTGCCGTCTGAGCCTCGGCCCCGCGATGCAGGCCTTCTGCATTCTCGTGCATGGTGACGGCATCGGCGAACCTACCCCGCAGGCGGAGGACCACACCGCGGTGGTCGTGGCACCTGGCCAAGCCCTCGCGGCTCGCCAGGGTGACGCACAATTCCTCTTGTTGATCAAGGGCCGCCGCTGCTTCATCAAGCTCGCGCAAAGTGATCAGCAGGTGCACCATGTTGCCCAGCGCGTTCTGCAGAGACTGCTTGTCACCGAGCTGCCCGCACAAGGCAACTTGCTGCCGTGTCGCCTCCAGCGCACCCGCGTAGTCCTCCTTCGCCTCCAGGATCTGCGCCTGTGTGCCCAGGATCTGCCGCAGCGCGTTCTTGTTCACCAGCTGATCCGCAACCTGCTTCTGTTCGGCCGATAGCTCCTCGGCCTTGTCGAGATCGCCCATGGCCATGTAGATTGCGACCTGGTTACCTAGGCTCGCGGCGATTCCCTCGAGGTTTCCCAGACGGTGGCAGGTGGCCTTGCCCTCCTCATATAGAGCCAGCGCTTCCTTGAAGCGCCCCCACATCTGGTGTATCGCGGCCGTGTTGACCAAGACACGCAGGCGCTCGTCAGCATCACCTATGCCCTCGCATACTCTCTCGGCCTTCCGGCACAACGCGAGGGCCCGCCCCAACTCCTCTTTCTCGATCAGGACCGCGGCCTGGTTGTTGAGTGACTTCGCAAGGTACTTGAGGTACTCAGGGTGCTTCACGTACTTGCCGGGTTCGCTGTGGTCCGGGGGCTGGTCGGCGAAGCACTTCTCCAGGTACTGCCAGAGCGCCAGGGACTCGTCCAGGCTTCCTGTCTCTCGCAAGAGCAAGGCGAGGCTTACGAGCGCCATCGGATC
>JBAQHK010000211.1:0-2752 GCA_049288275.1 bacterium | reverse complement strand
CCGCGTCACGGGCCTCACCCTACTCTGGTGGAGCGCGCCAGGTTTGTCAACCGGTGGCGGTCCACGGAGGGCGGGTCCTGGAAACTAGGTTGGAAACTAGGGACATCATACTAGTTTCACGGAAATCAGTATGGTGTCCCGGGTTTTCCGGGCCGAGCGCATCCGCCGACCTCGGTGGCTTGACCGGGTGGCGTGGGTCTTGTAGATTGAGCTTGTCACCTGAGGAGCGAGGAGGAAGGCCGGGTGAGGTTGATGAGGACTTCGGCGAGGACCAGATTCGGTCTGCTCGGCTGCGGGCTGGCCGCTTTGCTGCTGGCGCAGTGCGGCACCGATGAGGGCCCCGGGCCCACGCCCGTCAACTTCGCCATAAGCCCGGACCACGCGGATCTCACGGCGAGCTCCATCCAGCAGTTTGTGGCTCTCGAGGGTGAGGACTCGGTCGAGGTGATCTGGCAGGTCGATGGGGTCTGGGGCGGCGCGACGCGCTCGGGCCTGGTCACGTCGGGCGGGCTCTACGTGGCTCCGAATCAGGTGCCGCAGCTGGGCTACGCCATGCTGGTTGCCAAGGAGATTGCCGATACCACGTCGACCGACACCGCCTGGATTCACATCACCAAGCCCGCCGGGACAACCTACGTTACAGTGTCCCCCGATACGATCTCGGCGCTGCCCTTCTCGCAGGTTGAGTTCTCAGCCGTCGTCTCCGACTGCCCTTCGGGCAACGTGACCTGGTCGGTGAGCCACCTGTGGGGCCCTGCGTCCGCGATAGGCACGGTGTCAGCGGACGGATTCTACGAGGCGCCGGGAGACGCCGATGCCGGGTTTGCCGTGATGATCATGGCGACGAGCGTGGACTGCCCGGACAAGGCCGGCACTGCCAGGGTGACCTATCACCTGTCGTCCTGGCCCAACATAGAGTGTGAAGACTACACCTCGAGCTACGACGACCCCAGCGGCGCCAACCCGATCACGGCTCCCTACTGCTCCGGGGCAAGCGGGTTGAAGGCGGTACAGGGGATGGACTACCCCGGCGAGTGGATCAGAGTGCCGGTCTACGTTCCCCATGCAGGTGAATACCGGGTGCTGCTCAACTACCAGGCCATGGCGGGAGACGACATAAGAGTCAGGGTCGGCATAGAGGGATGCGGCGCGCCGGTTCCCGAGTGCGACTTCGTGCTCAACCAGGGCAAGGGTATTGGCTGAAGCAGTCCCTATCCTGAAGCTGCCGGGAGCAGCTACTTGATGCTCGAAGCGGGCGCGTGCACCCTGAAGCTCACCCACCTCAGCGGTCCCTGGGGCAGGATGGACGTGGTCCACTTCGTGCCGGTGACCACCCACTAGGCGGCTGCGCGCCACCCGCGCTAGATGCGCCTGCTCAGGTAGATCCTTCCCGAGTGCCCGCCGTCGGAATCAACCGTCAGTCTCAGCGGCAGCCTGCCGGCCGTGTCCCGGCGTTCGATCTTGAGCCAGTCCAGATAGGCTCTCGACGTCTTCGCTGCCAAGACCCCGATGGCGGCTCCCGCCAGGACGTCGGTTGCATAGTGCCGCTGGTTGTAAGCCCTGGAGCATGCCACCAGCGAGGCGACCGCGTAGGCGGGCCACTTGAAGTCGGAATAGATGTGCCCGATGGTGGAGGCCGCGGCGAAGGCGCTCGCGGCGTGGCTCGAGGGAAACGAGGAGTTGGATCTGGAGTGGGTCCCGGTTGGGCGGCGACGGTCCACGGCGTACTTCAAGGGCGTCACGACTCCCTCGGAAAGGGCCACCGCCTTGATGCACTCCTGGGCTGCCAGGAAGGATCTGTCGTCACCCCAGGCGGTCACTGCCATGAAGGCCAACACCATGTTCTGCCTGCTCCACTCATCTGACGCCGCCTTCATCAGGTGATCGAGATCGTTCGATCTGTGGTCCCGCACGAACTCCAGGATCTCGCGATCAAAGGCGTTGGTCGCGCCCGCGGGCGCTGATAGAGCCACGGCCAGAGCCACGGGCAGAGCCACGGCCAGGGCCGCGGTCAGGGCCGTGGGGATGAGCGGCCACCTCAACTGATTTCTCACAGCACGCCTCGACGCCATGGCTCCGACCTGAGTTCCCTGGGCCGGCGCTTGACCACGCGAGCCCGTTCGGGATGGTAGCCTGTGCAGGGCGAATTGACAAGCTTCGGGCGCCGCAGTAACATCGAGACAAATGGGGTCCTTGCGCAGGCCGGTCTGGTGGATAGTCCTCGTGCTGTGGTGCGCCGCGTGCGCGCCAGGCCAGCGCGCGTCTTCTCCGGTGCTGGATTCCCCTGCCGGCCGGGAAGGCCTCGCGGGGCTCGACTGCTATCTGGTTCAGCTCCATCTGCACGGCCACTCCAACCACAACGGCAACGATCTTCCGGCTTCGATGGCATCCCACACCCGGGAGGCAGCGCTCGCGGGCTTCGACGCGATCTGGTGGACGGATCACGCGGAGTTGTTTCACGACTTCAGTGACTACAGGATCGATTTCCAGTCGGCGACGATGGATTCCGCCGGCAGGGAGGTCCTGCTGAGCTCTCGCATGCGCCGCCAGCTCTCAGCCTTCGCGATCGCTGCCACGGGCGAAGGCTGCGGCGCGAGCCTGGATGATGGGCGGCTGGTGATAGATGCTGAGTCCAAGCCTGGCGCGCGGGACTTCGCGACTGTGGCGATCTCCCCGATCTCCAGGCTGGGTAAGGTCCATACGATCTCATTCTGCAGGCCTGTGACGAGCGGACTGAAGCTCGGGCTGTGGG
>JBAQHK010000210.1:0-5077 GCA_049288275.1 bacterium | reverse complement strand
GCTGCCGGGCCCGCGCGGCCCGGTCGCGGGTCGCAGCCCGCCCCGGGGTGGACCTGGGATCGGTTGGGGAGGGCGCTGCTTAGGCCCCACACCAGCTACTTCGTCGAAGTGTACCCACTCGTGGAGCACGGCTCGGTCTCGGGGATAGCACACATCACCGGAGGGGGCATTGCGGGCAACCTCGCCAGGATCCTGCCCGCGGGGACGGCGGCGGTGGTCAAGAAGTCCACCTGGCGCGTTCCCGAGATCTTCAAGCTTATTGCCGCGAGCGGCCCGGTCGCCGAGGAGGAGATGTTCAGGGCCTTCAACATGGGACTGGGGATGCTGCTCGTGGTTCCTCATAGAAACCTGCCCGAAGTCTTGGGGCAAGCTCACGGTTCCAGGGTGGTGGGGGAGATTACCGAGGGGGACGGGGGAGTGACCGTCAGCTAGCCCGGCGGCTGGCCCCGCACTCAATTTCGCATGAAAACCCGAGACCTGGTCTTCGCAAGTCCTCAGATGCGGCTTGCGGTCAGGACCGCGGAGATAGCGGCCCGGGCCGAAAGCCCGGTCCTGGTCGAGGGAGAGAGCGGAACCGGCAAGGAACTGATTGCGCGCCTGGTGCACAGCGCAAGCCGGCGACGAGGCGGTCCCTTCGTCGCCGTGAACTGCGGCGCCATACCCGAGACCCTCTTCGAAAGCGAGCTCTTTGGTCACATCGCGGGGTCCTTCACCGGGGCCACCCGGGACAAGCCCGGCATCTTCGAGGCAGCCGCGGGCGGTGTGCTCTTCCTGGACGAGATAGGCGACCTGTCGCTGCCGCTCCAGGCCAAGCTCTTGAGGGTGCTTCAGGAAAGCGAGATGCGCCGGGTGGGAGACACGCGCACCAGCGCCGTTGACGTGCGCGTGGTCTCGGCCACCAACCGGAACCTCGAGGAGGAGATGACCGAGCGGCGCTTCCGCGAGGATCTCTTCTTTCGGGTGAGCGTGCTGAGGATCACGGTTGAGCCCCTGAGGCGGCGCCGCGAGGACATCGCCCCGCTTGCCGAGCACTTCGCCTTGAAGTACGCGGCGGCCCTCGGCAGGGAGACGCCCCGCTTCTCCGAGGAGGCGCTTCGGCTGCTCAAGGCCTACGCCTGGCCGGGCAACGTGCGGGAGCTCGAGAACGAGATCCAGCGGGTGATCGCCTTCTCCCCGGACGGCGGGGTCGGCGCCGAGCACCTGTCGGATCGCATCCGGCAAGGCCCGGAGGCCGATCCCGACCGCCGGGCTTCGGGAAGCCTCAAGGAGAGGCTCGCCCGAGTTGAACGCCAGGTGATCCGGGAGACCTTGGACCGCTACTCCTGGAACAAGACTCAGGCCGCGCGCACTCTGGGGCTGACGCGGCAGGGCCTTCACCGCAAGGTGCGCAAGCTGGGTATCCTGAGGCGCGGGTAGCCCGGTGGGGCGTGGCGCAGCGCCTGCATGGCGCGGCGCCCGCGTGACGCGCGGGGACAAATGGATTGACTTGGGTCTCGGCGGCGGTGTATGGTGGCTGCGACACGGAGGCCCCGAATGTTCGACGAAGTCCTGGAGCGGGTGGTGAAGGCCGGTGACACCAAGATGGTGCTTGTGGTGGTGGACGGGCTCGGGGGCCTTCCGAGGCCCGAGACCGGCAAGACCGAGCTCGAAGAGGCTCACAAGCCCGAGCTCGACCGGCTGGCCGCCGAGAGCGCCCTGGGCCTCATCGATCCTATCAGCCCCGGCGTGACACCGGGCAGCGGCCCGGCGCATCTTGGCCTCTTCGGTTACGACCCGGTGAAGTTCGAGATCGGCCGGGGCATTCTGAGCGCGCTGGGCATAGGCTTCGACGTGAGGCCTTCCGACCTCACGGCCCGAGGCAACTACGCAACCTTGGATGAGCGCGGTGTGGTGGCGGACCGCCGCGCCGGGAGAATCTCCACTGAGACCAACGCCGAGATCTCGGCTCTCCTTGACGGCATGAAGATCGGCTCCACAGTGGCCTACGTCAGGCCCGAGAAGGAACACCGCGTGGCCGTGATCTTCCGCGGAGGCACCCTCTCCGACAGGATCGCCGACTCCGACCCTCAGACCGTGGGAGAGAAGCCCTTGAGGGTGCGGCCGCTGGCGGCCGGCGCCCGCGCTACCGCGGCGATGGTCGGCGCCTTCCTGACCAAGGTGGCCGTGAAGATCGGCAAGAGGCCCCAGGCCAATGCCATTCTCTTGAGGGGTTTTTCCAAGCGGCCGGTGCTGCCGCATTTCAATGCCAGGTTCGAGCTCGACGCCTGCGCCATAGCGTCCTACCCGATGTACAAGGGGCTGGCGAGGCTGGTGGGCATGCACGTGGTGGAAGGGCTGGAGTCGGTGGAAGCCGAGGTGGAGGCCCTGGAGCGAGCCTGGGCCGACTTCGACTTCTTCTACTTCCATTACAAGAAGCCGGACTCCCGGGGTGAGGACTCCGACTTCCGGGGCAAGGTGGCGGCGATCGAGGAGTTCGATGCCCATCTGGCCCGGATCGCCCGGCTCTCTCCCGACGTGCTGGTGGTCACCGGCGACCACTCCACACCCAGTGTCATGGGAGGCCACAGCTGGCACCCGGTGCCGCTCTTGCTGCGGTCGCGCTGGGTGATCCCTGACGGCACGGCCTTCACCGAGCGGCTGTGCGCGCGAGGGAATCTCGGCCGGATGCGATCGGTTGAAGTGCTGCCTCTGATGATGGCCAACGCGCGGAGGCTCGACAAGTACGGTGCGTAGGCTTCTTCGTCCCGCGGTTCTTGCCTACCTGGTGTGCGTCGCCTCCGGCGTTTCGGTGGCGTTCTCCTTCTGGCCCTACCGGGCCGGGTTTGTGGCCTACTTCGTGCTGGTCCCCTTCGTCATCTTCTCCGGGCTCCGGGACGGGGCCGGCAGGTTCTTGCTCAAGACCTATCTGTTCGGCCTCGGCTACTTCGGGGGGAGCCTCTATTGGATCGCGATGCTGGACAGGGACCAGATCGCGCTCCCCTGGTTGAGGGTGCCTGCGGCCGCGGTGCTGTGTCTCTATCTTGCGCTCTTCATCCTGCTCGCCGGCTGGCTCACGCGGCGCCTGGTGGTGGCCGGTGTACCCTTCGAGATCGCCTTCGCCCTGGCGTGGGCCGGCGCGGAGTACCTCAGATCGCTCGGGCCTCTGGGCTTCCCGTGGGCCTCGCTGGGCTACTCTCAGACCTCGTACCCCGTGGTGGCGCAGCAGGCCGCAGTGGTCGGGACCTACGGGATTTCGGCCTGGCTGGTGCTCTTGAATGCCCTGCTTGCCCGCGCCCTGACCTCGCCTCGAGCGCGTTTCGCCGTGGTAGCGGCGGCGGTGGCGGTCTTCGCGGCTCCGGTGGCCGGCGGCTGGGTGGTGCTGTCCCAGGCCCGGTGCCCGGAGTCGGTTAGGGTCTCGCTGATCCAGCCCAACATCTCGGGAGCCGTGAAGTGGGACGAGGCCTACCGCGACAGCACTCTCGGCATTCTCCTCGAGATGAGCGATGGGGCGGGCGAAGCCGGCGAGACGGGCGGGGGTGGAGCGGCGGACTTGATAGTCTGGCCCGAGACCGCGGTGCCGCTCTACGTCAAGTACTCCCAGGCCCATCTGGAGATGGTCGCCGAGGCTGCCCGCAGGAGCGGGGCCAGTCTGCTCACCGGTTTCCCGGACTACGAGCACACCAATTCGGGGACGCGCTACTACAACTCGGCCATGCTGGTCTCGGCCGCGGGCCGGATCGAGGGAGAATACAGGAAGATACATCTCGTGCCCTTCGGTGAGATGATCCCCTTCGAGCAGAGGATCGCCTTCCTGAGGAACATCAACTTCGGAGAGGGCGACTTCAGCCCCGGGACGGCCTATCACATCTTCCAGGCGGATTCCGTGCCCTTCGGTGTTGCCATATGTTTCGAATCGATTTTCCCCAATCTGGTGCGGGGGTTTGTCGGAAGAGGCGCCCGGTTCATCGTCAACATTACAAACGACGAGTGGTTCGGCCCGAGCGCGGGCCCCTATCAACACGCCGAGATGGCGGTGATGAGGTGTGTGGAGCACAGGGTGGCCATGGCCCGCTGCGCCAACACCGGAGTCTCGATGCTGATCGATCCCTACGGACGGGTGGTCCGGCGCACGTCGCTCTTTGCACGCGAAGTGCTGGCCGGCAGCCTTCCGGTCACGGCCTCGGGGACACCATACACCAGGTGGGCCGGGCTCATCGAGGCCGCGTTCCTGGGGCTGCCCTTGGCCGGCGCCGTAGTGTCCTACGTGCGCCCGCGAGGGAGCAGGGGCCGAGGCGGCAGGGACCGGAGTCGGGATCAGGGCCGCGGTGGGGGCAAAGGGTTTGACACGCCGGCAGCGCCGGTGATAGACTCCGGCCAGCTGCGTGAGCCACGGGGAAGATGATGGGCAAGATGACGGGCAAGACGACAAGCGCAATCGCGGGCGAATCGACAGGCGCAACCGCAGTGAAGAGCGGCAAGCGCCCCAGGCAATTGGGGAGGTCTGCCGCGGCTGTTCCGGTGGTCTCGGTCGTGGGCGCCACAGGGCTGGTGGGAACCGAGATTGCGAGGATCCTCGAGCTGCGCGGCTTTCCCGCGAGGCGGCTGGTGCTCTACTCATCGGGCAGGAAGGCCGAGCGCAAGGTGCAGGTGTCGGGTGAGGACCAGCCGGTTCACCCCTTCACCATCGAGGCGTTTCGGCGCCTGTCGGGCGGTGGCGGGCGTGGCGTGTGTTTCCTGGCTGCGGGCGGAGAATTCAGCCGTGAGTATGCCCGCAGGATAGCGGCCGCGGGCCACGTGGTGATAGACAACAGCAGCGCCTTCAGGATGGACCCCGGGGTACCGCTGGTGGTGCCAGAGGTGAACCCGCAGGACCTGGCGCGCCACGACGGCTTGATCGCCAATCCCAACTGCTCCACGATTCAGATGGTGGTCGCGCTGGCGCCGCTTCACAAGGTGTGGACCTTGAAGAAAGTGGTGGTGGCCACCTATCAAGCGGTTGCGGGAGCGGGCCTGGCGGCGACCGGAGAGCTGGCGGCGCAGTCGCTTGCGGTGCTGGAGGGCAGGCTGTTTCGGCCCTCGGCGCTTCCGCACCGGATCG
>JBAQHK010000209.1:0-2311 GCA_049288275.1 bacterium | reverse complement strand
ACACTGTTCAAGTACCGACTGCACCAGGATCAGGAGCTTTTCGACAGGGCCTACGGATACATCAGGGTGTACTACTGACAATATCTCCATGGAGCGACCATCTAGCAACGGCACGCAGCCGGCGATTAATATCTCGGATGGTCTGACTGTCATCGAGGCCGGGAAAGTTCGCTGAGGATTGGCCAGATTTCCCACTTTGTTCAATGTAGGCAATCTTCTCGCCTGACAGACCCGCAGATCCGGGCACAGAATCACGGATAGGGGCAATCCTCGCCTGGTTGTGAGGAAATAGGAAATGCTGGTGAAAAAGCAACTCGGAAATGGAGCTGGAGAGCGTCTCGATGAGGCAGTCTCTTGAAAAGGCGTTAGCAATGCGTTGGCAGAACGCCCTTCCGAGGATTTCCCGCAGAAAGAAGAAGCCCTCGAACCTCTTTCGGCTCAAGGGCTTCCTATGGTAGCGGGGGCTGGATTTGAACCAGCGACCTTTGGGTTATGAGCCCAACGAGCTACCAGACTGCTCCACCCCGCATCTATGTCGCTTGTGAATCAACGTCCGTGAATCGGTCCTGCCGAAGGTACTCGCACTTGCCGCTTACCTTCCTTGAGTATCCTACCGGGTTGCCGGTGATTTGTCAAGCAAAGTAGTAGCGGCCCCGACGGTGCCGGGGCCGGGCGTCGTCCCCGCCATGGCGCTGGGCGCCAGGATCTGGCCCGGATCGGGCAGGCCGCCCCGATCAGTGCGGTACAGGCTGCTGTCCTGCGGGAACACAAAGATCAACTCGCCGGGCTTGTAGAGGCCGCAGCGCTCGCGGGCCATCTTCTCCAGGGTGAAGGGATCGCTCGTCAGGCGTTCCTTCTCGATCTCGAGCCGGCGTTGCTTCATCTTCCACACGGCGACCTCGGCCTCAAGCCGGCCGCGCTCGCGCTTGACCTCGATGATGCGCACCAGGCCGTACTCGCCGAAGATGATTCCTCCGAGGCAGAGCACAATCACGCCGATCAAGAGAATCTTGGTGTTGCGGGTCCAGAATCGGAGCCTGCGGCGGAAGCGATAGAACTTGTGCTCGAGGCTTTCGCTCCGCGGCTCAAGCCCGGGCCCACGCAGGAGCTCAGGCCTGATCTGCGGTACGGTTGGTTCGATTTCCGGCTGGTTCTCCGGCCGCTCAAACTCCATGCTTTTTGATTTGCCTCCCCAAGAACCGGGCAGGGCTCAAGGGTTGGGGACATAATAGGAGAAGGCGCCAATCTTGGCAAGGATTTAGTTATTGTGACACCCACAGCGGGCCAGGGAGCAGCAGCGCGCCGGCCAGACCCGGCCCGACAGATCAGGCCAGGGCCTTTCTCTCAGGGCCTCTTGAGCACGATCTCCTGTGCGGCCATTTGCTTTGCCCGGGTCCAGAACTCAACAAACTCCTTGAATCGATCCGTGCCGATCTCGGCGCAGCCCAGGCGTCGCTCGGCCACAACCACAATCTTGCCGCTGTCGGCGGCCGCGCTCACGCTGTAGGAGCCCAACATGTCTGATGACCTGGCGGTGAAGGGGAGCTTCTCGATGGCCCATCCGGCAGGTATCTCGAGGGACATGGTGTCGGCCTCGACCCAGGCGAAGGGCAGGCACACGGGGACCCGCCTCTCGGACGTGCCTTGCATGTCCACGAATTCAAAGAGCATGGAGCTTACGAAATCGGGTCTGATGACCATGTTGGAGCCCACTACGACGGCGGGGGAGCTGGCCTCGAAGTCGGCCGCGACGGCGCACTGAAGCGCCGATTTGTCCAGGCTCGCCACCCGGCACGAGTCGAGAGCCGCCCCGCCCAGATAACCGCGCATCATGTCCTCGATCTCTTGCCTGAGGTCGCTCCCGCTCATTGCGGCAAGCCTGCGCGTCGCCATGAAGCCCCAGTCGCCGGTGTGGGTGACCAGGCTCCTTCCGGTGAGATTGCCCGACGGGTCGACGGTAATCTCGGTCCGCGACGATATCCTGGTCTCGATCGGCATGGCTTCCGGAATGGTCTTCCAGACGGCATCATCGCCCTCGACAACAAGGGCGTTGGCGCCCCGGTCGGGCGGCGGAAGGTACCCCACGGTGAAGGGGGCGGCCGTAAGATCGAGCCACAGCCCACCGCTGTCCGGCGCCTCAGCCTCCACCCCCTCGACATAAACGATCATGTGATTGAAACCCAGGTAGACCAGGTCCTGCTCGATCTGGCCCTCGTCCTTGGTCAAGAGCAGCGCCGGATAGGCTTTCACGCCTGTCAAGCGGAGCAGGCTCACTGCCAGGCACGACATGTCCTTGCAGTCGCCGTAGCCG
>JBAQHK010000208.1:0-4049 GCA_049288275.1 bacterium | reverse complement strand
CCCGTGTCCTTCGGGGCCTTCCTTGACTCGCCCCAAGCCGAGGCCGACCTCGCAGTCTTCCTCGACGACCGCGCCGATGCGCAGCCTCGGCCTGCGCCCAAGGGCACTCCGCGGCGAATCGTCCTCTTCGTGGGTCCCGAGGGTGGATTTGCGGACGCGGAACGGGAGAGTCTTGCGACCAGAGCCTTTCCCTGGATCATAGGAGGACGGGTGCTCCGCGCCGAAACTGCGGTGCTCGTGGGGCTTGCCGCGGTGCACCTTGCCTGGGGGGACTTCCGCGACCGACCGGGCGATCCTGACTGACTGGGATACTCGGGCCGCTCCGACTTGTCGGGCTGCCCGCGCTAGTCGGGCCCCTCGCTCGCCATCTCAGCCAGCCTTTGCTTGGCGTATTCGTTGTCGGCGTCGACCTCGAGCGTCCGCCGGTAGCTCTTCTCGGCCAGGGCCGCCTCACCCATCTCGCGGTAAGCGTTGCCGATGTGATTGAGGCACGTAGTGATGTAGTCGCCATCCGGGTACTCCGCGACGGCCAGCTCGAAGAACCTCACGGCCTCGGGGTAGCGCTCGTTGGAGTAGAGCTTGTAGGCGATTCCCACCAGCGTCTCTTCGTCGAACCTGTACTCGGCCCGGCTGCCCGCCTTGAGCTCCTCGTAGCGCCGGATGGCCGCGTCCGCTCCGCCCTCTTTCATCGCGTAGTAGATGGGCTCGAAGAGGGTCTTCTTCTTGGCCACCGGCAAGGACGGCCTCGAGAGACCTTCAGCGAGATAGTCGATCCAGGCCGCCTTGTCCACGTAACTGCACTCGAAGCCGGCCCAGTCCCTGAGCGCATCCTCGCGCCGGAGCGTTGCGGCATCCTTGCCCTCGGCCAGGCCCGCGCGCACGATCTCGGTGGTCTTCACCAGCATGTCATGGAACGCCCTGAAATCGGCGAGCGTGCAATCCTCGCCGTGGCCGGGAATCACGGTCACGTCCGCCGGCAGAAAATCAATCACCCGCTGGGCAGTCTCGGCGTACCTCAAGACATCGCCGGTCTGGCCGTCGACCGAGGGGAAGTGCCGCCCGTTGCATAGCGCTCCCACGCAGGCGATCTTGGATGCTGTGAACCACACGATGATGTCGCTGTTGTCGTGAGCGCCGGGGAAGGCCGCCAGCCGTATCTCTTCGCCGTTGAAGCGGATCTTGAGCGAATCGGAGAAAGTGATCCGCGGAAGGGCCTCATCGGGAAACTCGTCAAAGAGGAAGTTGCCGCTGCGGAGCCGCGGCCCCAGATTCTCGTGGGCTATTATCAAGGCGCCCGCGCCGAGCACGATGTTGCCTCCGGTGTGCTCGATATGAGAGTGCGTGTTTATGATTACGGCGGGCGGGCTGTCCTGGAGACTTTGGAGCGCCTGCCTCAAGGCTTGGGCGGTGCCCTTCTGGCCGGAATCGACGATCAGGATGCCATCCTCGCCGACCGAAGCTATCACCTTGACCACGTACCCTCCGCCGTCCGTGGTGAGCTCGTAGATACGGTCGCTGAGCCGCGACACCTTCCAGGCCGGTTCGTCCACGGCGAAGGCGCAGAGCGCCCAGAGCATCATGCTTGCGGCTGTCACCGCCCCGACTATGGTTGTCATGTGAAGACCCCTTGCGCTTGAATCCGCCGTCCCTGCTCACCGCCTCGAGGCTCCGGCTACCGCCGGGCATTCTAAGAAGGGACCGCTCGAACGTCAACCCCCCAAATTCGGCCGCCGAGGGGAGCCTCCGCAAAGGGCCGCGTCGAGGGCGTGGATTGACAGCCGGCCGGGAGCATGGTATGTAGCTAGCGCGGAGACGTCTAGATGCAGAGGTGTGGAGGTGTTGAAGCGTCGAGATCCGGAGACCGTGACCTGCAGAGCTGAAGTGAGGTGATCGCATGGCGAGAAGATGGAGCACACGCAAGCGAGCGCTGTCGGGCGGCAGCCCGCTCGCAACGAGGCCCAAGGTGGCAGCGGGCGCGGTGGCAGCCGCAGTCGCAGCCGCGCTTTCAATCTGGCCGGTGCTGGCGCTCCCGGCGGCAGGCTTTGCAGACCGCGGCGCCGCCACCGAGGTGGCACAAGGCCGCGAGCCCGAGACCCACGTCGGAGGCATGCCTGATGCCGAGAGGCTGGTTCGGGACAACACCACGTTCGCTGCCGCGCTCTACCAGCGGCTCGCCGGAGGCGAGGGCAATCTCTTCTTCTCACCTTTCAGCATATCGGCGGCTCTGGCGATGGCGTACGCCGGCGCGCGGGGCGAGACCGAGACCCAGATGGCCCGGACCCTGAGCTTCTCGCTCGACCGGGAGAAGATCCACCCCGCCTTTGCCAGACTTCGGTCGAGACTCGCCGAGGTCGCCAGGCCCGACAGCGTCACCCTCGAGGTGGCCAACTCGCTGTGGCCGCGCGCCGGCTACCCGCTGCTCGGCAGCTACACCGACCTCATGAAGCAGCACTACGGCGCGGAGATCGTCCCGTTGGACTACGAACGCAATCCCGACGGCGGGGCCGAGACCATCAACGAATGGGTCGCCGACAACACCCGAGGCAAGATACAGAACCTGATCCCGCTGGGGCAGCTGGACGCACTGACCGCCCTGGTCCTGGTGAACGCGGCCTATTTCAAGGGGGCCTGG
Organism: bacterium; assembly: GCA_049288275.1. GTDB lineage: Bacteria > Arandabacterota > Arandabacteria > Arandabacterales > Arandabacteraceae > JBAQHK01. The sequence continues at coordinate 1,417 of JBAQHK010000208.1, read as the reverse complement.
GCCGCTCGGTTCGACTCGGCCGCTACCAGGGACACGCCCTTCCACGTCTCGCCGCGCGAGACCGTGAGGGCGCCGATGATGACCCGGACCTGGTCGGTGCCCTATGCCGACCTCGACTCCCTTCAGGCGATCGAGATACCCTACGCCGGCAGGTCGCTTTCCATGATTGTCCTGCTGCCGAGGGAGCCCTATGGCCTCGACCGGCTCGAGGCCGATCTCTCACTGGCCAATCTCACGAGATGGAGGCACGCCTTGGCGTCAGAGAAGGTCAAGGTGTTCTTGCCCAGGTTCAAGATGACTTCAACCTTCAGGCTTGACGACAACCTGAAGGCGATGGGCATGGTTGACGCCTTCCGACCGGAGAGAGCCAACTTCACAGGTATCAGCGCGCTGCGCGGGTGGCTCTGGATCGACGCCGTGATCCACAAAGCCTTCGTCGAAGTCAACGAGGCGGGCACCGAGGCAGCGGCGGCAACCGCCGTGACGATGAAGATGGTTTCAATCGAGACCGAGCGGCCTGGGGAGCCACCGGTTTTCAGGGCCGATCATCCCTTCATCTACCTGATTCAGGAGAATCGGACCCAGGCCATCCTGTTCATGGGCAGGACAAGCGATCCTACCAAGCAGCAGTAGTGGCGCCGGCGGCAGCGTGCCCCTGTGTCGTGTCCCTAGTTCAGGACCACAAGCTTGGCGCGCGCCGCGCTCGTGCCCTCCCCTGAGCCGACGAAGTAGATCCCGGCCGATACAGCCCTGCCGTCATCACCCACGAGGTCCCAGGTAACCTGGCCAGAAGCGGGGGCTTTGATTGCCGCAACCAGGCGGCCGGCCACATCGAAGACCGAGATGGTCCCGCCTTTGGCGCCCGGCGCCGAGAAGACAACCTTGCCTCCCACCCTCACGGGATTGGCAAACACAAGCCCCGCGACCGTCTCGGCTGCGTCGGGCACGCCCGCGCCGGTCACAGTCAGGTGCTTGCGCTGGCTCAAGTAGCTCCGCTGGCCGTCGCCGTCCTCCGCCCTGACCTCATAGTAGTAAGTGCCGACAGGGCGGTTGAGGTCGTAGTGGGTCTCGGTTATTGTCTCGCTCAAGGTAGTCGAGGCAGTGAAGGTCTGCATGTGCGATACGTCGTCGAGGTAGAAGCCCTCGCCCAGGGTCGCGCCGTCCGTCCAATAGCGGAACCGGATGTGAATCGTGGAATCCGCGTACGCGCCCAGCGGGAAGATCCCTTGCACCCAGGTGCTCGACGAGCCGGTTATGCCGTTGCCAGCGTTCTGGCCGTTGGGGTCATAGTTGGTGGTGATGTTGCCGGGTATGGAGTAGTAGTGCTCTCCCCCGTCGGTAGAGACCTCGACGTAGGCATAATCCCAGTCAGTCTCGATGGCGTACCAGCACCAGAAGCGGAGCGTGTCACCTGCGA
>JBAQHK010000207.1:0-8925 GCA_049288275.1 bacterium | reverse complement strand
GGCGGCCTCTTGAAACCCTTTGTGACAGGATAGGTCGGCCAGGCAAATGCGGAGGTGAAGTTGATGTCAGTTCGGATCAGGATGACCAGGGCGGGCTCCAAGCGGAAGCCCTTCTACCGGTTCGTGGTGATGGACTCGCGAGTTCAGCGGGACGGCGGGTTCCTCGACTGGGTGGGCCAGTATAACCCGATCTCCAAGCCCCACCAGATTACGGTGAACGAGGAGAAGGTTTCGCAGTGGCTCGCCAAGGGCGCCACCATGTCGGAAGGCGTGCGGAGCCTCTTGAAGAAGAACGGGACGCTGGCCAGGCTGGGCGCCGCTGCGGGCAAGCCGGGCGCGGCCGCGGAAGCGACCGAGGCACCGGAGGCCCAGCAAGAGAGCGCGTCGTAGCCGATCCCTGGGCTGTCCTTCGATAGCCGTTCTCGGCCGGGCGCCGAGGAACGGCCGCTCGTTTTGGTCAGGGGGAGTGGACAATGAAGGATCTGATCGAGTACATCGCGAAGGCTCTTGTGGACAATCCCGACCAAGTGACGGTCGCAGAGGTGGAAGGTGAAAAGACCACCGTCTACGAGCTGCGGGTGGGCTCGGGCGACCTGGGGAAGGTGATCGGCAAGCGCGGGCGCACGGCGCGGTCCATGCGCACGCTCTTGACCGCAGCTGCCACCAAGGTCGGAAAGCGGGCGGTGCTGGAGATACTTGAGTGACGGATGAGGCTGATTTTGTTGTGATCGGTCTCGTTAAGCGTGCCCACGGCACGGCCGGGGAGGTGAGCGTCCAGCCGGTCTCCGAGGTCAGGGAGAGATTCGCGAGCCTGGCGAGGGTGCTGGTGAGGGCTGGGGGTGGCGCACGAGAGGTGGTGGTGGAAGCCGTGAGGCGGAAGGGTGACTTGGTATTGCTTAAGCTAGAGGGTGTGAACGACCGGGACGCCGCGCAGGCGCTCGCGGGACATGAGGTCGGGGTGAGGAAGAAGGACGTCTGGCCTCTTCCCGAAGGTTCCTACTACATCTTTGACCTGGTGGGTTGTCGGGTGGTCGGCGCTGAGGGGCGGTTGGTGGGGCTGGTGGAAGACGTGCTCGGCATGCCGGCCAACGACGTGCTGGTGGTGAGGACCGACAAGGGTGAGGCCCTGTTGCCGGTCACGCGAAACGTGGTCCAGAAGGTGGACCTCGCGGCCAAGGTCATAGTGATCGAGGAGATGGAGGGCCTGCTGGGCTGACGCCATGAGATTCGATGTGCTGACGCTGTTCCCGGAGATGTTCTCGAGCTTCCTGGGCGAGAGCGTGATCAAGAACGCGTTGGCGAGCGGCATGGTCAGGGTGGATCTAGTGAACGTGAGGGACTTCGCCTCCGACAGGCACCGAACCGCCGATGACTATCCTTTCGGCGGTGGCCCGGGCATGGTCATGAAGCCCGAGCCGGTCTTCCTGGCCGCGGAGAGCGTGCTTGGGGACAGGGAGCGCGGCGCCGTGCCGGTGATCCTGCTTTCTCCCCAGGGCAGGAAGCTGGATCAGCGAGTGGCGTGCGAGCTGGCCGAGCGGACGGAGATAATGCTGATCTGCGGACATTACAAGGGTGTCGATGAGAGGATCAGACTGGATCTTGCCACCGACGAGATTTCCCTCGGCGATGTGGTGGTGACGGGGGGCGAGCTGGCCGCCATGGTGATGATCGATGCGGTGACCCGGCTCCTGCCCGGCGTTCTGGGCGACTTCGCCTCGGCCGAGACCGACAGCTTCTACAGGGGTCTCCTGGAGCACGCCAACTACACCAAGCCCAGAGACTTCAGGGGGCACAGGGTCCCCGATGTGCTCTTGAGCGGTAACCACGACGCCATCAGGGTGTGGCGCAGGCGCGACAGCCTTAGACGCACTCTCCTGCGGCGGCCGGACCTGCTGGCTGCGGCCGAGATTACAGACGAGGACAAACGACTGCTGGAGGACATAAGGGCTGATCTCAACCTCAATTGAACCGGAATCCAACGGAGGAGGACCATGGATCTGATAGGAGTTCTTGAGAAGAGCTGTGAGAAGAAGAAGCACCCGGAGTTTGAGCCGGGGGCCACGATCAAGGTGCACGTGAGAGTCCTGGAGGCTCAGAAGGAGCGCGTGCAGGTCTTCGAGGGCGTCGTGGTCGAGATACGCGGTACGGGAACCGGCAAGACCTTCACCGTACGCAAGGTCAGCAGCGGCATAGGCGTCGAGCGCATATTCCCTTACCATTCGCCGGCCATCAAGCGAGTTGAGGTTATCAAGCGTGGTAAGACCAGGCGTGCGAAGCTCTTCTATCTCAGGCCGAAGAAAGGCAAGGCCGCGCAGGTCAGGGACTAAGTACTTCAGGCCCCTGCCGCGGGGTTTTCTGGACGTAGAGAACAGGCTGGCGGACTGCGGTATCGGGATCGTGGCCGGCGTGGACGAGGCCGGCAGGGGTCCGCTTGCGGGGCCGGTGGTGGCGGCGGCTGTGGTCCTCGATCGGCGGCGGTTTCCTCAAGATGTCAACGACTCCAAGGCGCTCTCCGAGAAGACGCGCCTGCGCCTTTATTCCGAGATCGTGGCCACCGCGCTCGCGGTGGGAGTCGGCGTTGTGCCGCCCCGGGTCATAGACTGCCGCAACATAGTGCGCGCCACGCTTCAGGCGATGACCGACGCCGTGGAGGCGCTGTCTATCCGGCCTGAAGGCGTTGTTGTTGATGGACGGGACCTCCCCGATCTCGCGGTGCCCGTGATCGGCCTGGTCAGGGGGGATTCCAGATGCCTCTCGGTCGCGGCCGCGTCCGTGGTGGCCAAGGTTACCCGGGACCGGATAATGCAGGACCTGGATCTGGTCTATCCCGGCTATGACTTTGGGCAGAACAAGGGCTACGGTACGCGCGATCACATTGCGGCCCTGATGCGCCGCGGCCCCACGGCTATCCACCGCTTCTCCTTCGAGCCCCTGGCGAGTCTGATCGGGGGCTGCGGTGGCTGATCGGAGGAGGGACGGCGCTGTCTTTGAGGACCTTGCCTCGTCCTATCTCGAGGCCAGAGGCTACCGGATCCTGGAACGCAACGTGATCCTGCTCAGAAAGGAAGTTGACATAGTCGCCGCCGATGGCGATACAATAGTCTTCATCGAAGTCAAGGGCCGGCGCAGCGCCAGATTCGGCTGCGCCTCGGAGGCGGTGGCGGCGAGGAAGCAGCACCATCTCGTTAAGGCCGCGGTCGCCTATCTGGGGCGGCGGGGCCTGTGGGCGAGCCCGTGCCGCTTCGACGTGATCGCAGTCGACGCGACGCCCGGACGCAAGCCGGTGTTCGAACACATCGAGAATGCCTTCGGAGCGTGACGTCAGGGGACTGGGGCTGACATGAGGTGGTACCTGTGGGTGCTGCTGGGCATAGGCGTGGTAAACGGCGCGCTGATTGCACTGATCGCCCTGTGGGTGATCTATGATTGGCTGCGCAAGAGGAGAAAGGCCGGAGACGACCAGTCGGAGGTCGGACCGGCAAGCCGGGAGCCGGCTGGGTCGAGCGCCGATTGCGGCGATAAGCAGACGGGGGTGTAAGACGGTGATCACTCGGAGAAGCCTTGGCTTGCTGCTTGTTGTGGCCGGTGTCGCGGCCCTGGTTGCGGGCTGCGGGAAGAACGCGGCCTACTACAGCGAGCGAGGCAACCAGTTCCTGAAGCAGGGAGACATCGACAAAGCGGTGGAGATGTACGAGAAGGCCGTTGAGGTCGAGCCGGGAAGCCACGAGGCTCACAACTCGCTGGGGACCGCGCTCTCTGTCCGCGGCGACTTCGCTACGGCCACCGAGCATTTCAAGCGAGCCATAGCCATCAAGGGCGACTTCCTTGAGGCGCACTACAATCTGGGCCGTGCGCTAACCGAGACCGGCGATCTGAAGGGCGCCATCGCCGAGTTCCGAAGAGTGGCGGAGCTGGACTCCACCTACGCGCTCGCCTACATGAGCGCCGGCGGAGTGCTGCTGAGGACCGGCATGGCCGAGCAGGCCGTTGAGGCCTACAAGCAGGCCCTGAGGCTGGATCCCAATCTCTCTCAGGTTTACCTCAACCTGGCCTCTGCCTATGTGGGACTCCAGAACTACGACGAGGCCTTGAGGACGCTCAGCGAGATGCGGGCTCAGGACCCGCTGAATCCGGAGATCGTGGCCATGATGGGCAGGGTGGCCCTCCTCAAGAGGGACCTGCCTCAGGCCATCGGTCTACTCGAGGATGCGTGCCGGCGCAGCCCCGGCAACGCTGTGACCAGGAACGATCTTGCGACCGCCCTGGTGCTTTCCGGCAGGAAGGACGAGGCCATAGGTCAGTGGGAGCAGGCCCTCGCCGCGAATCCCAGCGCCGAGCTCAGAGACGCCATAACCCGGAACTTGGAGAGAGCGCGAGCTGAGTAGGGACTGTCGGCGGGCCGGCTCAGTCTGTCCATTCCATCCGGTTCATTCTGGCCGCCGAGGCAACGAGCAGAAGGTAGGCAAGCCCCACCGAAATCGTAGCCGCTCCGGCCAGCCCCGACCATGCGATCCCGGACTTCGCGCCGGCAACCCCGGCGTGGCCGAACGCTCCCATCGCAAGGCCCATCAGAGCGAGAACCGCCAGCACCGCCCCTACCATCACCAGCCTGCCGCCGGTCTTGAGCATGCGCTTCGGTGTGTCCCACTCCCAGTTGCCCAGCCAGATCCCCAGGAAGACCCCCATGGAACTTCCCAGCGCCGCGAAGCCGGCTGCGAGCACGGCCGCCTTCAGGGCGAACGGCCAGGCCAGCATGCCCGTGAGGCCCGCCACCGCCAAGAGCGCCGCGGGCAGCGCCAGAAAGCAGGAGAGCGGGACGGCGAAGCCTGCAGCTGCCAGCTTCTTCATGGGCGCTGCGGGCGCAGCCAGAATATGCCAGAAGCTCCGGCCGTGGATCAAGACCGCGCTCGTGGCGAGATTCATCGAGCCGGTGAAAGCCAGCATCGCCGCCGAATACATCAAGAGCATGGGCCTGGTTCCGGCAGCGCCCCCCGACCTTCCTAGGAAGAAGGGAAAGAGGGTCATCATCAGCGTGAGCGTCGCTATCGGCGTTATCTGCTGAGGATCGCGCAGGAGCAGCCGCCAGGTGGTGGCGAAGATGGACCGCTCGGCCTGGGGCAGCCACCGCCAAGGGGCGGCCAGGCCGCCGCCGACTGCCCGCGTGGGGACCTTGCCGGCGCGCCTTCGCGCCGATCTTCCGGCCGGCGCCGAAGTCCGCGTCCAGCCGGTAAGGTAGATGCGCTCGGCCACCACGATTGACACCGCCAGCATCACCGCGGCCACCGCCACGAGATAGGCCAGCGGCTCCAAGGCCGACCACTTGGATGGCGAGACCAGCGAGGTCAGAACCTCGGCCGGGAATCGGCTGGGCAAGAGGGCCATTGCCGAGCCGCCTCCCTCGGCGAGTCTCGTCATCCGCGCGCTCAAGTCCTCCATCTGAGCCACGCTCGCGGTGGAGGGCTTCAAGACCTGAAAGCCGATCCATACCCCGAGGCCGATCACGCCGCTCAGGACCCCGAGCACCTCTCGCACCCGCGCCGCCCGGATGAACCGGGAGATCACCATGCCGCACAGGGTGCCCACCGATACCGGAATGGTGAGGAAAAGCGCCATCACAACCGCAAGCGCGACGTAGAAGACTGCGGGAGCGCCGAAGGCCGCTCCGTAGCCCACGACCACGGGCAGAGCCAGAAAGACCGCCATGAAGGAGCCTGCAGCCATGGCCTCGACGTACTTCAAGGCGAACACCTTGATGGTGGGCAGGGGAGCCGCCAGGAGGAGCCCCAAGTCGCTCGACAGGTAGAAGATGTTGGCGGTTGTGGCGATGTCAAAGAGAAAGGCCAGCACCAGGATGCCATGGAAGGTGAAGGTCACGACGGCGGCGGAGGCTACGGCCCCGGTGGGTCCCAGGGTTCGAAGGGCGCCGAAGATCTCGTAAGCCCCGACGGCAAGCACAACTATGGTGAAGGCCACCCCGGCCAGGGCCACAAGGCGGCCGACCCTCTTCCTGGCGCTTCCCCGCGTGAGCCAGGAGAGCGCGATCTTGAGTCTGTAGGCTATCAGTCTCCAGAAGGGCATGGCTGCATCAGGAGGCGAGGAACCTGATTACCTCCTCCTCCTCGGGCCCGCCGGTCAACTCCAGGAAGATGTCCTCGAGGCTCGCAGTGCCTTCCCTGGACCGGGACCGGAGCTCCTCCACCGAGCCAACGGCGACAAGCTTGCCCTTGTTGATGATGCCCACCCGGTCGCAGACCCGTTCGGCGATCTCCAGGATGTGAGTGGACATGAAGACGGTCTTGCCCATCTTGCATAGCGCCCTCAAGACGTCCTTCACCACCTTGGCGCTCCTGGGGTCCAGGCCCACCGTCGGCTCGTCCAAGATCACCAGCTTGGGATCGTGAACCAAGGCCGCCGCGAGCGAGGCCTTCTGCTTCATGCCGTGGGAGTAGGTCTCGATCAGGTTGTCGGCGCTGTCGGTCATGCCAAGGAGCTCCATCAGGTCTCCGACGCGCTTGTCTATGGTCGCGGAGGGGACCTTGTAGAGCTCGCCGACGAATCTGGCGAACTCCCGTCCGGTGAGCTTCTTATAGAGCACCGGCGTGTCGGGCACGAGACCCAGCAGGGCCTTGGCCTGGAGGGGCTGTTTGGAGATGTCGTGGCCCTCTACGGTGACGGTGCCCGAGGTCGGCCGCAGGAGTCCGCAGGCCATCTTGATGGTTGTGGTCTTGCCGGCGCCGTTGGGACCGAGGAAGCCGAAGAGCTCTCCAGGGCGGACCTCGAGCGAGAGGTCATCCACCGCGGCGAAGCCGTCGAAGCGCTTGGTGAGATTGGCAAGGGTCAGCATCACGGGAGAGCTTAGGTCACCGGGCCTGGCCAGTCAAGGCCTTGCTTGCCGCGAGACCTTGACCGGTTGCCGGCGATTCCCCGGATTGACAATGGACGGGGCAGGCCTTAGAGTGGTCGGAGCAGGAGGGCAGACCATGAGGATGCCGCCGGTGGTGCTGTGGCTTGCCTTGGTGGGGATTGGGGCAGGACTCGGAGCGCTGAACTCGGCGCAAGGCGAGACTCTATCCGAGCCCAAGGCCGGGCCCGAGGGCGCCACACCCGGTGCTGTCGGCCAGGCGGGCAATGCCGGTCTCACGGTCGAGGAGATTGTGGTCTGCGCGGCGGTGAAGGACAGGGTCGCCACGGGTGTGGCCGACACTTTCCCGTCAGACATCTATGGGTTATATTGTTTCACCCGGGTTGCGGGCGCCAAAGACCCGCTGGCCATAAAGCATGTCTGGTACCACGGCGAGACCGTGGTAGCCGAAGCGCGGCTCGCGGTCAAGGGATCGCCCTGGAGGACCTGGAGCTACAAGGTAATGCGCGATGACTGGAAGGGCCCCTGGAAGGTGGACGTGACCTCACCGGACGGCTCGGTGATCGCTTCCAAGAGATTCTACTTGAGGTAGTCTCTGAGGTCGGTTCTAACGCAGATTCGCTTGTTCACCCCTGACAGACGAGGAGGCTGAGATGAGGTTGGTGTTTGCCGTGTGCCTGGTAACGCTGGCCGCGCTGGTTGCCGGCGAGGCTCTCGCGCTTGACATCGTCGACAAGACCCTGCCCAACGGGCTGAGGGTCTGCGTCGCCGAGAACCACAACGCTCCGGTCTTCACCATGCGGGTCTACGTCCGCGCCGGAAGCGATCAGGAGCAGGAATACCTGGGATCGGGAATCTCGCACATAATAGAGCACCTGGTGATGAGCGGCACCACGAGCAAGCGAAGCGAGGAAGAGACCCTTCGCATGCTGAGGGCGATAGGCGGCGCCCAGAACGCTTACACCACCAAGGGGCACGCCTGCTATTTCATCGAGACCTCGATTGAGTACGCCGACAGCGTGCTTGCGCTCTTGCCCGACTGGGTCTTGAACGCCTCAATCACTCAGGAGGAGTTCGAGCGCGAGCACGGCGTGATAATCCGCGAGATCCAGATGGGCCGTGACGAGCCCGGCCGGCGGCTGGACAAGCTCTACAACGGCAACATGTTCACAGTTCATCCCGAGCACTACCCGACCATCGGAAACGAGGATCTCTTCAAGCAACTCACGCGCGACGACGTGTTCGAGCATTACAAACGCATGTACGTTCCGGCCAACATGTACGCGGTCGCCGTGGGGGACTTCGACGCCCAGGAGATGATGGCCAGGATGGAGCAGGCCTTTTCGGTGTATCCCTATCGACCGGCTCCGCTGATTGTGCTTCCCAGCGATCCCAAGCAGATGGGCAGGAAGTACGTCGAGGACGAGATGGACACCGATCTCACCTACATCACGATGGGCTTTCGCACGGTGATGGTAAGCCACGACGACACCTATCCCTTGAGCGTGCTGGCCCGCATCCTCGGGGACGGCAGGAGCTCGCGGCTGTATCGCGAGGTCAAGGACCGGCTGGGATTGGTCTACGAGATCAGCGCCTCCTCCTATAACGCCGAGTACGACGCGTCGGACTTCACCTTCAATGTCACCTGCGACTACGACAAGGTCGATCCCGCGGTGGAAGCCATCCTCGGGGTGCTGTACGATCTGCGCTACAAGTATGTTACCGGCGCCGAGCTGGAGAAGGCCAAGACCCAGATCGCCAGCGATCAGGCCTTCGGCTTCCAGAGCGTCGAAGATCAGGCCGGGACCATAGGCATCAATCTCATAAGGACCCGGAACCCCAGGTATCACGAGTTCTTCCTGGATAAGGTCAAGGCCGTGACCCGGGACGATATACGCCGGGTGGTGAACACGTACTTCCACGACGACGCCCTGACGATCGCCGTCTTGAAACCCCTGGGCGCCGAGCGGCCGGCTGAGGCCCGCAGGGCCGAGGCTCAGGCCACCTCGGCGGTTGCCAAGGTGGCGCTCGCCAACGGGGTGACGCTCCTCACCAAGCAGGAC
>JBAQHK010000206.1:0-13668 GCA_049288275.1 bacterium | reverse complement strand
GTTCATCTTGTCGTAGATGCCCTCGCCCTGCCGGTTGAGAGTACCCTCGATCTGAAGAGCCGGGAACTTGTTGGGGACCACTCTGACGCGCCATCCGGGACTGTCCCTCATGGTTCCGGGGTTTCTTATGGAGAACACCTCGGGAGGCGTCTTGGTCTCGTTGCCGAAGCAAAACGGACAGAAGGCCGTGGACTTGCCGACGGGCACGGTGGCAAAATCCGTCGGGCGCTTGCCGCGCTCGGTGGATATGATCACCCACCTGCCGATTATGGGATCTCTCCTTAGCTCTGGCATAAGGCTCACCCTTTTCAGATCGTAATCTAAGTCCCGGCGAACGGTATCGCAAATTGTAAACTTCGCTACCGCCGCCCTGTCAACACCTAAATCCTGCGGCGCCCCTGCCTAGCACTATCCCAGGTGACCGTAGATCATGCGGCCCAGCCCCTTGCCCACGAACTTCGGGGCCCGCTTCAAGACCGCGGCCATTATCCTGTACTTCGCGCTCTCCTCCACCGTGGATGCGGTGCCGCAGACCTGGGGGTGGTACAAGTACTCCAGGTCCACCTCGACCGCGCTCCACCTGTGCTTGAAGTAGCGGAGGCCCTCGTCGTTCTTCGGCGAGCGGAGGAAGTCGAACCACCTGTACCCCTTCAGGCAGCCTAGCTCCATGGTCTTCCAGTAAAGCACCTGGTGAACGCGGTGAGACCGATAGGCCAGGTCGGAGCCCAGATACGCCCCGGCGATGGTCTGGCCGTAGCCCAGGTTCAACATGCTCGCGACGTGCTCGCCCTGGTAGGTGGCCACCACGAGGTGCAGGTGGTCGGGCCAGAGGTACCGCCACAGATTCTCGAAGAAGGCGCCGGGCTGAGGCGGCACGCCGTGCTTCAGCCTGAGGTTTGCGAAGAGGTGGTAAAACCGGCCCAGATCCTCCCTGGTTCCCTCTCTGACCTCTATGCCCTTCTTGATAGCCTGCCTGACCTCGGTTCTCACGTTCTTGCCCTTGAAGCCGTCCCAGACCTTCGCCGGGTCCGCGTCCAGGCCTACCACCGAGGTTATGAAGTAGCTGGACTTGGTGAAGCGCTGATCGTCAATCGGGTTGAGATTGGCCTGGGTGCGAATCTCCAACGCCTTGGCGCCTAGCTCGCGGCGCACCTCCAGGGCTCTGTCCACCAGCGGCCCCACACCTTCCGGCGCACCTATCGGCCCGCAGGTGTTGGAGAACGGCACCGACACCAGCCGCCTGCCGGTCAGTCGGCTCTTGACAAACATCAGCGGCAACACCGCCGCCAGCTCGGCGCCCTTGAAATAGCCCAGGTAGATCGGCCGGTAGCCGTAAGTGGCGATCACGGCGTCCCTCCACTCGGGCGTGTGGTAGATCGTGGCCTGAGGGAAGCTGCGGAGCAGGGCCTTCAGCGGGGAGTCGTGATCTGGATTCAGGATTGCGACCTCTGCCATGCCCTCCTCCTCAAGCCTGCCCTTGGCCGGCTCGCCGCTCGGTCGTCACCCGTTCGTAAAGGCTGACCAGCTTCTGATAGTGAGCGGAGGCGTTGAACTCGGTCTCCACCCTCCGTCTGGCGGTCTCTCCCATGCGCCTCACCGCCGCCGGGTCCGCCACGAGCTGCGCGATCTTCTCTGCCAGAGCGGGCGCGCTGCCGGGCTCGAAGACCAGGCCGGTCCGGCCGTCCTCCACCAGCTCCGGTATGCCGCCGATGCGCGATGCGACCACCGGTTTGCCCAGGGCGAACGACTCCAGCACCGAGTAAGGAAGGTTCTCCGGAGACACCGAGGGCATGACAACCAATATCGCTCCTGCGACCAACTGGCGCAACCTCGCTCTGTCGACGTATCCAATGAAATCGGCATTCCGGAGCCCTGCCTTTACTGCGCGATCCTCGAGTGAGGCGCGGCTGGGCCCGTCTCCCGCGATCACGAACCTGAGTTCGGGCAGCGCGCCGGCGGCCTCAACCAGGACGTCGATCCCCTTCTCCGGCGACAGCCTGCCGAAGGAAATCACGTAGCCCCGGTTCTCATACGAAGGCCGGTAGGCAGAAGCGTCAATGAAGTTGGGTATCACGCTGATCCTGGACGGGTCCTGGCCGCACGCCACCATCCTGTCGCGGGCGAATCTGCTGGGCGTGATCACGGCGGCGACCAGGTCGTAGTATCCCATTGCCCGTATGAAGTAGGCTTCAAGGGCCACCGCCAGGCTGCCTGCGCGGGAACCGTCCTTGCACCGTGAGGTCACCGCCCTGTAAAACCTGCGGCCGCCACAGGCCTCGCACACGCTCCCGCCGGAAAAGAGCAGCGAGCTCGGGCAGATCATCTCGTAGTCGTGGGCGGTTATCACCACAGGGATGCGCCGCTTGCTGGCCTGGGAGACTATCGAAAAGGTCAGATGCCGCCTGAAGTTCTGCAGGTGGATCACGTCAGGCCGGGTGGCCTCCAGCAGCTCGGCGAATCGGCGGCCGGCCTCGAAGGAATAGAGGCTCCTGGGAAGATGCCTGAGCTTGGACAGGATGCCGCCCCTTTCGGATACCTCGCGGTAGTCCACGTTGTCTATGAAGTAGCCCTCGAATTTCGACGGCAGGTTCGCGGGGTGCTTCATCGCAAAGTGGATCACCTCGTGTCCGCGAGCTGCCAGCAGATCGGAGAGGTCGAAGGCATAGGTGGAGTCCCCCCCGCGCCGATAGTGAAAGGTGTTGACTATGCAGACCCTCAACGCATCAACCCTCCGTAAAGCGCCTGAGGAAATCGCCGAGGGTGAGACAGTCGATGTCTCCGGTAATCGCCAGTGCGGCCCCGAAGGGGCTGGGCCACAGACCCACATGCAACACCGGGCGGTCCAGCCGGGAAATCCGTCCCAGGGCCTCGCCGGGGTCGAATGCCTTCTCGAAATACAGAGGGTATGCCGCGCTATCCATAGTGGACTCAGTATAATAGCCGGCTTCTTTAATCTGTAATCTGAAGCTCTCGGGCAGACCAGGGGCCAGCCCGATCGCCGGGCGGCACGGAGCCTCGACAGTGCCCGCCAAGGCGATCGGCCTGCGCCGCCCCGTTGCCGGCTCGACAAGGCCCAGGTCCAGAGCCGCGTGGCCGCAAGCGCTCACCCGGTAGGTGTCCCTCCCGGCCGCGTCGATTCTGACCTCGGCGGCAGCCCGATCCTTCCACCATGCGGCGATCTCGCCGAGGGTGGCCAGCCATACCCGGCCCGTCCGGGCCGCCTCGGCAAGCACGCCGTCGACGGCACGCTTCAGGATCGAGAACCTCTCCGGGTGAAGCTGAAGCGTGAAGACCTCACCCCTGGCCAGAGCCATGCCCAGGATCTCAAGCCAGACCTCGCCGACCCTCTCGGGTCCCAGGCCCATCCGGTCGAGAAGAATCTCGTCATCCGGCAGCGACACCGGGATCTCGACAAGGGAACCGACAAACCTGGGCAGCGACCTGTCCCCAGGGAACACCCGGGGGCTGTAGAATGCCAGGCCGCGCTCCAGGCCCTCCCTTTCTGCGGGCCTAGTGACACCGCTGGCAGCGGGCGGCTCCCAGTAGAAGGGCAGGTTGCTGTCGTAGGCGAAGCCCAGCCGTTCGACCACGGCCAGCGTCGCCCGGTTGTACTTGAGATAGGGGCTTCGAAAGCCGGCGAAGGGAACGCGGTGACGCCTGAAGACGTCGCACGCCGCCCCGATCTGGCGGGCCTGCTCGGCCTCCGCGAGCCGCGAGAGGTCATTGTGCACGTACCCGTGGACGCAGACCTCCACCCCTCGAGCGACCAGATTGGCGGCCACCTGAGGGTTCCTGGCCAGCACCCGAGCGGTCATGGGCAGCGAAGGCCGCGAGCCGTACTCGGCGATCGCCTCGGCGTAGGCCACAAGCCGTCGCTCCATGCGGGACGCTGTAAGCCCGAATCGCGATGCGATCTGGCGGGTTCGCTCGACCGCGTTGGCCAGGCCGCGGGATTCCAGTACGAATTTGACTCGGTTCATTCCGCCGCCGTTCCGGGATGTTGACATCCGGACCATCCGGAGTCATACTCGGTCCTGTGAAAATCTCGATAATCATACCGGTTTATAATGAGAAGGCAACCATCTTCGAGATCCTCGCGCGGGTCGAAGCGTTGCCCCTGGAGAAGGAGATCATCATCGTTGATGACGGTTCCACCGACGGAACCCGGGATCTCCTGGCCTCGGTCGGTCCGGATAGAGCCCGGGTGGTGCTGCACCCCAGGAACGTGGGCAAGGGCGCTGCCATAAGGACCGGGCTGGGCTTGGCCTCCGGTGACGTCATAACCATCCAGGACGCTGATCTGGAGTATGATCCCAGGGATCTCCTCACCCTGCTGCGCCCCGTGGTCGACGGCAAGGCCAGCGTGGTGTACGGATCGCGTTTCACCGGCGAGCGCAGGAACATGTTCTTCTGGCACTGGGTCGGCAACCGCTTTCTGACCCTGGTCACCGACATTCTCTATGACACCACCCTGTCGGACATGGAAACCTGCTACAAGATGTTCAAGGCCGACGTGATAAAGCCCATAAACCTCAAGTGCCGCAGGTTCGAGTTCGAGGTGGAGATCACCGCGAAGGTACTCAAGGCCGGGCATCGGATCTACGAAGTCCCGATCTCCTACGCCGGGCGCGAGTTTCACGAGGGCAAGAAGATAACCTGGAGAGACGGCCTGGTCGCCCTCTGGTACCTCTTCAAGTACCGCTTCACCGACTGAGCGGGGCCCGCTCCCGAACTCCGGCCGACAGGCGCCTCGGGGCGCGCGGCCCATGGCCGAGTTCACTTTCGCCCGAGATAGATGCTCTCCAGGCGGTCCACTATGCGCTCCCAGGAAAACTCCCCGGCCGCCCGGGCCAACGCCAGCTCGCCCGTCCGCCGGACCTGGTCCGGCTGGCAGTCGATCTCGGAGATCACCCGCGCCAGGTCGGCCGCATCCCCGACCCTGAATCTCACCGCGGCCTCCTGGACCACGTCGGTGTTCTCCGGGATGTCGCTCACCACCACGCACCGGCCGTGGGCCATCGCCTCCAGGAGCGACAGTGACATCCCCTCGGTGATCGAAGGATGAATCACCGCGTAAGCCCCGTTCCATACCTCGCTCAGGGGCTCGCCGTGTATCTCGCCGGTAAAGACCACGCGGTCGTTGGCCAATTTCCTCAGCTCGTGCTCGTAACCTGGGTTCAGGTGGGCGCTGCCCACCACCGCGAGCTTGCGCCCGGTGCGGGCCCGCCCGAAGGCCTCAAGGAGTGTGTGGCATCCCTTTTCCGGCCCCAGCCGGCCCACGAAGAGATAGTAGTCACCGGCGGTCAGGCCGAATCGCCCGACGTTGCCCGGGTCCACCTTCAACCCGGGTCCCACGCCGTTGGGTACGTGGATCACGGTGCGGCCGTACTTCTCCTCGAAGTAACGCTTGAGCACCCCGGAGACCACCACGGTTTCCGTCGGGAAGTGACAGGCCGCGTATTCGCAGCGCTTCAACAGCCATGTGGCGCCTCTTCCCCACTTGCCCCCTCGCCAGTCCAGGCCGTGAACCGTCGCGACCGTCCTCGCTCCTGTAAGCCGCGGGATGAAGGACAGGGCCGATGGACCGAGGGCATGATAGTGAACCACGTCGGCCTTCATGGACAGAACGTGGGCGGTGGAGATGATGGTGTGGCTCGCCGCGTCCAGATGCCTTGTCTTGACGCTGGGCAGTTTCACCAGGGTCACCCCCCGGTAGCTGCCCTCGATCGCGGTGTAGTAGGGCCTGCAGTAGACCAGGACCGTGTGTCCCCGGCCGGCGAGCAGCGTGGAGATCTCCTCGACGTGCTTCTCTATGCCGCCGTATCGCGCCGGCATGCCCTTCTGCCCGATCATCGCTATTCTCATTTGAGCACGCTCTCGTAGATTCCCATCAGCCTCTGGTAGTGCGCGGCCGGGGAGTAGTCGGTGGCGATCATCTGTCTCGCGTTTCTGCCCATTCGCTCTCGGCGCCGGTCGTCCGAGGCCATTCGCTCGATCGCGTCGGCCAGAGACGCTGACACCCCGCGCTCGAAGAGGTAGCCGGTGGTGTCGTCCTTGACCAGTTCGGCTATCCCACCGCTGTCGGCTGCCACCGCGGGTTTGCCCCTCGCAAACGCCTCCAGAATGCTCAGCGGCAGATTCTCGTAGGAAAGCGAGGGCACCACCACACAGCGCGCTCCCGCCAGCAGCTTCTCCAGGGCCTCGCCCTTGACGTAGCCGACGAATCTGACGTTGGCCAGCCCCAGCCTGGCCGCGGCCCTCCGGTAGTCCCCGAGTTCCGGGCCCTCGCCGGCAATCACGAAGTCCACGGCCCTGCACATCGAGGCGGCGTCCAGCAGGACGCCCACTCCCTTCTCCCTGGATACCCGGCCTGCGAACAGCGCGTAGCCGTCGTTGCGGGCGCTGTAGTCGGGCCCGAGCGGAACGAAGTAGGGCAGATGAACCGTCCGGTCCTTGGTCCATCCCAGAGAGTCGACCTTGGACTTCAAGAAGAGGCTGGGCGCGATGAACAGGCTGATCTTCCTGTAGAGCCGCGCCCATGCGTGAAGGTAGGCCTCGGCCGTGCCCAGAACGCTGGAGGCAGTCGAGCCGTCAATGCAGCGCAGCCGGGTCGCGTGCCAGAAGGCGCCGGACTTGCAGGCCTCGCAGGGTGCCCCGTTGACGAAGAAAGAATGGGCGGGACACACCAGGAAGAGGTCGTGCATCGTCTCGACGATCGGGATCCCGCGGCTGTGGGCCGCATCCAGGATCGACGGCGACAGCTGGCGCGATATGTTGTGACAGTGGACCAGGTCGGGCCGGCAGCTGTCCATCAGTCTTCCGATTGCAGCCTTCGCCTCCCAGGAATAGAGAATCCTGAAGGCGGCCCGTGCCCTGGCGGCGGGAGTCGCGCAGGCATTGAGATCGATCTCGCTGACGAAGTAGGACTGGTCGGGCGCCGGCAGGTTGCGGCCGTGCTTCATGGAGAACTGGCTGACGCTGTGACCCCGCTCCCGGAGCAGGTCGCACAGGTCGAAGTAGTAGCGTTCCGATCCCCCGCGGACGTAGAAGAACTTGTTGACCTGGAGTACTCTCATCTCGGTTTGGAAAGCGCCCTCAAGTGATGTCTGGCCTTGGCCCATCCGACTCGGGCCGCGTAGACCGGCAGCTGCCTGCGCATCTCCGGCGCCACCGTGCAAGTCATCCAGCAGCGTCGCGAGCAGCGCGCAGCAGCGGTCAGCACTTCGCCGCTGTCACCAACCAGCGCCTCGTAGCTCTTGTCCAGTATGTTGCCCATCGGTCTGTCCCACAGGTGGCAGGGGTACACGTTGCCCTCGGGATCCAGATAGAAGAAGTCCCCGCCGGCCCTGCACTTTATCGGCCTGGGCCTTCCCTTCAAGACGTCCATCATCCCCTCGATGAAGTACCCCTTGAACCAGTCCCTGGGGCGCCCCGACGCGAAGAAGCGCGATCTCACCACAGCCATGTCGCTCAAGGCGGACCCAGCAGCCGGCTCCTCGCTGCGCTTGTCTCCGAAGAAGACCGGGGAGCTGTGAACCACGGTGCAGGTGAACTGGATGCCCCTGTCCAGGGCCAGCGCCTGGATGTCCTTAACCGTGCCCACGTTGCGCCTGGTGATGGTGGCACATATGCCCACGTCCTTGGTCCCGGCCTCTCTCGCGGCCGCAAGCGCCTCCAAGGCCCGTGTGTAAGCGTCCCTGGTGCCCCTGATCTGGTCGTGGAGCTTGCCCAACCCGTCCAGGGACACCCTGACGGTTATCGCGCCTACGCGGGCCAGCAGATCGCGCAAACGATCCGGAAGAAGCCCGTTGGTGGAGAGCACGATTCTGGCGTGCGGGCAACGCGCCTTCATCGCACCGATCACCTCGGCGAGATCCTCGCGCAGCAAGGGCTCCCCGCCGGTGACGTTGATCTCCCGCAGCGAGGACGGCAGCCTGGAGTAGTCCTCCGGGCGCATCTCCCGCCCGGGTCCCTTCCTCCAGATGTCGCACATCGTGCAACGCGCGTTGCAGCGATAGGTGACCGCGACGATCGCGTGGATCGGTCCCTGGGGCACGGATTAGCCTCCTCGCTAACGCTTGTAAGGCCGATCGGTAAGTCCCTTGGTGCAGGTGATGTCCCTGACGTCCTTGACCACCCGCGCGGGATTGCCGTAAGCCAGGGAGAAAGGCGGTATGTCCTTGGTCACCACGCTTCCGCTTCCGATCAGGCTGCCCTCGCCGATCGACACAAAGGGCACTATGGTCACGTTCACGCCGATCTGAACTCCCTTGCCAATGTGCGGTCCTCGCATGCACTTTCCTGAAAAGTCACACCCGGGGTGGATGTCGTTGGCGATCGTGGTGCCCGGCGCCATGAACGCGAAATCCTCAATCACAGTGAACTGCGCGACGTAGCAGTTGCAGTGTATCTTCACGCCGCTGCCGATCCTGCACCCGTAATCGATCACCGAGTTGTTCCACACGGAGAAATCGTCGCCAATCTCGTTCTCCTCACGAATCACCACGTTGTGCCCGGTCTGCAGGTTGTTGCCCACTCTGACGCCCCCGTAGATCACCGTGCCCGATCTCACCCTGGCGTTGTCGCCCAAGAGCACAGATTCCACGTTCTTGCCTCGGGACGCCGGATATCCCAGAATCGCGCCGACGTCCACAAGGCAACCCTTCCCCACGGTCACCAGCGGCTTGGCCTGAGTCGTCATTCCTTACCTCCGCGATTGCGTTCCAGAGCAAGCGGGGCCCCGCCCAACTTCGCGGACTCGCACGCTCGCTCCACAACCTTGACCACCGCCAGACCGGCCCGCCCGTTGCTCAGGGGTCTGGAGCCGTTCCTGACGCACTCTATGAAATGGCTGCACTCCTTCTTCAGCGGCTCGACCTCGTTGATCTTCGGCACAACTATGTCCCCGAACCTGTACGCCAGCTGGAACTCGCCGAAGGTGTCGTAATGAGGTTGGATTGTCACGCCCTTGTCGTAGACCCGGATCTTCTCCAAGGTGGAGGTGTCGTCGTAAACCAACATCTTCTTGCTCCCCACCAGCGTGGTCCGCCTTATCTTGCAGGGGTCCAGCCAGCTGACGTGAATATGGGCGACGACCCCCTTGGGGTACTGAAGCGCCACGAAGGCGACGTCCTCGATTCCCGGCCTGATGTAAGACCGGGCGAACGTTGAGACCGTGACCGGCTCGCGTCCGAATATGTAGTTGAGTATGGATATGTCGTGAGGCGCCAGGTCCCATATCACGTTGATGTCTTCCTGGAAGAGCCCCAGGTTGACGCGAACGCTGCTGACGTAGAACATCTCGCCCAGCTCGCCGGCCTCAACCAGCTCCTTCATCTTCTCCACCGCGGCGCTGTATACGAAGGTGTGGCCAACGAAGAGCACCAAGTCCCGCTTCTCAGCGATGCGGTTGAGCTCTTCCGCCTCGGCCACGCTGGCCGCCAACGGTTTCTCAACAAGCACGTGCTTGCCGCTCTCCAGGCAGGCCTTGGCGATCGCGAAGTGAGTGGACACCGGTGTGGCTATGGCCACCGCCTGCACCTCGTCGTCCCCGAGCAGATCCTCGTAACGCTTGGTGGCCGTGACCGTGGGATAGAGGGACTTCATGTGCCCGAGCCTGCCGTCGTCCAGATCGCAGCAGTACTTCACCCTGGATATGGGCAGCTGGCTCAGGTTTCTCAGAAGATTAGGGCCCCAGTATCCGCAGCCTATCACTCCGACCGCCGTCGTGCCGTCCCCGCCGGGCGCCGCTTTCTTGCGTGGCATCTAGTACGCTCCTTTCCCAGACACCATTACAGGAATGGTCTTGAACATGATCTCGAAATCCAGCATCAGGCTCCATCTGTTGATGTAGTAAAGGTCCAGCAGCACCATGTCGTGGAAGGGCACGCTGGATCGCCCGCTGACCTGCCACAGGCCGGTTATGCCGGGCTTTGCCCTCAATCGGCGCTTGTGCCACTCCTTGTAGACCGTCAGCTCGTAGGCTATTGGGGGTCTCGGGCCGACGATGCTCATGTCGCCCTTGATCACGTTGAGTATCTGAGGCAACTCATCCAGACTGGTCTTTCTCAGCACCCGGCCGACCGACGTCACCCGCGGGTCATCGGGCATCTTGTAGATCTTCTTGTCTCCCCTCTCATCGCGCAGCCGCAGCTCCTTGCCGCCTATGAAGCTGGTCGCGTACTCCCGGTGCAGCGTGTCGTCGGTGTCGTGCCTCATGGTTCGGAACTTGTAGAACGTGAAAGGCATGCCGTCCCTGCCGGCTCTGATCTGCTTGAAGAGGATGGGTCCGGGAGAAAAGAGCCTGACCAGGATCGCAATCAAGAGAAAGAGCGGGGCGAAGACCGCCACCACCGAGACCGAGAAAACCAGATCGACCGCACGCTTGGCCACCAGCCCGGCTCCCTTGAGTGCGGGCTCTCCGAGCCCGGTCTTCGGCACGCCGTCGACCTTCTCCTTGGGCTCCTCGGGCATCAGCACCTGGAACATGTCGGAGACCAGCCGTATCGGCAGGCCGGTCCTGGAGCATCTGGAGATGATGTCGAAGGCGGAGCGGCTCTCCAGCAACGCCAGAGGGACGAAGATCTCCTGAATCGCGAAGTCGGTCACTATGTCGTCGAGGGAGTTGATCTTGCCCAGGACGAACTCGGGTCCCAGGTCCAGGGATATCTCCCCCTCCCTGGTCTCGACGAACCCCACCACCTCGTAGCCGTTGGTCGAAGGGGCGGTCCTGCCAACGAATCGGCGGGCGAAGGGTATCGCGCCGACCACAACCGCTCGCTTGGTCTGAGATCCCACCCGGATGTTTGCACGCAGGGCCGTGCGTACCAGCCCGATCCGGACCGCTGAGAGCGCGCCCACGGTGAGCACCCAGCCGAAGGCCAGCACCAGCCTGGTCTCCACGAAGTAGTAGCGCTTGACCGCAAAGGAGACACCCAGCAGCAGCAGGAATCCCAGGGTCACGCTTCGGATGATCGCCGCCAGCTGCCCCATGCCGGCCAGGATCTTGGTCCGCCTGTACAGACCCTCCAAGTTGAGGATCACCGTCCAGGCAACGCCGACCACCACCACGGCCACCACGCGTTCGGAGCCGACCTCACCCTCGGACCCAAACAGCCCCGATCCGATCCGCAACCAGAAGCCAGCCAGAAGGGCCGCCCAGATGCAGCAGAGGTCCAGAAGCCAAATCACGTGTCCCCTGGAAAGCACGCTACGCCCGGGCGCCGCAGGGACCGTGAACCCCTCGGCAGAGCCGCGCGTCTCGCGCCTTTCCCCGACCTTCTCCATTGACTCAGGCCTTTCCCACCGCGTCGCGGAGGCAATCGGCCACGTACCGCTGCTGCTCCTCGGTAATCTCGGCGAACATCGGCAGCGACAAGATCTCTCGAGCCGCCGCCTCGGTTGCCGGGAAGCTGCCCGGTCCCAGGCCCAGGTACTTGTATGCGTCCAACAGGTGCAACGGAATCGGGTAGTGCAGTCCGCAGCCCACTCCCCTGGACTCCATCTCCGCCTTAACCCGGTCTCTGTTCTTGACGCGGATCACGTACAGGTGATAGATGTGCTTCGCGCCGGGCGTCTGCTTCGGCACCTCGACATCCAGGCCCGCCAGCAGCCTGTCGTAGCGCGCCGCGGCCTCACTCCTCATGCGGTTCCACCCCTCGAGGTGAGGAAGCTTCGCGCTCAGCACCGCGGCCTGGATTCCGTCCAACCGGGCGTTGAAGCCCTCCACCGCATGGTCGTTGGAGCTTCGCCTGCCGTGGTTCGCGTAGAGCCTCACACGCTCCGCCACCACCTCGTCGTCGGTGGTCACCGCCCCGGCGTCGCCGTAGGCCCCCAGGTTCTTGGCCGGATAGAAGCTGAACCCCGCGGCGTGGCCCCAGGCTCCCGCGCGCTTGCCCTTGTACTCCGCCCCCTGCGCCTGACAAGCGTCCTCGATCACCATCAGCCCCCGCCTTGCGGCCAGGTCCATGATCGCGTCCATCTCGGCCATCTGGCCGTACAGGTGAACCGGTATGATCGCTTTGGTCTTCGGGGTCATCGCCTTCGCGATGGCTCCCACGTCTATGTTGAAAGTCTGCTCCTTGATGTCCACCAGACGGAACTTGGCGCCCGCGTGTGTCACCGCCTCGGTGGTGGCCAGGAAGGTGTTGGCCACGGTGACCACTTCGTCCCCAGGGCCTATCCCCATCGCCACCATCGCCAGATGGAGAGCCGACGTCCCCGAGCTGACGCCGACCGCGTGGCGACAGCCGCACATCTCCGCGAACTGCTTCTCGAAGGCCTCCACGTACTTGCCTCCTACGAAGGCCGCGTCCTGGACCACGCTGCCTATCGCGGAGTCGATTCCCGGCTTGATGGCTTGATACTGGCTCTTCAGATCCACAAACGGCACCTTCACTGTCAGCACTCCTTCCCGAGAACGTTGTTGCCCGTGTCCGCTTTGTTCCTCCTCGCAATCTCTCCCCGCTGGAGCCCGCCGGTCACCATGCCGACAAACATGTACGGCAGGACGTTCATGAACTCGTAGAATCTGGGCTCGATGAACATGTTCACCGCCATGTATGCCAGCAGTATCGCCCAGACCGAAACCAGCGTCTCGTGGTCGTAATTCGCCCCCAGCCTCTTCCGCGCCCGAGCAAGATCCCTGATCATGAAGTAATACAGCAGCACAAACGGAATGAACCCGATCAGGCCGATCTCGATGAGGATGCTCAGCAGCTGGTTGTGTTGATTGGTCACCGTCCCCTGCCACGCCTCCCTGTACCCCAGCAATGTGGTTCGTATCTGTCCGATGTAGGGCCCGGCCTTCTGCATGAAGCAGGTGAACCCCACTCCGAAGAAGGGGTGATCGAAGAACATCAGCATCGAGGCCTGCGCCAGTACCAGTCTGGTCTTGGCCGTGGACACCTCACCCACTCCACCGGTTTCGCGCTTGGTGCCGGTCACGTTCGACCAGTTGCCCATCACCGCGAGGCCCATCCCAATCAGAAGCACCAGCGCTATCACCCGGCGGCGCCGCGACATCAACAGCAGGGTCAACATCGCTGCCAGAAAGGCCACGTACACCGATCTGGTGTAAGTGAAGAAGACCCCTATCGCGGCCGCAACGGTGAGCAGCAGCGAGTACAGCTGAGCCAACCTGCTCTTCATCTGCGACAGGGCCTGGAGCGAAAGGACGTACGTGGCCACTATCGCATACCCGGTGGCAGCCGGCTGCAGGAAGGTCCCCATCGCCCGAGTGCCGTAGTCGATCACCTCCACCTCGCCGATCATCGCCCGCCCGATGTAGCGCGGGAAGATCAACGCCGTCACCCTGTAGTGCTCGAGGATCGCCGTGGCGGTGAAATAGAAGGACAGCGGCAGGGAGAACCACAGCACGAACTTGTCCACCGTTCTCTTGTCCGGAAAGACGTTCTTGGCTATGGCGAACATCGCGAAGGGGATCACGTAACCGTTAAGCAATTGCCTTATCGCAATCCGGGACGCGAGTATCATCGATAGGATGAACGCCACGATCACCACCATCATGGCGATCCCGCTCGCTGTATTGGGAAGCAGCCGCCGTTTTCCCACCAGGATCTCAAGAAGGAAGATCAGCCAGACGAATATGAACATCATCCTCGGGATATCCAGGTCCGGCCACAGTCCAGGTATCACTATCCGCCAGTA
>JBAQHK010000205.1:0-13665 GCA_049288275.1 bacterium | reverse complement strand
GAACAGGCCGAACCCGAACTCGTTCACCGCCCGCGCAAGCTCTTCCACGCTCACAGGCAGACCATCCGAATGATCGCCGCTCGCAACCGTCACGGCCTGCACGGCCTCGGCCGTGACGCCATCGGTGTCCCTGACCCCCAACCTTACGGTCTTGTACCCGGGTGACACGTAGGTCCAGATTGCGGTTTTTGCCGTGCACCATTCGGTGTCCCACGCCCCGTCGCTCTCCCAGTCCCACCGTACCTCGAGGGCGGAGGCTGAGTCCTGGGCATCCGACGAACCGGAGGCGTCGAAATGGAACAACGTGTCAACCGTGCCGGACGTCGGGATCACCGTGAACGATGCCCTCGGCGGCGTGTTGCCGGGCGACACCACCAGTGCGACCTTGTCATCATCAGTCAGTCCGACGGTGTTTCTAATCTGCAAGGTAATGGTCTTGGTCCCATGAAGGCTATACCGCAGGCTGGCCGTCTTGGTCGTCGACCAGTGGGTGTCCCAAGTGCCGTTGCTCTCCCAATCCCAGCGCACCTCGAGGGCATCAAGCCCATCCACAGGATCACGCGACGACGAAGCGTCAAACTCAAAGATGGTGCGCGTGGTGCCGGACGAGGGGCTGACCCTCACCCGAGCAGTAGGAAGGCCTCTTACAGTCACGGTGGAGGTGGTGTCGTCCATGACCCCGCAGGAATCCCTGACCTGGAGCCTCGCGGTCTTCACCCCGGCGGTGTAGTACCGGTGATCGCAAGTCATGGCCGTTGACCACGGGACGTCCCACCTCCCGTCGTCTTCCCAGTCCCACCGCGCACTCAGCGAAGACTGCGAATCCGCGACGCTACAGGATGCCGACCCATCAAAGCGGAAGAGCGTATCCACAGTGCCGGAGGTCGGGCTGACAGCGAATTTGGCGATCGGCCCCAGCACCGCCACGGTCCGCACGGTGTCGTCGGCCCCACCGCCGGTGTCCCTTACCGACAGCCTTACGGCCTTGACTCCAGGCGCCTCATAGCGATGGTCTGCCGGCTTGCTGACTGACCAGTCGGTGTCCCAAGTGCCGTCGTCTTCCCAGTCCCACCGCACCTCGAGCGCTGCGACGGTGTCCTCGGCATCGCAGCAGCCCGAAGCGTCGAAGTGGAACATGGTGTCCACGGTGCCGGATGAAGGTGCCACGTCAAACCAGGCCACCGGCGCACCGTTGGGCATCGATACCACGACGGTGCCGGTGGCATCATCCGCTCCGCCATCAGTGTCCTTCACCGCCAGATTGATGGTCTTGGTCCCCGCAGTAACGTACTGATGGCTTGCGGTCTTCGCTGCGGACCAGTCGGTGTCCCAGGCCCCATCGTTCTCCCAATCCCACCGCACCGCGAGCGCCGAGGTTGCGTCCTCGGCATCGGACGAGGCCGAGGCATCGAATTGAAAGGCGGTTTCGGTAGTGCCGGTCTGCGGATTGACCACCCATGAGGAAACCGGAGCGATGTTCGGGACTTGGAAGTTATCGTTGGCGCAGCTAAGAACCAGCAGCGTCAACAGAAACGCTGTGCAGGCTCTTACAAGCACCGGCCTGGCAAGAAGCATCGCAGCCCCCATCCAGATGACCCAGATGACACTGTCGGGCGCTTCTATTGATACCATGCGCACACTAACGACGCTCTGTCAACCCTGATTATATCACGTCAGGGAGTATAAACCAGATTCACTTTGCATAAGGAAGTCAAATGGAAGTCAGAAGTTGACAGCCGCGAGACCACCCTACCCCAGCAGGGCCTCGGCGAAGGCGGCCGCGTCGAAGGGCTCGAGGTCCTCGAGAGATTCGCCCGTGCCAACGAAGAGGATCGGGATGCCCAGTTCCTTGGCGATCGCGACCACGATGCCGCCCTTGGCGGTGCCGTCCACCTTGGCGACCACAATGCCTGTGACGCCGCAGACCTCGGAGAAGACCCGGGCCTGCGAGACCGCGTTCTGCCCGGTGGTGGCATCCAGCACCAGGAGCACCTCGTGGGGGGCGCCCTCGACCACCTTGCCCACCACCCGGACGATCTTGGCGACCTCGTCCATCAGGTTCTTCTTGGTCTGAAGCCGACCCGCGGTGTCTATCACCACCAGG
This sequence comes from bacterium, assembly GCA_049288275.1. GTDB lineage: Bacteria > Arandabacterota > Arandabacteria > Arandabacterales > Arandabacteraceae > JBAQHK01. The sequence continues at coordinate 11,561 of JBAQHK010000205.1, read as the reverse complement.
TCCGTGCCGCGGGCTTTGGCGGCCGAACAGGCATCGAAGGCCACCGAGGCCGCGTCGGCCCCGAGCTTGTGCTTCACGACCTGGGTCCCCACCCTTTCGGCCCAGACTTCGAGCTGCTCGATCGCGGCGGCGCGGTAGGTATCGGCAGCGGCCAGGAGCACGGTCTTGCCCTCGGCCTGCCAACGGTAGGCCAGCTTGGCTATGGTGGTGGTTTTGCCGGTGCCGTTGACGCCGACCACCATCACCACGCGCGGCCTGGCGCCCGCGGCCTGCGACCCCGCCTGGGCCTTGGACTCGGCCGAGCGCAAGATCGCCACCACTTCAGCCTTTATCGCGTCTCGCACGGCGTCGGCGCCGACCGTCCCTCCGGCCGATCGCACCTTCTCCACGATATCGGTCGCGGTGCGGACCCCGACGTCTGCGCCGACCAGAAGCTCCTCAACCTGTTCCAGGATCTGCGCGCGGTCCGCGCCCGAACTCAAGATCCGCGAAAGCCCGCCGGAGAGGGCCTCTCGGCTCTTCCGCAGGCGGGCCTTGAAGCTTTCAAACCCCTTGGAGAAGACCACGACGGGTCAGTCCTTTCGCCGGCCGTCAGTTCGCGGACGCGTCGGGAGACGCGTCGGGAGCCGCTTCCTTGCCCCGCTCCATCTTCACCGATACGATGCGGGAGATCCCCGGCTCCTGCATGGTCACGCCGTAGAGACACGAGGCGCTCTCCATGGTCTTCTTGTTGTGGGTGACCATCAGAAACTGGGTCTTCGACGAGAAATCCTTCATCAGGTTTATGAACCTGCCGACGTTGGCGTCGTCCAGCGGAGCGTCCACCTCGTCCAGCAGACAGAACGGGCTGGGTTTGGTGTAGTAGACGGCGAACAGGAAGGCAAGGGCCGTCAGCGCCCTCTCCCCGCCGGACAAGAGGCCTATGTGCTCCAGCTTCTTGCCGCTGGGCTGGGCGAGGATCTCCACCGGTGACTCCAACGGATCGTTCTCATCCGCGAGCCTCAGGTCGGCGTCTCCACCCTGGAACAGCGTTTGGAAGTTCTTGCGGAAGTCACGCCTCACCTGCTCGAAGATGTCCACGAACTCGCTGCGGGCGCGCCGGTTGATCTGCAGGATGGCCTCGTCCAGGCTCTGCCTGGCCTTGGTCAGATCGTCGCGCTGGGCCTTGAGGAAGTCGTAGCGCTGCTTCTCGGTCTCGAATTCCTCGAGGGCGACCAGGTTGACCGGGCCCAGATCCCTGAGGTGGCTCCTCAGCTTCGCCAGCTCCTCCTCGCAGTTTTCAACGGGCTCGAGCGCCTGGAAATCCACAGAGGCGATGTCCACCTCGAACTCCTCGGCCAGGCGCCGGGCGACGGCGTCGCACTTGACGTCGGCGAGATTGATCTCGGCCTGAAGTCCCTGCTTGGCCGCGAGTTGCTGCTCCCTTTCGGCCATCACCGCCTTCACGCGGCGGCGGGCGTCTTCCATGCCGGCGTCGAGCTCGCGCTTCTTCTCGATCACCTTGTTCCTCTGGCTCTCCAGGTCGGCCAGCACGTCCAGGAGACCGTGGACCTCTTTGACCAGGCGATCGTGATCCTCGCCGATCCGGACTTTCGCGGCGGCCAGCTCGGACTCTCGCCCGGCCAGAGCGGCCAGGTCCCTCTCCAGGTCCTCGGCCTCGCCCTTGAGGCGAGCGGCGGTCTGGTCTATGAACTCCGCTCCGGCTTCAAGCCTCAGCATCTCGGCGTTGGTTTCCTCCAGCCGCTTCTGAAGCTCGCCGACCTCGCGTTCCAGCTGGTCGTGGGTCTCCACCTTCTCGTCGAAGAGGGCGCCCTGCCGGCCGGCCGGCAGCGCTCCGTGCTCCCGCGAGAGCCTCTCTATGTCGGCCGACGCGGCCTCGATCGCCTGGCGGGCGCCGGCGATCTCCGAGTCCAACTCGGCTGCCGCCCGCTCCAGCGAGTCCCGCTCCAGCCTCTTGCTCTCCAGCACCTTCTCCAGGTCCGACAGCGGACGCCGGGCTTCCTCGAATCCCCGCCTTCTCGACTGGCATTCGGTCTCCAGCGCTTCCAGGCTCCTCTTGAGCTCCTCGTAGGATTTGCTCTGCTCGGCCGTGAGGCTCCTCAGGGCCTCGACTCGGCCGGCCAGCTCGTCCAGCTTCCGCCGGCGCCCCAAGAGCGCGTCCGCCGAAGCGCCGTTCTGCCCTGCCCTCACGATGCTGCCCCTCAGGACCGCGTCGCCCTCGGGAGTGACGAAGTCGTGGCTTCCGTTGGTGGCCTGGCGCGAAAGCGAGAAGGCGCGGTCCAGGGTGTCCACAATGAAGACGTCCCGCAGCAGATACTCCACGACGCCCCGATAGCGGGGGTCGCAGTCCACGTAGTCGCTCATGCGCCCGATCACGCCTTCGCCCCCGGGACCGCCGGCGCCGGCTTGGGGCGCGGCGCTCGCGCTCCTCTCGCCGGGAAGGCCGTCGAGCACCAGCAGCGTGGCCGGCCCCTTCTTCTCCTCCTTGAGGAGGCGAACCGAATCAATGGCGTGGTCCTTGCCGTCCACCACCACGTACTGGAGGGAGTTGTGAAGCGCGGTGGCCAGCGCCGGCTCGAACCTGGGCTCGGTGCAGCGCAGGATGTCGCCCACCACACCGTGTACCCCGCTCCCTTTCCGCCGGTCCTGCATCAGAGCCCTGACCCCGGTCTCGTAGCCCTCGTAGCGCTCCACGATCTCCTTGAAGACGTCGTGCCGCGAGGACTCGCGGGCGTCTTCCTCGGCGAGCCGCTGAAGCTCGGCCCGAATAAGCTCGATCTTTGCGGTGACCTCGGTGATCACCCCGCTGAGTTCATCGAGCCGAGCTCCCTCGCCGGCGAGGTCGGCGGTAAGCCTGCCGATCTCGCCCTCGGTTCGTTCGATCTCGCCCCTGAGCTCGCCGATCCGATTTGTGATCCATTGGTGTTTTGACTGTGACTTGTCCGAAGTCTCCGTGAGATGGCGCTTCCTCGCCCGCGCCTCGGTGAGAGACGAGGCGACGTCTATGGTGTGCTTGACGTCCTCAAGCCTTCTCCTGGCCGAGGCAACCGATTCCTCCCGCCTGGCCCTCAAGTCGTCGTCCAGGCGGCGGTACTCCGCCTGAAGGTCCCGATAGGCCCCGCATAGCGACACCAGCCGCGACCTGGCCTCCTCGCCATCCCTGCCCTTGGCCTCGACCAGCTTGCGCTTCTCCTCCGCCAGGCCCAGCTTCTCGGCCCGCGCCCTGGCTGTCTCTGCGATCTTCTCATCAAGCGCCCGCGCGCGTTCGGCAAGGACGCTCTTCTCGGCCTCGAGCTTCTGCGTGGCCTGGGTGGTCTCGGCGATGGTCTTGCCCCGGGCGGTGAGATCGTTCTCCACCTCGGCGGCCGCAAGCCTTGCGGTCTCTATCTGCGCCTCTGCAAGCGCCATCCGACCGGCCTGCTCGGCGACAACGATGTCGATGGCCTCGAGCCGGCCGCGGGCCTCGGCCTGACGAGCCCGCATATCTCCGTACTCCTTGGCGGAGGCGTAGGTCTCAACCTGCGTGATCCGCTCCGTCAGGCGCTCGTACCGCCGGGCCCTCGCGGCCTGGCGGGCAAGTTGCCTCACCCTGCGCTCCACCTCGCTTATGAGATCCTGGACCCTCTCCAGGTCCCGTTCGGTCAGTTCCAGCTTGTTCTGGGTCTCCTTGCGGCGCGCCTTGTACTTGCTGATTCCCGCCGCCTCCTCGATGATCCTGCGCCTCTGGCCGCCGGTGTCGTCCAGGATCCAGTCCACCATGTCGCGCTCCATCACCGAGTAAGCGCGCCGGCCGAAACCGGTTCCCAGGAAGAGATCCACTATGTCCTTGAGCCTGACGGGCACGTTGTTGATCAGGAACTCGCTGTCGCCCGATCTGAAGGCGCGGCGGGTAACAGTGACGTCGGTGTATTCCACCGGGAGGGAGTCGCGCACGTCGGACACGGTCAGCGAGACCTCGGCGAAGCCCAGGGACTTCCTCAAGTCGGTCCCGGCGAAGATCACGTCCTCGGCGCGGGTTCCCCTCAAGAGCCTCACGTTCTCCTCACCCAACACCCATCTTATGGCGTCGCAGATGTTGGTCTTGCCGCATCCGTTCGGGCCCACGACCGCGGTGATCCCGGATTCCAGGTCCACCACGGTCTTCTCCGCAAAGGACTTGAATCCGATCATCTCGATCCTGCTAACGTACACCTGGAATCAGCTCCTCTCCATGGTTCACTGCCTCGCTGACAGCGCCGCGACGATCTCGGCGCCCAAGAGCGCGTCGTCACCGGGCAGAACGGTTCTGAGATCAAGACACACCTGGTCGTTCACTATCCTTGCGATCACGGGCACTTCGCACGCCCTCAGGGCCGCGACCATCTGATCGGCCGAGCGCTCGCTCGAGGCCAGGGCGACCACGAAGGTAGGGATCTCCACGGTGGGCATCGAGCCTCCGCCGACCTGGGACGTCGCCCGGGCAACGCCGACATCGAGCGCGCCCGGCGCCGCGGACGAGATCGACTTCGCGACCTCGTCGGCCCTGCGCTCCAGATCATCCAGGCTCGCCGAGAGCATCGCGATTGTGGGAATCTCGGTCAGCGCGTCCTCGGGCTCGAGATAGATCCTCAGGGTCTCCTCCAGCGCGGCCAGGGTTATCTTGTCCAGGCGCAGCGCCCTTGCCAGGGGATTGGCCTTCATGGCGCCCACCAGCGCCCGCTTGCCCGCTATCAAACCGGCCTGGGGACCGCCCAGCAGTTTGTCTCCGCTGAAGGTCACCACATCCACTCCGCAGGCCACCGATTCCTGGGGCATGGGCTCTCTGGGAATCCCGTACTTCGCAAGGTCGGTGAGCGCTCCGCTGCCCAGGTCCTCGATCAGCGCCAGTCCCCGCGCGTGCGCCAGATCGGCGAGCTCCTTAAGAGACGGAGATTCCACGAAGCCGGTCATGGCGAAGTTGGAGTGGTGCACCTTGAGGATCGCGGCGGTCTCGCCGGTGATGGCGGCGGAGTAGTCCTCGATGCGGGTTCGATTGGTGGTGCCCACCTCGACCATGCGCGCGCCGCTCTTGTCCATCACGTCGGGCAGTCTGAAGGACCCGCCTATCTCAACCAGCTCACCGCGGGAGACCACGGTCTCTCTTCCAAAGGAGATCGCGTTCAAGGCGATCAGGACCGCGCCCGCGTTGTTGTTCACCACGAAGCCGTCCTCGGCGCCGACGATCCTCGCGACCAGGCCGTCAACGACCTCGGTTCTCGAAGTTCGCCGACCCTGGTCGAGATCGAACTCCAAGCTGGAGTAAGACCGCGCGACTTCCTCGACGGCGGCCGCGGCCCGCTCGGCCAACAGCGATCTTCCCAAATTGGTGTGTATGATCACGCCGGTCGCGTTTATCACTTTTCTTACCGCGCGCCGCGAGCGCTCGCGGGCCCTCGCCTCCACCCGGTCGGCAATCTCCTCAGGTTCCAGCTGTCGCGCCAGACTGCCGTCGGATATGTCCCGGCGCAGCCGGGCCAGCACGTCTCTCACCGAGTCCACCACAATCCATCGGGGCATGCGGCCTGCCAGAGCCACAATCAATGGGTCGGCAAGCTGCCTCTCAACCGAGGGTATCGCCCGCAAAAGCCCCGCTTTTGCTTCCTTTTCTGGAACTTGCCTCACTCCACCTCACCCTTGCTGGCTTATCCCAGTTTTGTGCCAAAATAGCAAAATGCCACAAATCCGTCAAGTCAATAAACCACAATAAATTGTGTTGAATTCGCTCACACCATTCTGATAGAAAGATGATAACCCTTTGCGAGCTAAAGGAGAAAATCGCCTTGGTCAGGTTGATGCTAGCCCTGGAGGTGCTCGTGCTCGTCGGCCTCGTTGGATGCACTCACGGCCCGGCCCCCTCTTCTAAGCGATTCTACGAGGGCCTGACCGAACCGGTGGAGAGTATCGACTTCTCCGGCCTCAAGGACGCCAGGATTGTGATCGATCCCGGGCACGGAGGGGTCTTCAGAGGCGCGCGAGGTCCCAGCGGTCTGGATGAGGCAGACGTCAACCTCGCAGTTGCGCTTCGTCTTGGAGAGATGCTCAGGGAGGCCGGAGCCCGGGTCACCCTGACTCGAGATTCCGACCTGGACTTCGTGGGCGGCGACTCGCTGCGACTGCGGGACGATCTCAGGGCTCGCGTGGAGATCGCCAACCGCGCCGATCCGGACGTCTTCATGTCGCTCCACCACAACGCGGACCTGAAGCACGACCCTGAGTTCAACGAGATCCAGGTCTACTACAGGGTCTGGGACGACGGGCCGTCGCTGGACGCAGCGCGGGCGATCGCAACGCACCTCAGCCGCAATCTCGGCGAAGACAAGGCGCGCGTGATCGGCGGCAACTATCACGTGCTCCGTAACTCGGTTGCCCCGGCGGTGCTGTGCGAGCCCTCGTTCATAACCAATCCCCGGATAGAAGCCAGCCTGCGATCCCAGGACAACCTGAGGATCGAGGCTGCGACCTACTTGATTGCGCTGGCCGACTACTTCTCGCGCGGAGTGCCCAGGGTTGTCGCCCTGGGTGCGTCGGGCTGCAGCCGAGCGGACTCGCCGGACACTCGGCCCGCGATCGAAGTCGGCTTCGACGCCGGCACGGTGATCGACCCGGCCACCGTGGATCTCCGCCTGGACGGCGAGGCCTTGGCGCTAGCGGCGGTGGGCGCCAATCGCTTCGCGGCCCTTCCCGCCGACCATCTGGCCGGCGGCCTGCATCTGGTTTCCGCCCGGGCGAGGGCGGTCACCGGAAACGCAAGCCGTGAGGCGGCCGCCGAATTCCAGATCGACATCGAGCCCGAAACGCTGACCCTGCGTGTGGAGCCGCCGGTCGCAGACGGCGCCGATCCTCAGCGAATCACAGCTCTGGCGTTCGATCGAAACCGCAACCCGGTCGCGGATTCCACGCCGGTGCTCTTCTCGTGGCGATCGCGAGGCGCCGCCGCGGCAAGCCTGACCCGGTTCACCCGCGCGGGCCAGGCCGCGATTTACGCCGGCAGGGACCTTCCGTACGGGGCGACGGTCGCGGCGCGCTGCCGGAGCCTCGAGACCTCGGTCGCGCTTGAGGTGACCGCGCCGCCGCAGATGGGGCAGCCTCGGGCCTACGTCTCGGGCTTCGTGACCGACCCGGAGGGACGACCGGTTGCGGGCGCATCGGTCCGCGGCGATCACTCCGGCGACTTTGTCGGCGACACCGACGACCAGGGCTTCTTCCTGCTCTCCTGCGAGCCCGTGCCTTCACGACTCGCGGTCTTCAGGCGGGGTTTCACAAGGGGCCGCGCGGACCTCGCGCCCGGCGAACACCCGGTGGTGCGGCTTCGCCGGCTTTACGGGGCGCTCGACCCTTCGCGCGGCGTGATGATAGACGCCGTCCCGGAGCTCCCAGCCCGGCGTTTCAATCTGGCGGTGGCGCGCAAGCTGCGCGATCTGCTGGAAGCGGCCGGGATCCGCGCGGACCTCACCACCTCGGGCGAGGAACCGGTCACCGACGAAACCAGGCTGAAGCGCGCCGAGGCCTTCGGGCCGGCAGTCCTGGTCTCGATCGCGTCTCCGGCAGGCGCCGACCTTCAGGCCTCGCCGGCCTCGGTCGGCCACTATCCCGAGAGCGCGGCGGGCCAGGCGATGGCGAAGCTTGTGGCCGAAGAGATCGAGCTCGCCCTCGGCGGCGAAGTCAACATAGCCGAGACTGCCGACTACATGATTCAGCAGCCCACCTGTCCGGCGATCCGAGTGGAGTTGGGAGCAGACGCTCCCGCGGGCGAGACCGGTGCCGAAGTCCCGGCCGCCGAGGTGTGGCGCGCGGCTCAGGCCCTGATGTGCGCTGTGGTGAGATTCCTGGGCGTAGACAGGGCCTCGACGACGTCGCTGGCGGTCAGGGTGACGGAGGGCGGTCGGCCGGCTGCCGCTTGTCTGGTCACTCTGGACGGGGCGCTCGAAGCTGTGACCGATGCCGCGGGAGAGGTGACCTTCGCGATGATAGAGGCGGGACCTCACATCCTGGAGACGCTGTCGGCGTCAGGTGCGGCGAGGTCACTGGAGCTCGAGCCGGGAGCCGACTTCGCGGCGGTCAGGTTGGACTGACCCGGGTGGCGCCGCGCGCAGGCCGCGCCACAAATATCGGGATCAGCGCAGGGACCTCAGGTACTCCAGGGCGAACTCCGAGTAGTGCTTCGCGGACGCCACGATGGCCGCCACCTCCTCGCTGGTCAGGCCACGCCGCTGCTTCGCAGGCACTCCAAGCCACAGAGTTCGCGGCGGGACCACCTCACCCTGCCTCACCACCGAGCCCGCCCCGATCACCGAGTCGTGGCCGATGATCGCCCCGTTGAGCACGATCGATCCCATTCCCACCAGGCAACGGTCCTCCACGGCGCACCCGTGGAGTATGCACCCGTGACCGACGGTGACGTCGCTGCCTATGTGAAGCGGAGCGTCGGTGTCAACGTGCAGCACCGAGTTGTCCTGGATGTTGGTTCGCCTGCCCACGGTGATGATGTTGACATCGGCCCGGGCCGAGACCCCCGGCCACACGCTGGCGTAGTCGCCGATCTCGATTCTGCCCACCAGAAACGCCGTGGGCGCCACGAAGACGTTGGCGCCGGTTGCGGGCTTGCACTTGAGGAATTCCCTTACGTCGGTCAAACTCGGCTCCAGCGGTCGCCGGCCGCCGGCGGCGGCCAGGTCCTACAGCGGAAACTTGCCGAAGTCCTCGGGGTTCATCTCGTCGAGGTATCTTCTCAGGGCCTCGGCACGCTCGTCGTCGCTCATTTCCTCGGTGGTGGGCTCGCGCAACAGCTCCTCGGCGACAAAGACCGGGCACTTGGTCTTCAACGCCAGAGCTATCGAATCGCTGGGCCTCGCGTCCACACCTATGATCTCATCGCCCTTCTCAATGAAGAGCTTGGCGAAGAAGGTGTTCTCCCTGAGCTCGGTGATCGCCACCCTGCAGACCGCCCCCTCCAGGCCCTCGATCACGGTCTTCAGCAGATCGTGAGTAAGAGGCCTCTGGAACTTCTGCCCCGCCATCTCCATGGCGATCGCCCGCGCCTCGGACCGCCCGATCCAGATCGGCAGCACCCGCTTGCCCGCAGTCTCCTGGAGTATCACCACGGGGGTGTCGGTCCTCCCGTCGAGCGCCAGGCGCCACACCTTGACTTCAATGGTGCTGTTGGCTTCCCTCGTCATGCGACACCACCGCTCGTCTTGCGCCGCGGGCCGCGGCTCAGTTGCCGCCTCCAGAAAGATCGGGCTCCTTGCCCGAGCGCATGTTGGCCATCATCCACTGGGCGTCGTCGCTCAAATCGGTTGCGGGGTACTCCGCCATGAATTCCTTGAAGGTCTTCTCGGCCTTGTCGTAATCCTTGAGTTCTTCGGCCTGGGTGAAGCCGATCATGAACTTGGCTTCATAGGCCCTCTCGTTCTTGGGGAACTTCCGCAGGAACTCCTGGTAGTGCTTTATCTTCTCAGCCGGATTGGTCGCCTCGCTGGCCAGCTTGAAGAACTCCTCCGGAGTCTTCGCGGCAGGCGCTGCCTCGGCCTCCGTCATGTAGGCCACCTTGTACTTGCTCTTCAGCTGGCTGATGGTCTCTTCACGCACGGTCTTCCGCTTGGAGTACTGCAGCTTGGCCACTATGTCCGGCTTGGCTTCCTCAAGGCTCTTGGTGCTCTCCGCGACCCGCTTCTCCACCCGAACCAGATGAAAGCCCTTGCCGGTCTTGATCGGCTGGCTCAATTCGCCTTCTTTGAGATCGAAGGCCGCTGCCACCAGCTCCGGGAGCGCGCCCAGCCCCTTGACCGTACCGCCCCTCTGGATCGGCCCTCCGATCAGGCCGCCCGCTGTCTTGGATGAGGCGTCCAACGAGTACTTGCCGGCGAGATCGGCGAAGTCCGTCCCCCGCTCGATCTGTCCGCGCAATCGCGCCGCCTCGTCCCGGGTCTTCACCAGTATGTGGCGGGCGGTCACGTTCTCGGGGACCACAAACTCCTTGGTGTTGGCCGCGTAGTATTCCTCGACCTCGGCGTCCGAGGGGTTGGACTTGGCCTCGACCACCTTGTCGTAGTACTCCCTGATAAGCATGTCGCGCCTGGTGCGCTCCAACTCCTTCTTGAACTCGCCGGCCTTGTCCAGCCCCATCGCGACCGCGTCCCGATATATAAGCTCCTCCTCAATCAGAGCCTCCATCAACCTCTTGGTGCCGTCCGGCGTGGAGAGCTGCTGCTTCATGAACGGCGGCATCTCCTGGAGTCTCGCCTGCATGTCGCCTTCGGTGATTGACTTGCCTCCGACCTTGGCCACGGCGGCGCCTTGGCCGCCCTCTTTCTTCGCGCAGCCCGCGATCGCCAGCGCAGCGATGAGCGCCAGCGCGACCCAGGCCATACTCCTACTTGACATTACGTACAGACCCTCCTTCCGCAGGACGACGTCAGGACCGAGGTTTGTCGGGCGGGAGACCTAGACAGGCTTCTTGACCACCCACACCTTGACCTTGGCCTCAACGTCGTGGTGCAGCTTGACGGGAATGGTGTAGACCCCCAGAGCCTTCAGCGGCTCCTCGATTATCACCTTGCGCTTGTCCACGTCGAATCCCTGGGCCCTGAGCAGCTCCGAGATGTCGGCGCTGGTCACCGATCCGAAGACCCGGTCGTCCTCTCCCGCCTGCACCTCGGCCGTGCAAGACACCTTGTTCAGGGCCTTGGCCAGCTCCTCGGCTTCCTTGTGGATCTTGAGCTCCCGCACGGCCCTCATCTTCTCCACCTGCTGCATCATCTTGACGCCGCGGTCGTTTGCGGGCAGGGCCAGCTTGCGGGGAAGCAGGAAGTTCCTGGCGTAGCCGTCCTTGACCACTATCCTTTCCCCTCGCTTACCGAGGCTCTCCACGTCCTCGAGCAGAATAAGTTCCATCGGCGGCCCCCTACGTAAGTTGTACTACCTGAATTGTTCCGAGGTGAAAGGAATGATGCCCGCGTGCCTCGCCCGCTTGATCGCTCTGGTCAGCTCCCTCTGGTGCTTGGCGCAGGTCCCGGTGATCCGGCGGGGAACGATCTTGCCGCGATCGGTTATGAAGCGCGAGAGCCTGCGATCGTCCTTGTAGTCGATCATCGCTTCCTCAAAGGCACAGAACCTGCAAACCTTCCTCCGTCGTCGTTCTTCCCTCGGCATCTACTACCTCCAGTTAGCGTATCCGCTGTAGCCCTCGCTGACGGGTGCAGCCCGGGCAGACCTCACCCGGGCCCCCGATTCAGCGCTCGATTCCGTGCGCCGCCGCCACCCTCAGAAAGGGACCTCTTCGTCGGTGTCGGAGCCGGTCCCGATGTCCTCGGCCTCCACCGGCTCCCCTTCGGGAGCTCCCGGCCTGGGCGCGCGATCCAGGAACTGGATTCTCTCAGCGTTGATCTCGACGGCACTCCGCTTCTGGCCGTCGTCGGTCTGCCAGCTCCTGCTCTTCAGCCTGCCCTCGACAAACACCGCGCTGCCCTTCTTGAGATACTCGTTCGTGAGCAGCGCAAGCTTGCCCCAGGCTGAAATGTTTATGTAAGCGACGATTTCCTTCC
>JBAQHK010000204.1:0-1795 GCA_049288275.1 bacterium | reverse complement strand
TTTATAGACCATCCTGCATAACTTCCTTGAGGAATAGTTCCCGAAGTTGGAGTTCCTGTATAAGAGTTACAAACTTGTGATACAGTATAACCAATTGCAAATGTTTGAGTATTTATAGCATAAAAATCATTTGCAGTAGGCTCAATTAAAATTCTACAATATGGCGCAAATACATTAGGAATAGTAACTGTTTGTGTACCATCATTTGGTGTGTTTGCAAGAAGTGTTATTGGATAGGTTAATCCAGCATCTGTTGATAATTTAATATTAACATTCGCTGCTCCTGTCATTAAATTAGTATTGTTAACTGTCCAGGTTACTGTTTGTGTAGAACCTTGTGTGTAATTTATTCCAGTAGTATTTTGTGAAGTAACCGCAAGAGGACCTCTTGTTGCATCAAACGTAACAACTGTATTTACACTTTCGTTATTCCCTCCTCCAGGTCTGTTGTCTCTAACTGTCATTCTAAAGCTTACTGTTCTACCTACTGTTGGAACTTTTTCCCAAGTATTACCATTAACGCCATTGGCTAAATGATCAACTAATTTTGGGAAATATCTAGTACCACTATTTTCTGGCCAGTATGATCTAAAACTAACTCCAGTTGTTGCTGTAGTTGAAGGGTAAGTTGTTGCTGCATTATTATCATCCATTTGTTCCCAGCAATATGATAAAATATCACCTGCATTAGCGTCAGTAGCTGTTCCTGTTAATTTGAAAGCTGTACCAATTGGTAACGTTTTTGTAGCAACAGCAGAAGGTACAGGGATAGCATTTGCTATATTAACTATTGTAGGGCAAGTTTTACCTTTAATGTTGTTTGTAATTTGTTGAATTGTTACCGCATGAAAATAAGCATCTGAATGTGGTTGAACATCAGTTGCTCCAGTAATTCCAGCATATCCCATAATTGTAGATCCAGAACCTGGTTCTACTTGAGCAATAGTAGTTTCATTTCCACCATGTGTCCATGTATGGTTTCCACCTAATTGATGTCCTATTTCATGAGCTACATAATCAATATCAAAAAAATCACCCTCTGGAATTGAATCACCAGGCGATGTATACCCTGTACCTTTAGAATTGTCTGCAGAACAAACACAGCCAATACAACCTGCATTTCCACCACCACCAGAAGCACCAAATAAATGCCCAATATCATAATTTGCATTACCAATTACACTTTGTAAAGTAGCTCCTAATTCTGCATTCCATGCGCCACCAGAACCTGCTGCCGCATCTGAATATGGATCAGAAAGTGGTGCGTAATATATTACATTTGTAGTTGTTGCAATTAATTGCATTGTACAATTAAAATCTTGTTCAAAAATAGCGTTGCATCTTGTATAAGTTGCATTGAAAGCAGCTAAAACTAAATTAACTTGTGCCGCACTAGTAGCTCCAAAATAATTTGAGTATTCAGCAGTACATGATTGCGCCATTCTGAATCTTCTTAAATTGGCATCATCAGCATTATTTAAAATACTATTTCCTGATTTTTCAAGAGTTGGACCAAATTCTTTAACAGCATCTTCAGTTGAACAAATAAAACCAGATTGCTTATTTGATTTAGATTTTTCAAAAACAATAAATGTTTTATAATCCATTGAATAAGGATCAATAATGAATGTTTCTTGTGAATCTACTGAACGAATAATAGCACTTAGACCATTAGAAGGAGAAACACTAAAACGAATTACATCTCCTGCGTTTTTTACACCTTGACCTGCAAAAGATCTAATCTCAGGAAATCTAGCTTGTAAACTTGGCTCGAAAGTTGAAGCCTCAACAATTC
>JBAQHK010000203.1:0-15761 GCA_049288275.1 bacterium | reverse complement strand
GAGTGGTATGGAACGAGTCCAGGTTGAGGTAGCCGGCCATGCGCCCGGTGCAGCCTATCCCCGAGACCACGGCCACTCTCTTCTCGTCTATGCCGGATTCCTGCAGGCCCATTATGAAGCAGGTCATCGAAGAGCCCAACCCGCAGCCCGAGCACCAGATGTGTGGCATTCTGTCCATCCTCAGGTAATGCGCCATCGGATGGATCCTGAGATCGGTCTCGAAGACGGTTGTGGGTTCCTTGACTGACTTCTTCATTTCACGGCCTCCCTGATTGCCTCGAAGACCTTCTCGGGATCGTGAATGTCGCCGCCGGCGTGGGGCACGAGATAGGTCGGGCACTTGCCGCACGCGCAACGCTCCACCTCGAGCGACATCTGCCCGAAGTTGATCTCCACCACCACGAAGGCCTTGACCCGCCGGGCCAGCTCGCGGATCTTCTCCTCGCAGAAGGGCCAGGCGGTCACGAGTCTCAGCATCCCGCACTTGATGCCCGCGTCCCGGGCAAGCTCCATCGCCCGGTGGCTCACCCTGGCGGAGATGCCGTAAGAGACCACGCACACGTCGGCGTCCTCGAGATTGGTCTCCTCCACGTCTATGATCTTGTGTCTGTTCTTAATGATCTTGTTCTTGAGATGTCTGACCATCCAGTCCTGAGTGTGCGCATCAATGATCGGGTAGCCCCGCTTGTCGTGGGTGAGACCGGTCACGTGGATCCTGTAACCGTCACCGGCCTTGACCATCTCGGGGATCTCATCGGCGCCGAACTCGTACGGCCAATACTCGCCGGGCTTCTTCTTGGTGAAATTGCGAGGCACGACCTTGAGCTTGTCGGCGGGCGGTATGACCACCTTCTCGCTCATGTGCCCGACGCTTTCGTCTCCCATCACCAGCACCGGCATGCGGTACTCTTCGGCGAGATTGAACGCTCTGACCGTAAGGTCAAATAGCTCCTGCGGGGAACTGGGACACAGTGCGATTATCTCGTAGTCACCGTGCGTGCCCCACCTTGCCTGCATCATGTCCGCCTGTCCCACGAGCGTGGGAAGGCCCGTGGAGGGGCCGCCGCGCTGGATATTGACGAGCACCGCGGGGGTCTCAAGCACCAGTCCCAGGCCCAGGTTCTCCATCATCAGGCTGAAGCCGGGCCCGGAGGTGCAGGTCATGGTCTTCCAGCCGCCCCAGGCCGCTCCCAGGATGGCGTTCATGGAGGCTATCTCGTCCTCCATCTGGATGAAGACGCCGCCGACCTGTGGCAGGCGCTCCGACATACGCTCCGCTATCTCAGTGGACGGGGTGATGGGGTAGCCCGCGAAGAAGGAACAGCCTGCCGCCAGTCCTCCCTCGGCGCAGGCGTGATCCCCGGTCATGAAATGCTCCCCGACCATTACCCGCCTGTCTCTAGCCAAGTGTCATACCTCCGACTTGCCACCGGCGCCCGCCGCTTTGACCGACGAAACGGGCTTTTCGGCTCCCTGCTCATCGATTAACGTCGCGTATATTGCGAACTCAGGGCAGATAAGCTCGCACAGCCCGCAGCTCACGCAATCCTCGATTCTCGCGGCAACGGGCGTGTGATAGCCCTTCTTGTTGTACCCCTCGGACAGTTCCAGGACGCGGCGGGGACAATACTCGACACAGAATCCGCAGCCCTTGCAGAGCTCGCGCAGGACATGAATCCTCCCCCGCGGAACCTCTATGGTGTCCGCGTCGAGAGGCTTTCTCCAGTACTTCAACTGTTTCAACCCCCGGTTTCCGTACGACAAATCAGCAACCAACCTAACCAGAATTCACTGGAAAGTCAATCCCAACAACATTACCATACACCCCATGCGTGCGCAACATCGACTTGGCCGGGCCGGCGCGCCAGCGCTTGCAGCGGCGTGCATCACCGTGTGCATCACCGCGTGCCTCGCGGGAGCGGCCTGGGGCCAGCGGGAGCCCCAGTTCACCTTCGCCGTGATAGGAGACAGGACCGCCTCGCCCGAGGATGGTGAGTACGAGAGGATCCTCGCCGAGGTCTCCCAGCTGGGGCCGGACTTCATAGTGACCGTCGGCGATCACATCGACGGTTACACTTCGGATTCCTCCGCGGTCGAGCGCCAGTGGGACGATTTCGCCTCCATGATGGACGCGACGGGCATCCAGTACTATCTCACCCCGGGCAACCACGATGCCTGGGACCGCCAGAGCCAGGCGATATTCCGGCGCCGCTTCGGCGGGCCCGACAGGTTCTTCCGGTTCATGGGCAAGGTCTTCGTAATCCTGGACGTCGCCAACTTCAACAGGGGCGACGCGGTGCCTCGCGAGAAGATCGAATGGCTCAAGCGGGTGCTGGAGGTCTCGAAGACGTCCGGCGGCATCTTCGTCTTCTATCACAAGCCGTTCTGGTGCGAGGATTTCTCCTCCGGGCGGACCAACGAGCTTCACGAGATCTTCAGGTCCTATCCCGTGAAGGCGGTCTTCACCGGGCATTACCACAGGTACTTTCATACCGTCCGCGACTCCATCGAGTACTTCGCCATGTCCAGCTCGGGCGGGTCACTTCCCGGAGGAGGCAGGGCGCGCGGTTCATTTTACTCCTATCTGCTGGGCCGGGTGAGGGGCGACTCCTTCTCGGTTCGGCTGGTGGAGCCGGGAATCTTCACGCCGACCGATATCGTCACCTATGACGACGCCCTTGCGATGGCGCGAGTGGAGGCCGGCTCGGTAAGGCTGAGCGAACTCATAGCCTACGGCTTCGACATGTCGGGGACCGGGCAGGTCACGGTGACCGTGGACAATCCAGGCGAGGCCACCCTCACCGATACCGTTGCGTGGGTGCTTAGGGGGGATTGGGCCGTCGAGCCGATGAGGGACTACCTCGAGGTTCCTCCCGGAGAGACCGGCACGCTGACCGCCTTCGTGCGGTGCGACGGGTCGCTGTTCCCTGTGCCCGCCCTGGAGATAGACCTGCCATGCTGCGAGGGCCGGGTCTTGGAGGTCACCAAGCCTCTCAATGTAAAGCGTGCAACCTACGCTGGCTACGTCGATGCCCCGCCGAGGATCGACGGTTTCATGGACGAGGATCTGTGGCGCAAGCAACACGCCGAGACCAGGTTCTTCGGGCCCATGGGCGGCCGCTCTCCGGCTGATTCCACCGTGCTCCGGCTCTGCTACGATTCCACGCGCGTCTACGTCGGGGTGGAGTGCTTTGACCGGGACGTGGGAAGCCTGGGCGCCGCGGCGCGAGAGCGGGACGCTTTCGCCGCCGAGGACGACGCAGTGACCCTGCTCTTTGAGCCGCCGGCTGAGTCCGAGGTGTTCTACCAGGTATCGGTCAACCCCCTGGGCACGGTCTTTGACCGCAGGGTGGAGATATGCCCTCTGGGCACCTACGTGGCCGACGTGGCCTGGGACGCGACGGTCGAGGTCAAGGCCAGGATCGCCCCCGATCGCTGGATGGTGGAGATGGCCCTGCCGCTCGCCGCCCTTAGCCAGGCGGGCTTGGGAGAGTCGCGCTGGGGCTTCAACTTCACGCGAACCCAGCAGCGGCTCGGGACCTCAGCGGACTTCCAGGCCCCCTTCCGGTACCGGTCGGACGCCATAGGCCTGCTGGGTTTTCGCTAGAATTCTCTTGACAGCCGGGAAAGGAACCGTATATTTGTCGCTAGTCTCGCCCGGGGTAGGTTCTACCTTCCTGCGCGAGATTCCAGAGAAGGCGGGACGTTGCCCGTCTTCCTGGGGCTTGGAGTGGAGTCAGGGCCGTAGACGGGATGCGTACAGCCAGGCCGGGATGTATGTGTCCTTACTTTATTGGTTTTGGCCTTCGCCCCCCTGGGGCGGGGCAGAGGTGAGAATAGCGCAGAAGGTATGTGTTGATCCAACCGGACGCTCATCGCGCTTGGCCAGCGTTGTGCGAGGAGGTGGTTTTGACAGATCGAGCGTCGAAATCGATAAGGCTGGCATACCATAGCGAGTGCGCACGGCTTAGCAGGCAGTAGAGGCAGTAAGGAAGAACGGCCAAGAAGGTGACAGCAAAGCATGCCGGGCTTCTGTCGATACTTCTTAGCCAGACGGGCATTCAGGCCGGCAGGAAGGAACAAGGAAATGTTAAGGAAAGCAGGTGTTGTTGTCGCGGTATTCGCTCTGTTGACCGTTGTCGGCTGCAGCAAGCCGCCCGAGCAGGAAATCTCGACTGCCAACCAGGCGCTCGATGCCGCGAGGATGGCAGAGGCTCAGGACTACGCGCTTGACGCCTATCGCGTCGCTCAGGACACCCTGAATGCCGCCATGGCGCTGAAGAAGGAAGCCGACGGCAAGTTCGTGCTCTTCAGAAGCTACGGCAAGTCCAAGGATATGTTCATCCGTGCCCAGTCGCTTGCCAACGAGGCTGCGACCAAGGCCGCCCAGGAGAAGGAGCGCGTCCGGGTCGAGGTCACCGACATGATGACCCAGGCCAAGGCTCTGCTCGACTCCGCCAACGAAGCGCTGAAGAAGGCTCCGAGGGGCAAGGGCAGCAAGGCCGACATCGAGCTGATCAAGACCGATCTCGCGGCGGCGCAGGGCCAGTTTGACGAGGCCAACGCCGATTTCGCCAACGGCAAGTACAAGGCCGCCAAGGCGAAGCTCGAGGCCATGATGCAGAAGGCCAACATGGTCATAGCGGAGATTGACAAGGCTCGCGGAGTGAAGAAGTAGCAGTTTCCCTGCGTAGTCAACTCTTTCCTGTCGCTGGGGCCGTCCCGAGTGGTGGCCCCAGCGGCAGATTTTATGTACGTCCCAGGGTGGGTTTTTGAAGTTCAGATCGAGACCACTGATAGTCATCGGGTCGATTGCCGCGTCGGCGGCCTTTGTCCTCGCCCTCTTCCTTTACCAGCGCGATGATCCTCCGCTCGGGGTGCTGAGCAACGCGCGCTGCGCGCTTGATCGCGCCGCGGTGGCCGGGGCCATCAGGTACTGCAGCGCAACCTACTGCGCCGCCGAGAGCACCCTCAATGCCGGCCAGATGGCGATGGCCTATCAGAACGGCAGGCCGGCCCTGTTGAGGGACTACGAAGAGGCCGACACCCTGATCGCCCGGGGCCTGGCGCTTGCGGTCCAGGCCGGCGAGCAGACTCAGGGGCGAATTCGCTCTCTGGACTCGCTGGCCCGCTTCGAGTACGACCATCTCGAGGAGGAGCTGGAGCTCTGCCGCGAGGCCCTGGACGGGACGCTCACCAACTTCTCGGCCGAACGCCACTGGGCGGGCGCCGAGTTGTCGCTCCGGACCGGCTGGCTCCTGATCAACAAGGGAGAGTACGAGGAGTCGATGCGCAGCATGGAAAAGGGCAAGGCGTCCCTTCGGCAGGCGGTCGAGGCGATGGCCGAGGTAGTGAACAACGAGAAGGGCAAGATCTCGGTCTGGAGAAACTGGGTTGAGGATACCGTCGCCGGATCTCGCGACAACGGCTGCGCGGCGGTGATTGTGGACAAGTCGGCCCACAAGGCTTATCTTGTCAACGGCGGCAAGATCGTCCAGACCTACAGGTGCGATCTGGGTTGGAACTCCGCCGAGCAGAAGTACTTTCAGGGTGACGGCGCCACGCCAGAGGGAACATACGTAATCACGGCGGTGAAGAACCGCAGCAAGTACTACAAGGCCTTGCTGATCAACTATCCCAACGATCTTGACAAGCGCCGGTTCGCGGAAAACAAGCGCAAGGGCGTGATATCCAGGTACGCCAAGATCGGCGCCCTGATCGAGATACACGGCTCCGGCGGCAGGGGCCAGGACTGGACCGACGGTTGCATCGCTCTTGCCGACCGGGACATGGACGGTCTGATGCGCCGTGTCTCGGTGGGGACGCCGGTCACGATAGTGAGGAGATCGGACAGGTGGCCGTGAAACGGTGGCTCTGGCTCTTGATCCTGCCCGCGGTGGCGGCGCTCGCGCTGGTTGTCTTCCGGATCACCGCTCCTCGCAGCGACGTCGTGCCCGCCGAGGTGGACTATCTCAAACCGGCTCTGGCGGCCCAACTGCCGGCCGATCCCAAGCAGGCCCAGGCCGAGCTCAATCGCGCGCGCGCCGATCTGGCCAAGCTCAAGCCGCCCAAGAACTACATAGTGATAGACACTCACGCCAACCTGATCTACTACCGCAACCAGGACCAGATCCTCTTGAAGGCCGTGTGCTCGACCGGCTCCGGCGGCGAGCTTGCGGACTCCACCAGCGGCCGCAAGTGGGTATTCAGTACGCCGCGGGGGGTATTCAAGGTCAACAGCAAGCTGGTTGACCCCTGGTGGCGCAAACCGGACTGGGCATTCATCGAAGACGAAGAGGCCATACCCAAGGACGAGAGCGAGCGCTATGACGACGCCATGCTCGGCGAGTATGCCATGGGCTTCGGCAACGGCTACTTCATTCACGGCACCATCTACCAGCGCCTGCTCGGGGTCAGCGTGACCCACGGATGCGTCCGCGTGGGAGACGAAGACCTGAAGAAGCTCTTCCAGATGGTGACCGTTGGGACTCCAGTCTATGTCTTCTAGGACCAACGCTGTGCTCGCTGTCGGCCTGGCTCTGGCAATCCTCGCGGCAGGTGCCGCCCTCTGCCAGGACCGCAGGCAGCCGGCCGGCAAGGCCAAGCCGGCCGAACCCTGGGATGCCGAGCGGGGCGCCGCGGAGTACCGGCAGACCCAGCTTGAGCTTGCCCTGGCAAAGACCGGCAGCACCTACATGGTGATCGATCTGGATCGGCTGGAAGTGGTGCTCAAGATGAAGGGCGCGGCGGTATGGAACGCCCGCATGCAGGTTGCGGTCCCCGACTCGGCGGGAATCGGCGCCTTCGGCAGGCGGTTCAAGGGCGACGATGACGATCTGGTTCGCATGGTTGCCTCCAGGTACCTCTTCGCCGCCAAGGAGAAGACGCCGGACTCGATCCTGGCCATTGTGGGCGAGGTGGTCAAGGCCGACCCCCAGCTGCTCCAGCGCGACATCCCGGAGAGGTTCGAGCTGGCCTGGGGCTGGGACGTGGTGCTCGAAGTCAGGACCGACGTTCAGGGCGAGCCCAGGAGCAAGTTCAAGAACTTCGGGATGGGCCTGATAGAGGCCGTCCGGCGGCCCTTCGGCGGCGAGCGCCTCAAGATAAGGCTGGCCCCGGACGACGCGCTGACCCTGTACCGGGCGGCGTCCCCGGGCCTCCCGACCCTGCTCGTGTCCTCCTTCTGACCCCGTTTCCCGACGGCCAAAAGCAATTGACACCAGGGGCTCGGCTAGTATAGATTCTTCTGGTTAGATGCTTGCTTCAGGCTTACTTGCCACCATCTCGAGGGTCAGGGAATGCCTCTGAAGGAAGGGATCGTCCAGGTCTATACGGGCAACGGCAAGGGCAAGACCACCGCGGCCCTGGGGCAGGCTCTGCGCGCCTGCGGGCACGGCCTCAAGGTGCTTGTGATCCAATTCATGAAGGGCTCACCCAGCTACGGAGAGGTTATGATCGCCGGCGCGGTGCCGGGCCTGAAGATCATCCAGTCCGGGCTCCCCACGTTCGTCAAGAAGTACCAGCCTTCCGAGGAAGACTTGAGGCTGGCCGCCGAAGGCATGGACCTTGCCGCGAAGGCGATGGCGGACGGCGAGCTTGACATGCTCGTCCTGGATGAGATCAACGTGGCGGTTGACTACGGGCTGGTCAAGCTTGAGGACGTGTTGGGCCTGGTCGGAAAGCGGCCTCGGGCGATGGAGGTGATTCTCACCGGACGGTATGCCCCGCCTGAGATCCTGGAGATCGCCGATCTGGTGACCGAGATGAGGGAAGTCAAACACCACTACGCCGCCGGCAGGGAGGCGCGTGAGGGGATCGAGTACTGACGGTACCGGGGAAGCCTATAACTTGCGCTCAATCGAAGACCTTCTCAGACGGTTCTTGGCCGGCGACAGGGCGGCGCTCTCAAGAATCATAACTCTGGTGGAAAACCGCGACGACGGCTACGCGGAAATACTGGACCGCATCTTCCCGGCTACCGGCAGGGCTTACAGGATAGGCATCACCGGACCCCCGGGCGCGGGCAAGAGCTCGCTGGTCGCAAGCCTGGTCAAGGTTCTGCGCGCCGGCGAGGCGCGAGTGGGCGTGATTGCGGTCGATCCCACCAGCCCCTTCACCGGTGGGGCTCTGTTGGGAGATCGCATCAGGATGCAGGACATCGGATGTGACCCCGGGGTCTTCGTGCGGAGCATGGCCACCCGAGGCTCGCTGGGCGGGTTGGCAGAGGCCGCCCGTGACGTAGCCGACGTGATGGATGCCTTCGCCAACGACTTCGTGATCACCGAGACCGTCGGGGTGGGCCAGTGTGAGCTGGACATCGCCGAGGCCTGCCACACCACGGTGGTGGTGATCGTTCCCGAGTCCGGCGACAGCGTCCAGGCGATGAAGGCGGGGCTCATGGAGATCGCGGACATAATCGCGATCAACAAGAGCGATCGTGAGGGAGCCGACCGAATAGCGACTGAGACCCGGGCGATGTTGGAGATGAGGGGGCCGGGGGCCGGCGGCGTGGGATCGGCCCACGCGGTCCCGGCGTGGCACGTTCCGGTCTTGAAGACCATAGCCTCGCGCGGGGAGGGAATGGTGGAACTTCGCGACGCCATCCAGGAGCACAGGGAGTTCCTCGACGTCTCGGGCATGCTCGAGGCGCATCGCCGCTCCAACGTGGAGGCGACCATTCGCGGGGTGGTGGAGGCCGAACTCCGCAGCAGGGTCTGGAGCCCCGGCAGGCTGGAGCGCCTGGAAACCCTTGTCGGGAAGGTCATGAGCGGGGGCCTCACGCCCCGGCAGGCCTCGCGCGAGATCATATCGGAGATAGGGGGACAGTGATGGGCGGACTTTTCGACAAGAACCAGTTGGACGCGATCGAGAAGAGCCGGCGCGACTGGGAAGCGAGATTCGCTGAATCTTCCTGCGGCCGGGCCGAGGTGACCAATCCTTCCGGCAGGCGGATCAGGCCGCTTTACACGCCGGCGGACGTGCCGGCGCTGGACTACCAGGGCGACCTGGGGTTCCCGGGCGAGTTCCCGTTCACCCGCGGCCCCCACGCCACGATGTACCGCGAGAGGCTCTGGACCATGCGCCAGTTCTCGGGCTTCGGCACCGCGGCCGACTCCAACAAACGCTATCACTTTCTCCTGGACAGGGGGCAGACCGGGATCTCGGTGGCCTTCGACCTGCCCACGATAATGGGGTACGATTCCGATCACCCCAGAGCCCACGGCGAGGTTGGCATGTGCGGGGTGGCCATAGACTCCCTGGAAGACATGCAGGTTCTCTTCGACCGCATCCCGCTGGATAAGGTGTCGACTTCCATGACCATAAACGCCCCGGCGTCGATCCTCCTGGCCTTCTACATCTGCGTGGGCGAGAAGCAGGGCGTGGCCTCGGAGAAGCTGAGGGGCACCATTCAGAACGACATCTTGAAGGAGTACATAGCCCAGAAGTCGTGGATATTCCCGCCCGTGCCCTCCATGCGGATCATCACCGAC
The DNA here is from genome assembly GCA_049288275.1 of bacterium. Taxonomy (GTDB): domain Bacteria; phylum Arandabacterota; class Arandabacteria; order Arandabacterales; family Arandabacteraceae; genus JBAQHK01. The sequence continues at coordinate 6,270 of JBAQHK010000203.1, read as the reverse complement.
ATCATGGCCTTCGCGGCGGACCACGTGCCCAAGTGGAACACCATATCCATAAGCGGCTATCACATACGGGAGGCGGGGTCCACCGCCGCCCAGGAGCTGGCGTTCACACTCGCCGACGGCTTCGCCTACGTGGAGGCCGGGATCAAGGCTGGGCTTGACGTGGACGCCTTCGCGCCGCGGCTGTCGTTCTTCTTCAACTCGCACCTGGACTTCTTCGAGGAGATCGCCAAGTATCGCGCGGCGCGGCGCATCTGGGCGCGCACCATGAGGGACAAGTACGGGGTCAAGAAGCGGGAGTCGCTCCTGTTGCGGTTCCACACACAGACCGCCGGCTGTACGCTCACCGCGCAGCAGCCCGAGAACAACATCGTTCGCACCGCTTACGAGGCAATGGCGGCGGCCCTGGGGGGCACCCAGTCGCTTCACACCAACTCCATGGATGAGACCCTGGCACTTCCCAGCGAGAAGGCGGTGCAGATAGCGTTGAGGACCCAGCAGATTCTGGCCTGTGAGACCGGGGTGGCCAACACCATCGATCCCCTGGCCGGCTCCTACTACGTCGAGCACCTGACCGACAGCCTGGAACGGGAGGCCGAGGCCTATTTCAAGAAGGTGGAAAGCCTGGGCGGAGTGGTGAAGGCTCTTGAGATGGGCTTCTTCCAGAAGGAGATCTCGGATGCCGCGTATCGCTACCAGAGGGAGATCGAGGCCAAGACCAAGATCGTTGTCGGGGTCAATGACTACGTGATGGACGAGGGTGACCTGGACATAGACATTCTCAAGGTCGACCCGACGGTGGAGGCGGATCAGGCCCGGTCCCTGAAGAGCCTTCGCGAGAAGCGCGACAATCTGGCGGCGGCCTCCACGCTCAAGGAACTCGAGCGGGCGGCGCGCGGCACGGACAATCTGATGCCGAGGATCCTGGACTGCGCACGCGCATACTGCACTGAAGGCGAGATGATAGAGACCCTGAGGCAGGTGTTCGGGGAATACCGAGAACCGATCATTTACTGAGGCGTGGAGGTAGACATGGCGCGCAAGATACGGGTACTGGTCGCGAAGCCGGGGCTCGACGGCCACGACAGGGGGGCGAAGGTGGTCGCCAGCGCCTTGCGGGACGCCGGGATGGAAGTGATCTACACCGGCCTCCATCAGACGCCGGAGATGATTGTCGAGGCGGCGATTCAGGAAGACGTCGACGTCCTGGGCCTCAGCATTCTCTCGGGGGCGCATCTGACGCTCTTCCCCAAGGTCGTGGAGCTCTTGAGGGCTCAGGGCGCGGGGGACAAGCTTGTTGTGGCGGGCGGCATCATTCCACAGGAGGACTACGAGGAGCTCAAGCGGGCCGGGATAGCCGAGGTCTTCGGCCCGGGAACCCCGACCGGTGAGATCGTGGACTACATCAAGAATGCCGTGGCCTCGCGCGCCTGAAAGGGCCGGGCTCGGGCGGCTTGGGCCGCCGGGCGCCGGACCCATTTGGCGGGCCGCGGGACCAACCAGGAGGTAAGGCAATGCAGCTTGGCGAAGAGCACAAGATGATACGCGAAATGGTCAGGAAGTTTGCCCTGACCGAGGTCGCCCCCCTGGCGAAAACCATAGATGAGACCGGCGAGTTCCCCTGGGTGACGGTTCGCAAGATGGCCGACCTCAACCTGATGGGAATGCCTTTCCCTGAGCAGTGGGGAGGCGGCGGCACCGACACCCTGAGCTACTCCATCGGGGTGGAGGAAGTCTCGCGGGTTTGCGCGGCGACGGGAATCACCATGGCCGCCCATACCTCGCTGGGGACCTATCCGATTTGGGACTCGGGCAACGAGGAGCAGAAGAAGAAGTACCTTCGCGAGCTGGCCAGCGGCAAGAAGCTCGGGGCCTTCGGGCTCACCGAGCCGGGCGCGGGCTCCGACGCCGGAGCGACCGACACCACCGCCGTCCGCCGGGGCGATCACTACGTCGTGAACGGCACCAAGTGCTTCATAACCAACGCCTCGGTCAGCGAGACCTGCGTCTTCACCGCTATGACCGACAAGACGGCGGGCGTCAAGGGCATCAGCGCCTTCATCGTGGAGAAGGGCACGCCCGGATTCAGGCCGGGCAAGAAGGAGAACAAGATGGGCGTTCGGGGCTCGGACACCGGCGAGCTGATCTTCGAGGACTGCAAGGTGCCGGCCGAGAACCTGCTGGGGAAGGAGGGCCAGGGCTTCAAGGTCTTCCTTCGAACCCTCGACGGGGGCAGGATCTCCATAGGGGCGATGGCCCTGGGGATCGCACAGGCCGCGCTGGACGCCAGCGTCAAGTACGCCAAGGAGCGCAAGCAGTTCGGCAGGGCGATAGGCAATTTCGGCGCGATTCAGGACATGATCGCCGAGATGGCCACCGAGGTCGAGGCCGCGCGCCATCTTGTCTACAACGCCTCCGTCTTGAAGGACAGGGGCGAGCAGTTCGGCAAGGAAGCGGCGATGGCCAAGCTCTACGCCTCGCAGGTCGCGATGAAGGCCACCAGGACCGCGGTCCAGATCCACGGCGGCTACGGCTACATGAAGGACTACGAAGTTGAAAGATACTACCGGGACGTCAAGATCACCGAGATAGGCGAGGGGACATCCGAGATTCAGAAGCTGGTGATCGCAAGACATCTCTTGGGAGAATAGGAGCCCGCATGACCGGCATCGAACGGGTCAAGGCCGCCTTCAAGGGCAAGCGCGCGGATCGGGTGGCGTGCTATCCCATCGTGAGCGGGCTGGCGGCCAGGGCCGTCGGCAGGACGCTCGGGGAGTACTACACGGATACCCGGGTGCTTGCGGCCGCTCAGCTTGCGCTCTACCAGGAGCTGCGGCAGGACGTGGTGGTGATGATGGGGGATCTCTTCCTCGAGGTGGAGGCAATGGGCGCTCGCGTGGAGTTTCCAGACGACGACATGCCGAGACTGAGGTCGTATCTCTTGGAGGACAAGGGGACGCTTGCTGCGCTTGAGCCCCCCGATCCCGCGGCGTCAGGCAGGCTGCCGGGCTACTTCGACGCGTGCAGGCAGGTGGCGGCCGAGGTCAGGGAGAGCGCGGTGGGAGCGGTGCTCTCGGGTCCCTGGACGCTCGCCGTGAACTTGAGAGGCGCGGAGAACCTGATCTACGATACCTCTGAGGACCCCAAGTTCGTGCACGAGATCATGGGCCTCACCACCGAGGTCGCCAAGCGAACCGGCGCCGCGGCCGGAGCGGCGGGCGCAGGGCTGAGCTTCAGCGAGGCCCCGGCCTCTTTGAGCCTGATCTCGCCGAAGATCTTCCGGGAGTTCGTGCTGCCCTACGACCGCGAGGTGGTCTCTTTCCTGCGGGAGCGCAGGATGGGGGTCACGCTTCACGTGTGCGGCTTCATAGATCCCATAGTGGATGACGTGCTGGCCACGGGTTGCGCGGCTGTGAGCATGGACAAGCCATCGTCCTTGGAGAAGATGCTCCAAGCCGCCCGGGGCCGGGCGGTGACCATAGGCAACGTCTCGACGTCGGTCTTCGTTGAGGGCTCCATGCAAGACGTCGAGGATGAGGTCGCCCGCTGCCTGGCGGCGGCGGCGGGCTGTGAGGGTTTCATACTGTCAACGGGTTGTGAGATCTCCGTGCGCGGCGATCTGGACAAGGTCAAGTGGTTCTGCCAGCGGGCTGCGTCTCTCGGCGAACTGACTCAAGACGGAAAGGAGAAGGGGGAATGAGCGATCCGAAGGATATCTTGATAGTGAGCGGGGCAAGAACGGCGACAGGCAGGTTCCTGGGTTCGCTGGCGGCGTTCACCGCGCCCGACCTCGGCGGGTTTGCCATAAAGGCGGCGGTGGAGAGAGCCGGAATCAAGCCCTCCGACGTTGAAGAAGTGATAATGGGCAACGTGGTCGGCGCGGGCATAGGCCAGAATCCCGCGCGCCAGGCGGCCTTGAAGGGCGGGATACCGGATGCCGTGGGGGCGACGACCATCAACAAGGTGTGCGGCTCGGGGCTCAAGGCCGTGGTGTTCGCGGCCCAGGCAATAAAGGCCGGCGACTACGGTTGCATCGTGGCCGGAGGGATGGAGAGCATGAGCCAGGCGCCGTACCTTTTGAGACAGGCCAGGACCGGCTACAGGCTGGGCAACGGTACCCTGGTGGACTCCGTGGTCTACGACGGTCTCTGGGACGTATACAACGATTTCCACATGGGAAACACCGGCGAGCTGGTGGCCGAGAAATACAAGGTCTCCCGCCAGGAGCAGGACGAGTATGCCTACAACAGCCACCGCAAGGCCGTGGCCGCGATCAAGACCGGCAAGTTCCGGACCGAGATCGTGCCGGTGGCGATCCCGCAGAAGAAGGGCGATCCGGTGAAGTTCGACGTGGACGAGTGCCCCAGGGAAGATACCAGCATAGAGGCCCTGGCCAAGCTCAGGCCCGCTTTCAAGAAGGACGGCACGGTTACCGCGGGTAATGCCCCCGGCGTAAACGATGCGGGCTCGGCGGTTGTGGTGATGTCCCGGAAGCGCGCCCAGGAGCTGGGCGCAAAGCCCCTGGCCAAGGTCACGGGCTATGCCACAGGGGGAGTGGAGCCCAAGTGGGTGATGATGGCTCCGGTCGAGGCCGTGAAGAACCTGATGAAGCTCACCGGCTACAAGATCGGCGACTTCGAACTGGTGGAACTCAACGAGGCCTTCTCGGTGCAGGCGATCGCGTGCGCGCGGGAGCTGGGCATCAATCTCGACATCCTCAACGTCAACGGCGGTGGAGTGGCCCTGGGTCACGCCATCGGCTCCACGGGAAGCCGCATCCTGGTGTCCCTGATTCACGCCCTCAAGGACCGCGGCAAGAAGCGCGGCCTTGCGACGCTGTGCCTGGGCGGCGGCAACGCGGTGGCGCTGTCGGTCGAGATGGAGTAGGAGCCGGAGAGGAACCGGCCGGCGGCCGGAACCAAGGAATCCGAGTCAACCCGGAGTGGGAGGTAGGACATGGAGATCAAGAAGGTAGGGATCGTCGGGGCGGGAACCATGGGTAACGGCATCGCTCAGGTCTTCGCCCAGAGCGGCTTCAGCGTGGTCCTGAGCGATGTCAGCGATGCGATCCTGGATCGCGCGCTCGCCGCCATAGGCGGCAGCATGGATCGGCTGATAAAGAAGGAGAAGATCACCGCGGCGGATAAGGACGCGGCCCTGAAGCGCATCACCAAGGCCACCGGCCTCAAGGCCATGGCCGACTGCGACATCGTGATCGAGGCGGTGGTGGAGAACTTCGACCTCAAGCGCAAGATCTTTCAGGATCTGGACGCGATCTGCAGGCCGGGGGCGATCCTCGCCAGCAACACCTCGTCGATCTCCATCACCAAGCTCGCTGCCTCGACCAAGCGCCCCCAGGACGTGATCGGGATGCACTTCATGAACCCGGTTCCCATGATGGCCCTGGCGGAGATAGTGCGCGGCATCGCGACCTCGGACGAGACCTTCAAGGCGGTTGATGCCCTCGCCAGGAGCGTGGGCAAGACTCCGGTGGAGACCAACGACTTCCCCGGCTTCGTCTCCAACAGGGTGCTGATGCCCATGATCAACGAGGCCTGTTACACCCTGATGGAAGGCGTGGCCACTCGGGACGCGATCGACACCGTCATGAAGCTGGGCATGGCCCATCCCATGGGTCCGCTGCAGCTGGCGGACTTGATTGGGCTGGACGTGTGCCTGTCGATCATGGAGGTCCTCTACGAGGGCTTCAGCGATTCCAAGTACCGCCCCTGCCCGCTCCTGAGGAAGATGGTGGCCGCGGGGCACCTTGGCAGAAAGACCAAGCGGGGCTTTTACACCTACGAGTAGACTGGGCCGCGCGCGACGAACGCGGCGGGTCCTGTCGCCGACCACCCCTGCCTCGCCCGTGCGGCTGAGGCTCGGTCGGGGGCTGCGCTCCGGCTTAGAACTACATGCGCCTCCGCATCAGCCCCTCTCCCTCGCCTGCCGTGAGCGGGCCGAGGAAGGGCCGATTGCCCGTAGCGAATATCAGTACTCTGAGCGAAGGGCTTCGGCCCGACGAAGGCCCCATGCGATGGGCGGCTGACGCCTAAGTGCGGTGGTCGAGCGCCTCGCAGATGTCCTGGGCCTCGAGGCCTGCGGCTTCGGTTTCCTTGATGGCGTCCGCCAGCATCGTGAGGCAATAAGGACAGGCGGTGTAGATCTTCGAGGCGCCTGTGGCCGCAAGCTGCGCCAGGCGCGCATGGTTGATGCGCTTGCCCAGGGATTCCTCCATCCACATCCTGGCGCCCCCGGCGCCGCAGCAGAAGCCCT
>JBAQHK010000202.1:0-3677 GCA_049288275.1 bacterium | reverse complement strand
AGAGCGGCTACGTTGTTGACGTGGCTCAACACGACGGCAACACCATGCTTGAGGCAGGCGATGTGGTTGTAGTAAGCGGCTCCGGACCGGCCGTGGTCGGAGAGATACCCTTAGTCAAGGTGCGTCGGGCGGAGGTTGCAGAGACGCGTGGGGTGATTGGTGTGGTCGACCAGCGTTATGAATCCACCTCGCGCCCCGCGGCCTCAAAGGATGGGACGGATGTCAAGGTTGACACCAAGATTGACGATAGCGCAGTACTGCCCGGGGATTACCTGACAGTGGTTACCCTTGGTTCCTTCAAGGCCATCAAGGTGGATGCGTCCTATGGGGCAATCGGGCCAGGTGACCTTCTGGTGGCATCGCTCAATCCCGGATACGCTATGCGGTCTGAGTCGCCCAAGCCCGGTACCATAGTGGGGAAGGCCCTCGACCGGCTTGAGTCTGGGACCGGCACTATTCCCGTGGTGGTTACACTTCAGTAGGGAGGAACGCCCTGTGATTTGGGGGCGAGGGGGGCCGACGCCATGCGCGTCAGAGGGCGTGCGCCACCTAACCTGACCGCTGGTTTCGCTCGCTGGCGCGCTGCGCACCTCGCTCTTGCGCAGTCCCTCTGAATCCTCGGGGTCACCGCCTCTCAACGAAGATGACCATTGACTCTCTGAGAAATCGGTCATACAGTGACTGACGTAACGACAGGCTGGATAGTCACTTGGCATATCTCGCGCGTGGCTTGCTGGGCTGTCTTACTGCCTGAAGGAGGCACGCCATGGGGCATCGTCCGTCGGTGTTATCTCTAGCGTTGGTCTCGGTTTGGTTGGTGCTTTTGCCTGGCTGCGGCGGGGACTCCGAAGGGCCTGCGGGACCGACCGAGCCGGTGTGCAGTATTGATGTTCAGTCGTTGTCCTTCGGCGCGGTCAACGTGGGGGAGAGCCTGGACCTGAACTTCAGGTTGAAGAATACGGGGGGCGGCACGCTCACGGGCACGGTGTCGGAGGCCTGCGCCGACTTCTCGATTGTCGGCAATGCCAGCTACAGCCTGGGGGCCGGTGATTCGGCAACCTTCACGGTGCGTTTCTTTCCGGGCTCGGCGGGCAACCAAGCCTGCACCATCGAGACGGGCGCGTCACAGTGTGCCGACTTGCCATGCAGCGGCACGGGCGTGGGCGGTGACTGCTATGTTGATGCCTCATCGGGTAGCGACACGAATCCAGGGACTTTCCAGGCGCCGTTTAAGACCATCACCTTTGCAGTGTCTGCCGCGGGCCCTGATAAGGTCATCTGCATCAGGCCGGGAACCTATGACGTGGGGCTCGGGGAGGTGTTTCCAATCAGGCTCCAGCAGGGGCAGTCGCTGGTGGGTGACACCTTGAACAAGGGCGCTGGCACAACTCCGACCACCGTTTACGGGTCAGGCGACGCTGACCCGACTCCGACCAACCCTGACTACCTGGCCGTGTTTGTGGGGGCTGACGAGTCCTCGATCATGGGCTTGAGCATCGGGGCTCCGTATGCTTTTGCCACATATGGGGTTTATACCGTTGACGCCACGATCCGCGTTTTGGACAACACTTACATCTCGGCGCCGACCGAGCTGTACGGAGGTGTGCTCGCCATAAGAAATGGCGCTTCATCCATCATGCGCAACGAGTTCCTGACAGTCTCCTACGGCGTATACAGCATCAATTCCGCTGGAGGCATGGTCGTGGAGGACAATCTCTTCGAGACAATGAGCATTCCGGTCAACATCGCGGGAGCGACAGACAACACGCTTATCCGAGGCAACACGTTCATCGGCAGCGGCCAGGTTGCGGTCCAGGTATTTGACGGTGCTCCTGTGATCGAGAACAATACGTTCAACAAGCCCGGAGGATATGCCACGTACGGGGCGATTCGCTGCGCTGGATCGTCCGCGAACGCGACGGTGCGGGGGAACACCTTCATTTGTGCTCGGGGTGTAGGGATCCTCAACGCGGCAACGCCGGATCTGGGTAGTGCTTCAGCGCCGGGAGGGAACGACTTCTCCGGTGTGACCGGTCCGGCGATCGACCACACGGGAACCGGTTTGGTCAGCGCTGTGGGGAACACGTGGGCGAGCTCACCCCCGGTGTGTGGATCCGAAATCGTCGTAACCGGGGCTGGCAGCGTTATCTGGGGAACGGAAGCAGGCGAGATCTGTCCCTGATTCGCTCGTGGACTGATGGTCCCACAGCACCACGCCCCGGGACACCTGCCCGAGGAGCCAACACCATTTCACTCTCCCATGGCGCGTTTTGATTGGCATGATCTCTACTCCAGTTAACGCGCGCCACATTCTATCCCTCAGTGCCGGTCGGCCGCTTCAGGCGCTCTTGGCCTGGCAGCAGAAACCTGTTGCATGCTCAGGAATGGCAGCATAGAATCGATCGTGTGCGAGACCAGATCGTCTGATGATATGCCCCATCTGAGATTGACAAGACCCGTTCATAGGCTTGGCATGTGACTTTGGTGTGAGTCTGAGGCCGCCATGCAAAGCAAGCCAGATGACGAAGGAATCCAGTTCCACTCCCTCACCAGCGGTGTACTTCTCTCCCATTACAAGATAATCGACAAGATCGGCGCTGGTGGCATGGGCGAGGTCTATCGGGCGCAGGACACCCGGCTGGGGCGCGATGTTGCGATCAAGGTGCTCTCGCCTCACCTGGCGTCGACGCCGGAGGTGCGGGCCCGCTTCGAGCGCGAGGCACGGACCATCTCGCAGCTAAATCACCCTCAGATATGCACACTTCACGATGTGGGCCGTCATGAGGGGATGGACTATCTGGTGATGGAGCTGCTTGAGGGGGAAACACTGGCCCATCGGCTCGAGAGAAGGCCGTTGCAGGTGCAAGATGTGCTCGCGCTTGGTGCCCAGATCGCTGAGGCGTTGGATGTGGCTCACCGGCGGGGGATCATCCACCGGGATCTCAAGCCCGGCAACGTGATGCTCACTAGGGCGGGGGTGAAGCTGATGGACTTCGGCCTTGCGCGGGCGAGCGTTTCGCCGGTGGCCGGTGCCGAGCCAGACTCGCCGACGATGAGCCGGCCGCTGACCGAGAAAGGCACAATTGTCGGCACCTTCCGGTACATGGCGCCTGAGCAACTGGAAGGCAAAGAGGCAGATGCGCGCTCGGACATCTGGGCCCTCGGGTGCGTGCTCTATGAGATAGCTACCGGCAAGCCGTCGTTCGAGGGGATGAGTCAGGCGAGTTTGATAGCAGCGATAATGGAGCGCGACCCGCGGCCTATTGCGGAGCTTCAGCCACTCACGCCGCCGGGGCTGGATCGTCTGGTGCGGCAGTGCTTGGCAAAAGATCCCGACGAGCGCTGGCAGTCGGCGGCGGACGTGCGACGCGAACTGGAGTGGATAGCAGGCGGCTCCTCCGCAGCCGCTATGCCGGCCGTCAGACAGCGACGACGCAGACTGCCCGCTGGGATACTTGGACTCGTGGGCGGCGTCCTGGTCGCACTGATGGCGCTGGTATACGCGCTGGGGCCGTGGAGTGCGCATCGGGCGGAGATAGGACTGGTGCGCTTCTCGATCACGTCCCCGCCTGGTGCGGTGATGTGGACACCGGCCGAGCCGGAGGTGTCGCGGGACGGTCAGTTGCTCGCATTTACTGCTGACGACAGCAGCGGGACCAGCCGAATCTACGTTCGTC
>JBAQHK010000201.1:0-4201 GCA_049288275.1 bacterium | reverse complement strand
GAATGATCCTGCTGGCCATGGTTGCCGCCGCGATGGTGACCGATAGGATTGCCAGCACAACGAGGGTCTTCTGTATCACGTTGACGAAACGCTCAGGGTATTCCGAGAGTTCCAGCGCCAAGTACAGCCCGATGATAACGAACCAGATCAGGAACGGACCCCTGATCGAAGCGACAACGGCGTCGTCAATCTGCGTCGCGGTGCTACCGGCCCAGCGCGCAAGCCTGCTGAGCAGCGCTCTTCTGATCACGTATCCTACAGCTGACGTGCCTGCGACGATGGCCAGCAAAAGCGCAAGGCTGCTGAACTCAAAGACGAATGGTGTGAGACCTCCCTGCATAGGCGTATCCTACCTTCCAAGTCGAGCGGCGTACCGCCTCCGTTCGCCTCAGCATAGCGGCCCGACTATGCAGTCTGCCTCCGGACGGCCCCCGCCATCCGGACCCAAGAACATGCCTCCCAGACCCGATCGTCACCTGCGCCCTCCCCCCGCACCGCGTGAGCGCGACCCGGAATTGACCGCCGTCCCACCCGGGTGTCTCCCGACAAGCCTGCGCAGGCTGTCCAGATGAACCGCGTGGAACTCCTCCACTAGACCCAGTATCCGCTCTATCCTCGGACCCCTGAGCCTGTAGATGTGGAAGCGCCCGCGCGCCTCAAAGACCACGATTCCGGCCTCAAGCAGCTCCGTCAAGTGCTGCGACGCCGTGGGCTGGTTCAGCCCGGCCACCTGAGCGATCGTGCCCACGGAGGCCGGCTTCGCCGCCAGCGCCTCCAGAATCCGCAATCTCGCGGGACTCGCCAGCGCTTCAAACATCCTAGATCCGAACTTCCTTGCCTCGTCAGTCACGCGTCACCTCGTGGCTAGACTGATATTCATGTATTACAATATCGCAATGTGACCATACTTGTCAAGCAGAAAAGACCCCACCACGGGAGTCGTCGTTTGTCGGCGAGGCGCCGTTCCCCCGTGATGGCTGAGAGACAACTTGCCCCGGCAGAGACGGAGGTGATAGAGTGGCTGGGTGGCGGTTGGCCCGGGCTAGGCCTTAGCCCGCGCCCGCAGTGCTTGGCCGTGGTCGCCCATCGTTGTGAGGCTGTAGGAGCGCCCGGGGGGCAACGTGGCAAGAATCGTAGTCGTAGGGATCGACGCGCTGGATGCGGCGCTCCTAGAGCGCTGGAAGGCCGATCTTCCCAACTTCAGCCGTATCATGGATCGGGGCTACTACGCACCGCTCGAGTCCACCACCCCACCGGATTCCATCCCCGCCTGGGTCACGATCTACACCGGGATGCAGCCCTGGGAGCACGGTATCCTGGACTCCATGGACTACCTGGACATCCGCGGGGGGCGCCGCGCGCTCGATACCGGGTTCATGATAGGCAAGACCTTCTGGGATCGGGCAAGCCAGCGGGGCAAGCGAGTGTGCGTCGTCAATCCGCTCCTCGCCTACCCGGTGTGGCCCGTAAACGGCATCATGGTCAACGGCCCGGTCTTCGTCTCGGGCGAGGCGCAGGCCTATCCGCCCGAGGTCCTCGGCAAGTTCAAGGTGCCGGAGCTTGGGGGCATGGCGGACTTCCCGGGCAGGAAGGACCTCGCGGGATTCCTCCGGCGCACCGAGGAGGTGACACGCGATCTGGCGAGGTACGGGCTTGAGCTCTTCTCGCTCGAGGCCTGGGACGTCTTCTTCATATGCTTCCTCACCCTGGACCGCGTGATGCACTTCGTGTGGCGCTACACCGACCCCGAGGATCCCACCTATCCGGGCAGGAATCCGCTCGAAGACTCCATCAAGCGCTTCTTCCTCGTCTTCGACTCGGTGGTGGGAGACTACATCAACCGGCTGGCCGGCGATCAGGCCCTGCTCGTGGTGAGCGATCACGGTCACGGCATGAGGCCGCCGCGGGCGCTCTTCGTCAACGAGATCCTGCGCCGCGAGGGGCTGATCGAAGCCGCCAAGAGCCGACTGCCCCTTGTGAATACCGTGGCCCTCACCGAGCGGGCCAAGAGCACCTTCCTGAGGACCATGCAGCGGCTGGACCTCGAGGACATGGTCTATCGCATCGCGGCCTTGATCCCCAAGGAGCGCAGGAAGAGTCTCAAGACCTCGGCCTACGCCATCACTCGCGGGGCCAGCACGGCCTGGGTCTCCGACATCGGCGGCGGGACCTCCTTCAGCGGCATCGAGATCAATCGGGAGGCCCTCGGAGGCACGTCCTACGAGGACCTGAGACAGCGGCTGATCGCAATCTTGAGCGCGGTCACCGATCGGCGCGGTAAGCCCATCGTCAGGTGGGCCAGGCGACGCGAGGAAGCCTTCACGGGCCCTAACGCCGCCAAGTATCCGGATGTGGTCTTCGAGCTCACGCCGGGCTACGGCGTTGACCGCACCCTCTTCTGCGGCTTGACCGGGACGAACTCGACTCACAAGAAGATATCCGGCGGCCACAGCCAGTTTGGGACGCTCCTGCTCCACAACGCGGCCTACCGGCCGGCCTCGAAGGGCTTCCACATCACCGGGGTCTACGATCTCATCGGACGGGTTGCAGGGCTGGAGTAGCCGGAGAGGTCATCACAGTGGAAGAAACAGATGGAGATCGCCCCAACCGGCGGACCCCGGCCAAGAGCAAGTCGGTCTGGAGCCGGTTGCGCAGTTCGGCCTGCGGTTTGCTGGTCGGGGCGGTGGCGCTCGCAGTCGCGATCGCGGCACTCGAAGTGGCCTTCCGCATCTCGCGGCCTCAGCAGCAGTTCACCTGCACGGTCAACGCCTGGGACAGGGTGTGCGGGACCAGGCAGGTTCCCGGGGCACGGGGCTTCGTCATTGTTCCCGAGTACAGCATCGACCTCATAATCAACTCCAAAGGACTTCGGGACCGGGAGTACTCCTACGCCAAGCCTCGCGGGGTTCGCCGGATACTCTGCCTCGGCGATTCATTCACCTGCGGCTACGGGGTCCAGGCCGACGAGACGTACCCCAAGGTGCTGGAGAGGCTGCTCGGCGCGGGCGTCGGCCCGGGCGCAAGCTGGGAGGTCATGAACGCCGGAGTGGGCAGCACCGGCACCGCCAACCAGGTCGCCTACTACGGCACCGAGGGATTCAAGTACCAGCCCGACGTGGTCGTCGTAGGGCTCTACCAGAACGACTTTCACGAGAGCTACCGATCGGGGCTGTACTCCCTCGACGGAGGCGCGCTCACCAAGCACGACGCGCCGACCACCATCTGGCGCCGCGTTCAGAGCATCGTGCGTTTCATACCCGGCTACCGGGGCCTCTTTGCCAAGTCGCATCTCTTGAACTTCGCCAAGGTGCGAATCGCGCGGCGGCACTACGAGCGGTTGGACCAGATGGCGGGTCTGGTGACGGCCAATGCCGACACAAGGGACCGGCAGGCAGCGCTGGCCAAGGCGCTGTTTGCCTCGCTCCAAGACAGCTGCGCCGAAGGCGGCAGCCGGCTGGTGGTGATGTTCATCCCGCGCACCGATCTTGGCGATTGGCCCCAGGACTACCTCGATCTGATGGCCTTCCTCGAAGCACAGGGGAGTTCCGTGGTGGACCTGCTGCCTGTATTCAGGGAGTGTGCGGCCAGGGGAGGTTGCCTGACCTACCCGCAGGATCGCCACTGGACCCATACTGGTCACTTCGTCGCGGGAGAGGCTCTGTATCAGTTCCTCGGGGCCGGCCGGCCCCCTATCGCTAGCGAGCGTCCTTCACAGCAGCTCTAATCTCTTCGAGTAGGGCCGGGTCCACCGGGGCTCCCGCCCGCCTCAGCGTTTCGATATCTTGCATCGCCTTGGAGTATTGCCCCAGCTTGTAGTAGGCGAGGGCGCGATGGTGGTAGGCGGCGAGATTCTCGGGATCCAGCGAGATTGCCCGGTTCAGATCATCGGCAGCCGCCGGGAAGTCGTGCCTCTGGATGTGGATCATTGCGCGGTTGAAGAAGGCGTCGCCGTACGCGGGATCCAGAGCGACCGCGCGGTCAAAGGCCGCCAGCGCCGCGCCGAGGTTACCGGTTCGCGCGTGGGCTATTCCCAGATCGTTGTAGGCGTCTCCATAGCCGGGGCTTATTCGGACCGCCTCCGTGAGGTCGGCGATGGCCTTACCGTACTCCTTCCTGTCGGAGTACTCGGCCGCCCGGTTGTAGTAAACCACCGGCGCCGTTACCGGGTACTTGCCAATGACGTCCGTCCATAGGGTGAGGC
>JBAQHK010000200.1:0-4529 GCA_049288275.1 bacterium | reverse complement strand
ACTTGGCTTGGGGTCTGGCGTTGGCTGCGGAATCGGACATGGGCTTTCCTCTCGTCTGTATTCCCTGTGTCCCCGTAAGTTTAGCCTGAGCGGGCGGGCGAGACAAGCCGAATCTGCGCTGTCGCATAGCCCGAGCGCACCCGGTCCGGTCCGAACGCACCCGGTCGCGCGCGATCGCACCCGGTCGCACCTGGTCCCGCGATGGGGACGACCCTCTCAGTCTGTACCCGAATCCCCCGACCCGTGTAGGCGCTGCCCGGCCTCTGCGGCCAAGCCTGCAGCTGCGGGGTCCCTCCGGGCGAGCTCGGCCGTGCGTTTCCATGCGGCCAGAGCGTCGGCCTCCTCCCCCGGCGCTCGGTCCAGGGCCTTAGCCAGGCGGTACCAGTAGGTGAGATTGGCCGGCTGGATTCTCGCGGCCTCGCGGTAGGCCCTGACGGCTCCAACCAAGTCGCCTCGAGACTCATATATGCTGCCGAGATTGAAGTGTGCCGGCGCCTGGTCGGGGTCCAATTGGATGGCCCGCGCCAGCGCGCGCTCCGCCTCGAGTGTTCGGCCTTGCTCGAGGCAGAGCCTGCCCAGGTTGTTGTAGGCTGTCGGGCTTGCGGGGTCGAGGGCGATCGCCCGCCGCAGGGCCTTCTCGGCATCGGCCCGCTTGCCCGCCATGATCTCGACGAGCCCGAGGCTCAGCCAGTACTTGGCCTTGTCGGGCTCGAGGGCCACCGCCTTCTCGATGTGGCCTGAGGCATCGGCGAGACTGCCCTTCTCCACGTAAAAGGAGCCCAGCTCGTTGTGTGCTGCCGCGACGCGCTGCCGGGTCCAGAGAGGATTGTCATCGAGCATGAGATTGAAGTGCCTGAGACTCAATTGCGCACTGTGGTTCACTGCCACCCAGGGAGCGGTATGGAAGAAGCCGGTGAGCGCGAGGAGATAGGCTGCGTACTGGAATTCCCTGCGCCTGGCGATGCCACCGGAAATGCCGCGCGAAATCCAGGCGACCACGGCTATGACGTAGGGAACCGACCCCATGGCCCACAAATCCCAGTCTCTGCTGCCGCCCAGGCCCGGTCTCAGGAGAACGCTGTAGAGCGCACCCGAGGCTCCCGCGACGGCAAGGAACCGAAACCTCGGCGAGCGCCCGAGCGCCGGCCGCGCGAGCACAGCCAGGCCGAGGGCCGCGGCGCCGAGCCAGGCAAGCGGCGAGACCAGCGTCTGCAGGTTGATGAGGTCTGCCAGGTGCCGCCACGAAAAGAAGGTGTACTGGGAGACGGGATTGGGCGCCAGGGGAACGACGAGAAGTGAAAGATCATCCTGCCCGGGCCGCCGCATGGCAAGCAGGAAGTATGCAAGTAGGGCGGCGAGTACGCCTACCCCCAGTGCGAGGGATCCGAAAGCGGCTGTGCGCTTGCGCCCCAGGGCAACCAGGTAGACGAAGGAGGGAACGAGGAGGACGAGGGCGTAATGGAATCCTGCGCCTGCAAGCAGGGCCGCAGCGACCCACGCGAGCCTGCGTCGGCCCTCGAGATACTCCAGGGCCAGGACGAAATACACCACCATCATCACGACGGCCAGGGAGTAGCTCTCGGCGTAGCCGAAGAAGAGCTGCGCCGTGCCCAGGGTCAAGAGGCACGCGGTCGCAGCCACTCTCTGCCCGATGAGCGTCCCGAGTCTCATGGCCGCGAGGGCGTATGCGACGCCTGCCGCGACGCTCGCCGCGGCGTACACGGCCTCCGCTCCGATTGCCGCGCGGCCCCCAAGCGCGAGGAATCCGCGCAGCAGCCCATAGTGAGCGAGTCTGTCCAGAGGCGCCGCGGGATCGAACCACTGGCCCTGCTCGAGGAGCCGGATGAGCAGCCGCCCGTCTCCCAGCAAGTGATTGGGCATCCTCAGGGCCCAGAAGACCAGCGCGCAGATTGCTGCCGTCACGATCTGAAGCCGGTTCCGGCGAAGCCAGGCAGCCCGTGTGCCCGATCTCGTCGGACGCTCGGAAGCCATGCCGCGGCCGCCGGATCGGCCGAGGCTGCTCATGCGCGTCCACACCCACGGCAGTCCCAGGATGCACCACGCCAGGAAGGCGGCGTAACGCCAGGGTGGAGCGAGGAGGGAATAGTGATTGAAACCCCAGGACCAGTTGCTGAAGCTGAAGGATGCAACGAAGTGAGCGGCGACAACGACTGCGTTTGCCGCAAGCAGCGCCCACATCGCCTGACGGTGTCTGGTCCCGCGCTCGGCGCTCGCCACGTCCGGGCTACCTTGTCACTCGCTCGATCCAGTCGGTCATCACCTGGAGGGCCAGGCCCATGTTGCCGATCTGGCAATGGTTCTGGGCGTGATCGTCCCTGGTGAAGACCCGATCGGTGAGCGATCGCGCCGCGGTGAGGCGGCGCAGCTGTTGCTTGTGGAGCCTGAAAGGTATGAAGTGATCGTCTCGCGAGGCGAGCAGCAGGACGTCCTGCTTGATGATGTCCGAGTGAAGGTTCTCCTCGTTCATCTGGAGCGCGAACTCGAGACCGGCCATGGGCTCGCTGACTCGGAGGACGTACATGAGGTGGCTGATGTTCCAGGCCTCCATGCCGCCCTTGCCGATCTTCCACATGGAGAGCCTGTTGGTAAAGTCCCGGAGGTGGTCGTGAAAGAACTTGAGGATCGCGGTCGCCGGAGGGCGGGCCACCTTGCGATAGTCGTAGGCGTGCCCCGACGCGATCACCCGCTTCACCCGGGGCTCAAAGGCCGCCGCCCGAAGCGCGAAGTAGCCGCCCATGGAAAGGCCGATCAGGGTCACGTCTTCAAGGCCGAGGCTGTCGAGGACGGACCGAACGGGCCTCTCCCAGCGCCAATCCAGCGGCAGGCCTGCGCGGCGCCTGGCCGCTCCTTGGCCCGGCCCGTCGAAGCCAACGACCCTGTAGCCGCGCCCTGCGAAGTGTCGCATCAGGGAGTAGAACTCCTCAATGAAGGAGTCGTAGCCCCCGTGGAGCACGATCGTGCCCCTGTGGCCAGTGGCGGGTCCGGCGACGATCGCGGGCAGCCGAGCGCCCTCGTAAGGGATCTCGAGTCTCTCGATGGGGTGCGCGGCGAAGGCGCGGTAGAAGAGCTCGGAGAACCGATCGTAGAGCGGCAACTTGTCGGGATCGTCCGGAAACGTGTAGAACTCCGCGGCTCGGTAGTAGAATGCCGCGTTCATGAGGCGGCCGGCAGCAAGCGCCGCGTCGGCCTGCCGAGTCATCTCGGCCTTCCAATCCGCGAAGGATCCTATCCGCCCGCCGGCCTCCGCGAGATCCTCGCGCCGGGCGTAGCCCAGCGAGTACGGCCGATTGAGCTGGAAGTTGAAGAGCTGGTTCTTGTGGAACCGCTCGTACCCCACCGGGAAGGTGAGGCCACCGTTCCCCTCGGGCAGAGCCTGTGTCGTGGCTGCGGTATCCATCGTGGTCATCGCCTCGGCTTCCTTGCCGCAGTGTCCAGGACGTCGACTCGCCCTAGTCCCTCACGCAGCGTACCGAGAAGCCGGATCGCTTCACGGCCTCGGCACGGTAGATTCCGGGTTCCTCGCGATCGAGGTAGCGGTATATGGCACGGTCATCGTGGCCTTCGCTCGATGACCAGAACCAGGCTGACGAATGCCGGCCGAAGAACAAACCCGTGCTGTCGCGGCACCCGCCGGGCAGCGCCGCGAACTCGACCTCGTCGGTGCCGTTGGGGATCCACTGGTCGAGCTTGGTCTTGAGCCGGGTGCCCTGGTCGGTGCCGCGCCACTCGTAGAGGTTTGTCATCAATGCATCCATCCCCAGGTACATCTCCAGCTGCTTCCAGTCGCTGTCGGTAGCGACGTGCCAGCCCCTCGGTGCGAGCTCGCGGTAGTCGGTCACGGCGTACCAGTTGTACAAGTGTCCGGGCGCGATCCAGTAGGCGTTGTTGTCGTAGTCGCAGTATGCCTCCCAGTCCATCGTGCCCCACTGGTAGTCATTGCCGACGTAGATTATGGGCTCGCCGTTGCGGAAATGAGAGACCTTGAGGTTCTCGGCCATCCAGACCTGCGAGCCGATCTTGACGGTTCGGTAGATGTTGTGGTCTATGTCGATCACGATATGGACGGAGTCACAGGGAACAGTATCTCCCACGGCGACGGTCGCCTCATCGTAGCTCATTCCGGTTCTCTTGAACTCGAAGTCGACGGTCCGGACCGTGGTGTATTCGTCGTCTCTGAACACGAAGTGATGGACGAAACACGACTTGAAGCCGGCGAGCGTTGGATCCGGATGGCTGTCACTCACGAGCTCCGTAACGTATGCAATGTGCGCGGTGCCGATCACGATCCCGGCGAGCACCTGGACCCCGTTCTTGGGAGATGTTTCGACGGAGATTCGCCAGACGGAATCAGTTGGGAACCATATGTAGCACTCGAAACCCGCGCCGATCATGGTGAAGCGGCCGTGCACACGGAAATGATCTGGCGGGTCGTTGATCCAGGGCAGGGCGTTCAAGTCGAATGACGGCAGACCCTCCTCGGGCGCGGTGGTCTTGGAGCAGGATATGAC
>JBAQHK010000199.1:0-9184 GCA_049288275.1 bacterium | reverse complement strand
CGTGATCTTTGATGAAGGCCACGGTGTGGTCAAAGTCCCATGAGGCCACGGGCTCAGGCGAAGGGTCGAGGGCGTTTCTCAAGGCCGCGATCAGAGGCAGGGTCACCCGGCCGTCCTTCAGGTCGTTCCCCACGGGCTTTCCGATCACGTCCACCTCACCCACGAAGTCCAGGATGTCGTCCACCACCTGGAAGGCCATCCCGATGTGGCGGCCGTAGAGGGCAAGGTTGCGGCGCTGGCTCTCGCTCAGGCCTCCCAGGATTGCGCCGGCCTCGCACGATGTCACGAAGAGCGACGCTGTCTTGAGCTCTATCATGCCGAGGTAGGCTTCCTCGGTGATATCGAATCGGCCCCGGCTGTCCATCTGGAGCATCTCGCCCGAGGTCATGCTGTCCGATCCCGCGGCGAGCACCGCGGCGATCTCCGGCATCCCCGATTCGTGAAGTATTCTGAAGGCCTTGCAGAAGAGGTAGTCCCCCATGATCACCGAGACCTGGTCGTTCCAGAGCTTGTTTACGGTTGGAAGCCCGCGACGCAGGTAGCTCCGGTCGATGGAGTCATCGTGAAGCAGGGTCGCGGTGTGGACCAGTTCGATCGCGCACGCGGCCTTGATGGCGGCGTCGGTGTCGGGCCGTCCGAGTCTGGCAGCCAGGAGCAGGAGTGCCGGTCGCAGGCGTTTGCCACGTGTTGCTGTGAGGTGCTTGCCCAGGGCGGACACCAGGCCGATCGGAGAGGCGATCACCCGGCCGAGCTCGGTCTCAAGCGCGTCGAGTTCCTGCCGGATCGGAGCCTTGATTTTCTCGGTGGCCGTGAGCGTGGATGCCATGTCGCCTCTCGTTAGCCGAATCCTAACACCCGTCCGGAGCGTTGTCAAACCCGGCCGGAGGACACGGTGCCCGGCTCAGGGCCCGGCTACATGAGCCTGGAGACCAGGTAGGTCGCTGTCACGAGGCAGCCGGATATAGTGTGAGAGAGCACGGTGAGTCGGCTGGCATTGATCGTGGCGCCGCGATCGCGAAGCGCCCTGGCCGGCAGGAGGTCCTTGAGGAAGATCACGGCGGGCACCAGGGCCACCAGGGCCGCGCGGCTGTAAACCCCGGCGACTGCGCCTGCGGCCAGCCAGGCATACGCGGCCAGGTAGACCCCGAGGTAGAGCGCGTAGCCGCGCCGCTCGCCCAGCCTCACCACCATGGTTCGCTTGCCGGCGAGGCCGTCCCAGCGCACATCCAGCACTTCGTTCACCAGAAGAACCGCCGTCACCTGGAGGCCCAGAGGCACCGAGACCACAAGCGGCAAGAGCGCCAGCCCGTCGGTCTGGCAGAGGTAGGTGCCCACCACAGCAAGCGGACCGAAGAGAGCGAAGATCACCAGCTCCCCGACGCCGCGGTAGCTCAGCTTCGCCGGAGTGGCTGAGTAGAGCAGTCCGCCCGCGAGGCCCGCAAGCCCCAGCCAGGTTACGGCGTGCCCGGGAACCGAGAGCTCCAGGGCTATCCCCTGAACGGCGCCCAGAGCGAAGAACGCAGCAGAGGCCGCCATGGTCGCGCGAGCCGAGATCAGGCCCCGCTGGATCATGCGACTCCCCCCCGAGAAAGGCGTGGGCTCGGGATTGGCCGCGTCGCAGCCGGTAACGTAGTCGAAGTAGTCGTTGGCGAGGTTGGCCCCCAGATGCAGGCACACCACACCTCCCAGGCAAAGCAGGAAGCGCTCCAGGAGGAAGTTGCCCGTCGCCCAGAAAGCAAGCGCGCCTCCGACCAAGACCGGGACTGCGGAGGCCGTGATGAAGGGAGCCCTCAGGGCTTCGATCCAGAGCGCAAGCCTCGGCGTGACCGTCGGGCGCGCTCCTTCGGAGGTCATCTAGAACTCATCAGGCAGGGCCTGGATCTGGTTCCAGGTGAAGACCGGGCCGTCCTTGCAAACGTAACGGCTCCCTATGTTGCATCGCCCGCAGAGACCCACCCCGCACTTCATCTTCATCTCGAGCGTTGTGACGATGTCTTCAGGCTTAAAGCCCATCTTGGTGGCGGAGACAATCACGAACTTGATCATAATCGGCGGACCGCAGGTCACCAAGACCGAGTCCGTCGGCGGCGCTGTCTTCTCCAACACGGCCGGCACAAGCCCCACCTCTCCGTCCCAGGTGGCATCCTCCCCACCCGGATCGACCGCCCGCACCAGCTTCACCCCGGGCCGGGACGCCCATTCGGCGAGCTCGGCCCTGTACACGAGATCGTTGACGGTTCGCGCCCCATATATAATGTATACGTCCTTGAATCTGTCGCGTTCGGAGAGAACCTGCCAGATGAGCGGCCTCAGGGGCGCCAGGCCAATGCCGCCACCGACAATCACAACGTTGCGCCCGGCCATCTTGTCAGCGGGGAACCAGTTGCCGTAGGGTCCCCGAAGGCCCACGCGGTCTCCGACCTCGAGATCGTGGACCGCGGAGGTGACCTTGCCCACGTTCTTGACACTAATCTCTATGGCGTCGCGCCAGGCCGGAGGCGAGGCTATGCAGAAGGCGGCCTCGCCGGCGCCGAAGACCGAAACCAGGCAGAACTGGCCGGGCATGAACTCGAAGGGCTTGCCCTCGGCGCCATCGCCCGACGCAAGCGCGAGCTTGATCGATCTGATGTCGGGAGTCTCCTGTCGAACGTCCTCGACGCGGACCACCATCGGCACCAGATCTTCGCGCACCGTTGCCACCTCGCTCACACCTCTCAGTCTCTCTCCACTTCTTCTGTCTACTTCGCTGCCAAGAGCCTCTCTATGGCCTCGCAGATATCCACCCCATAGGGGCAATGACGAACGCACCGGCCGTCGCCCACGCAGGCGACCTTGCCGGAGTTATCGGGACAGTATGAGAACTTGTGCATGATCCGCTGACGGTACCTGGCGTGCCTGCCCAGCCGCGGCTGGTGGCTTGCCATCTTGGTGAAGTTGGAGAAGGAGCAGCAGTCCCAGACGCGCAACCTCTCCCCCTTCGAGAGTCCACCCTCATCGGCGATGTCGAAGCAATGGCAGGTCGGGCAGAGATAATAGCACGTGCCGCAACTCGCGCAGTTCTCGGAAATGCTGCGCCATCTGTCGCTTTCGAAATTGGCGTCCAGCCAGGCCTTGAGACCGGCGGTGTCAACCTTGCGCTTCAAGGCCGGGGGCTTATCCACGCCGCCCTCGCCGCTCGCGGCGCCGGCATCCTGCTTGAGGCCCACGGCCTCGACGAAGGCCTTGCCCTTCTCGGTGAGTGGCTTGACCGCGAAGGCTCCACCCGCGGGCAGCACCAGCACGTCACTTGCGGTCGCATCGTGCGGCCCATAGCCCATCGATGTGCAGAAGCACGCATCGTCGCCCCGCGAGCACGCCAGGGTCACAATCACCGTGCGCTTCCTGCGCTCCTCGTAGCGCTCGTCACGCAGGGAGCCCAGGAGGATTGAGTCCAGGATACCCACGCCCGCGGCGTCGCAGGGCCGCGTGCCGAAGATCACAATCGGTTCTTCGGAGGCCGCAACCGGCTTCAGGGTCTGCCCGGCAAGATCGAGTCGCGCGATGGGCTCTGCGCGCGGCAAGAGCACGTCCTTCACGGTATTGACCGTCAGCACGTGGTCCAAGTCCACCGCGGCCGGGTCCTGGATGCGCGCCAGCACCACCAGCCCCTCCTGGCGGACCGGAGCGAAGACCGCGTGCCCCTTGGCAATCGCGGCACCAACCGCGGCAAGCAGTTGCTCTCTGGACGTCATGGCTCTTGCCTTGCTCCTACCTTATGAAATCCTCGGGATCGTCCGGCTTCGAAACCACAAAGAAGGGCTCCGCCTTGGGATCCATGCCCGGCTTGTAGCCGTATGCCTCTTCCACCTTCTTACTGAGATAGCGGCTGAGGATATCCACCGGGATGCCCATCGGGCAGGCCCTTCGGCACTCCTCGCAGCCCACGCACCGGCCGGCAAGATGAATCGCGCGGATGAAGTGATAGGCCAGGTTGCCCCTCGTGCCCGACGACTTGTCTATCTACTGCGGCTGTGACTTCTCGGTGATGCACTCCTTGCAGTAGCACAAGGGGCACGCCTGCCGGCAGGCGTAGCACTTGATGCACTTGGAGAGAACGCCGGTCCAGTACTGCCAGCGTTCGGCCTCGGTCATCGCCGCGATGCGCCGCGCCTCGCTATCTGCGGCCCCCGCCGGCCCAGGCTTGGTGGCCGACTTCGCCCCCACCACCTCGTCGGCGCCCGTCGGATTGTGCACGTCGCACTCGGCGCACTTGGAAGGCGTCACCACCTCCCCGTGCTCCTCGACCTTGACCCCCTCGCACACCATCCCCACGACATGAACGCTCTCGCGCTTGAGTTGCTTTTCCTGCACCAGCCCCACGATCGAGCGCACGTCGCAGCCCTTGGCCACGATCGCAACTCGCCCGCCTGCCCGCATCACACCCAGGCAGGGTTCGCGCGTGAGATAGGTCGCGAGATTCTGGGCGCACGCATCGTTCCAGACCAAGCGCTCCGCCGCCTCCGCGCTCTCCACAAAGAGCGGCCTCGCTCCACCACCCAGATAGGACTCCCCGTAGCCCAGGACGAGCTTGACCTTGGCGCCTGCGAGGAGATCCTTGGCCTTCTGCCTCAACGCGGCCTGAAGATCAGCGGCCTGGCTATCAGCGGCCTTGTCGTCAGTCGGCACTGGGTTCTATCTCCTTCTCTTCACCCGCGGTCGCTCCCGCGAGCGCCTTGAAGCCCTGAAGCGGCCCGAGCTTCGCGACCTGGTCGCAGACATCGTTCACCAGGCTCGCCCACTTGGCGCCCTCGGCGGCCGAGCACCAGGCGACCTGGAATCTCTCAGGCTCTACGCCTAAGAAACCCAAGAGCTCCCTCACAACCAGGAATCTCCGCCGAGCGTTGAGGTTGCCTTTGACGTAGTGGCAGTCCCCCGGATGGCAGCCGCCTACAAGCACGCCGTCAGCGCCGCGCTCGAAGGCCTTGAGTATGAAGCTGGGGTCCACCCGGCCCGAGCAGGGGACCCTGATCACCCGGACGTCCGCCCGGTGCTTCAAGCGCGTGGTCCCAGCCAGATCGGCCCCGGCGTAGGAGCACCAGTTGCACAGGAAGGCCACTATCCTCGGGCGAAACTCGGCCATCACTGCCTCTCACTCTTGACTTTAATGATATCCGTCAAAGCATTGATTTCACGATAGATTTGCTCGTCGCTATAGCCCTTGAGGTCCACGGCCTTGGGCCTGCACACCGGCACGCAGGCACCGCAACCCTCGCAGATTCCGGGATTGACGCGGGCCACCTCGACCTCGCCTCCCACCTCGCGATCCTTGTAGGTGGCGTGCTCGATCGCCCCATAAGGGCAGGTGGCCTCGCAGGCGAAGCAACCTATGCACACGCTCTCATCCACCCGCGCCACCAGAGGCTCGCGCACGAGCTCCGGCGATGAAAGAAGGCCCAGCACCTTGGCCGCCGCGCCGCTTGCCTGGGCGACGGTATCGGGAATGTCCTTGGGCGCCTGGCACGATCCCGCAAGGTAGACGCCGGGCGTGTTGGTCTCGACCGGGCGTAGCTTGGGGTGGGCCTCGGTCAGGAAGCCGTACTGATCGCACCCGATCCGAAGTTTCTGCGCAAGTTCCACCGCGCCCTTGGCCGATGTTGCCGCCGAGGCCAGTACCACAAGATCGGCCTTGATCTCGATCTGCTGGCCGGACAGGGTGTCCGCGCCCTTCACCACCACGCTTCCGCCCTTCTCGTAGATCCTGGACACCCGCCCCCTCAGGTAGACCACCCGGTCGTCGTCCACGGCGCGCTTGACGAATTCCTCGTAGCCCTTGCCGCCTGCCCGGATGTCTATGTAGAAGATGAAGGCCCGCCCGTCGTGTACCTTGTGCTTGTAGAGCATCGCGTGCTTGGCGGTGTACATGCAGCAGATCCTCGAGCAGTAGGGCATCCCCTTGGAATCATCCCGCGAGCCCACGCACTGTATGAAGACCACGGTCTTGGGGACCTCGCCGTTGGAGGGCCGCACCACCTTGCCCGCCGTCGGGCCCGAGGCCGAGAGCATCCGTTCGAACTGGAGCCCGTCTATCACGTCCGCGATCTTGCCGTAGCCGTACTCGCCGTAGAGACCGCGATCAATCAGGTCGTAGCCGGTCGCCACGACGATCGCCCCCACGTCAACATCAACGAGCTCGTCCTTGTCGGCGAAGTTCACCGCCCCGGCGGGGCAGAACTTCTCGCAGACCTTGCAGCGGCCCTTGGTGAACCACAGGCACGCGCTCCGGTCGATCACCGGCTTGTTGGGCACCGCCTGGGGGAAGGGCACGTAGACTGCCTTGCGTTCCACCAGGCCGCAATCGAACTCGCTCGGCACCTTGACTGGGCACTTCTCAATGCAAATGCCGCAGCTCGTGCACTTGGAGTGATCTATGGTCTTGGCCTTCTGCCTCAAGGTGACCTTGAAGTTGCCGACGAAGCCCTTGACGCCTTCCACCTCGGCGTAGGTGTAGATCCTGGAGCGCGGATTCTGCGCCAGATCCACCATCTTGGGCGTGAGGATGCACTGAGAGCAGTCCAACGTGGGGAAGGTCTCGTCCAGTTGAGCCATGCGGCCGCCTATCGAGGGCGAGCGCTCCACCAGAACCGTCTCCACACCCGCCCCCACGATATCCAGAGCCGCCTGGATTCCCGCCACCCCGCCGCCTATCACCATCGCCCGGCGCGTCACGGGCACCCGAATCTCCTCGAGCGGAGTGTTTCGCCGAACCTTCTCCACCAGCATGCGCACGGTCTCCACCGCCTTGGCAGTGGCCTCGGCGCGGTCGTCGTGGACCCAGGAGCAGTGCTCGCGGATGTTGGCCATCTCCACCAGGTAGGGATTGAGTCCGCTTGCGCTCGCAAGCCGCCTGAAGGTCGGCTCGTGCATCCTGGGGCTGCAAGCTGCGACCACGAGCCCGGTGAGCTTCTTCTCGGCGATCGCCTGCCTCACCAGGCCCTGGCCGGGGTCGGAGCACATGTACTTGTACTCCACCGCGTGGGCCACTCCCGGGAAACCGCGCGCAGCCTCGGCCACCGCCCTGACGTCAACCGTGGAGGCGATGTTGGAGCCGCACCAGCAGATGAAGACGCCTATCCGCGCCATCTTCCGTCCTCAGTACTCACACTGGCCCTCACACATGAATGCCCCGGCGCTTCAAGACCGGGACCGGACTTATGATGTGCTTGCCCAGGCCCAGGGCGCCCGCGGAGCAGCCCAGGGCCAGGCCTACGATTTGAGTGAAGTAAACCACCGGGACCTCGAGATCTATCCCCAGGTGCCGCTCGATGCTCCGCTGCCTCAAGTCGAGATTGCTCTGGCACAGGGGGCAGGCCACCGCCACCAGGTCGGCGCCGCTTTCCTTGGCGTCCTCGAGTATCTCGCCCGAAAGCTTGAGCACTATGTCGGGATTGGTGAAGGCCAGCGCCGCGCCGCAGCACTCCACCTTGGATCGCCAGGCCACCGGCTCGCCACCCACGGCCGCCACCAGCCGATCCATCATCTGAGGATCCTCGGCATCGTCGAATCCCGCGACCTTGGGCGGGCGCACCAGCAGGCAGCCGTAGTAGCTTGCCACCTTGAGGCCGGTCAGCTTTCGCTTGACCTTCTCCTGGAAGGCGGGCTCGGCGGTGATCTTGGACACCACCTCGAGCATGTGCTGGACCGGGACCCCACCGTCGTAGTCGCCTCCTATGGCGTTCGCGACTTGCCGGCGGAGCTCGGGATCGGTCTTCACCGCGTGATTGGCGGCCTTGAGGCGGCTGTAGCACGAGGCACAGCTTACCAGCACCCCGTCGGTCTTCATGGCCTGGGCCAGAAGCAGGGTGTGAGCCGGAAGGGCCACAGCCAAAAGCCTGTCGGACATGTGGGCCGGTGTGGAGCCGCAGCAGACCCAGCCCGGTATCTCCTCAAGTTCTATTCCCAGCCCTCGGGCCACGCAGGCCGTGGAGGCGGCGTACTCCCTCGCCGAGGATTCCAGCGAACAGCCCGGGTAGAAGGCGAACTTCATCGCTTCCTTGACTCCTCGACGGCCTTGGCTATCTCCCGCACCTTCTTCATCCCCTTGGCCCTCGGGGGCAGGAGAGCGATCTTGTGCTTGAGCATCATAACGGGCGCCTTGTCCATGTCCTTGGTGAGGTGGCCGCTGGCGATGTTGTAGGAGCCCACCAGCGCGGCCTCGTAGAGCCTCCCGAAGCGCTTCAGGGTGGCAAGGAAGCTGTTGAGGAACACCGGCACCTCCCGCACCGCGTGGGTGTGGCCCTCGAGCCGCGCCCTCTGCCTCAGGTAGTCCATCACTCGGACGATCTCGATCTCCCTGGGACAGCGCGTGGCGCAGGTCTCGCAGGAGGCGCACAGCCATATCATCGACGACGACAGGACTTCTTGCTTGAGACCCAGTTGCACCAGCCTCATCACCTGGTTGGGAAGGATGTCCATCGCGAAGCCGACCGGGCAGCCCGCCGAGCACTTGCCGCACTGATAGCAGATCCGGACCTTCTCGCCGGTCGCGCGCTCTACTTCCTCAAGAAACTGGGGAACACATGTCTTCGTGGCAGGCCCGCTGGTGTCGTGCATCACTGACCTCGGCAAATAACCGGCGGCACAGAGCCGGTCAAAGAAATAGCCTCTGAGGGTACCCTCGAGAGGCAACCTGCAACCGGGAGTAAGCTAACCCGGCCCGTCGGGCCTTGTCAAGGCGAAACTCGCCGACGCGATCTGCCCTCCAGGGCTCTGGCCAGAAGGTAGCCCATCCAATACAGGAAGAGCATGGGCACCGCCATCAGGGTCTGCGATACCACGTCCGGCGGAGTCAGGACGGCGGCGATAATCAGTATGCCCACCACCGAGTACCGCCACCATTGCTTCATCGCCGAAGACGGCACGATCCCCAGCCAGGCCAGGAGCGCCATCACCAGCGGCACCTGGAAGACAAGACCGAAGGAGACGCAGAACTTGGTCACGAAGGAGACGTAGCTGCCCAGGCGCACCGTGGGCACGACCGATGGGGGCTTGAGCTTGAAGAGAAAGGCCACGGTCAGGCGGACCATCACCAGATAGGCGAAGGCCACTCCCGCGTAGAAGAGCGCAACCGAGAGGGCCACCAGGGGCCCGACGATCCTCTTCTCCTTGGCGAAGAGGCCCGGCGAGACGAACTGCCACACCTTGTAGA
>JBAQHK010000198.1:0-14712 GCA_049288275.1 bacterium | reverse complement strand
GGGCTCCCCCTGGTCCGGTATTTCTAGGTGCTGTGAGCCTTGTCCTGCTGCGGCGTTGCGGTTGCCATCACTTCTTGCTACCATCCTGATGTGAGGCCGCCGAGGCCGCACGGGAGGCAAGACATGTACTGTCCTATATGTGGCGCGGAGTATCGCGAGGGATTCAATCATTGCGCCGACTGCGAGGTGCCGCTGGTGGCAGAGCCGGTTGAGCCCCGCCGCGAGCCCGTGCTGCCCCCGGACCCTGATTCCTTGAAGCTTGCCACTGCCTTTAGCTCGGCCGACCCGGCCATGATTGTCCTGGCCAAGTCCCTGCTCGAGTCCGCGGGCATCCCCTTTCTCGCACGGGGCGAAGGCGTGCAGGACCTGATCGGCTTCGGGCGGTTTCCGGGCGGGGCCAATCTCTTGACCGGGCCGGTGGAGATCCAGGTAAACGAGCAAGACGCCGAAGAGGTGAAGACCCTGCTCCAGGATCTGCTGGAGAGCGACTAGCCGGCTCGCCGGCGACTCGGCCCGACAGGGGGATCGGCCGCACGGCGCCCGCGGCAGCCCGACCCGCACCCGCAGCCCCAGGTTTTAAGCTTGCGGCGAGCCGCCATTCTTTTATAATCCCCTGGTAGGTTCGCAGTAGGCTCGACAGCCAATTCCAGCGCTTCCCCTCACCACAGGAGGATGGACGTATGTTTTCGAAGAAGGCCCGGGACGGATTCACAACCACGCTTCAGGAGATCAGGCAGGCGGGGCTCTTCAAGGACGAGCGGGTGATCCTCACCCCTCAGGGCGCCGACATCAAGGTGAAGGACGGCGAGGTCATCAATTTCTGCGCCAACAACTACCTCGGGCTCTCCAATCATCCCAAGCTGGTCGCGGCTGCCAAGGAGGGCCTGGACAAATACGGCTACGGCATGTCATCGGTGAGGTTCATCTGCGGCACCCAGGACATTCACAAGACCCTGGAGAAGGAGATCGCCTCCTTCCTCGGGACAGACGACACCATTCTCTATTCCTCCTGCTTCGACGCCAACGGCGGGCTCTTTGAGACCCTCTTGGACGCCGAGTGCGCCATCATCTCAGATGCCCTGAATCACGCCAGCGTGATCGACGGCATCCGCCTGTGCAAGGCCGAGCGCAAGGTCTACCAGCACGGCGACATGGCGGACCTGGAGGCCAGGCTCAAGGAGACGCAGTCGGCCAAGCTCCGCATGATCGCGACCGACGGCGGCTTCTCGATGGACGGCGACCTTGCGAAGCTGGACCAGATCTGCGATCTGGCGGACAAGTACGACGCCATGGTGATGGTGGACGATTCCCACTGCACCGGCTTCATCGGCAAGACCGGCCGCGGCACCGCCGAGCAGTTCGGCGTTAGGGACAGGGTGGATGTCGTCACCAGCACCATGGGCAAGGCGATGGGCGGCGCCTCGGGGGGCTTCACCAGCGGCAGGCAGCCCCTGATCGACATGCTGCGGCAGCGCTCGCGGCCCTACCTCTTCTCCAACACCCTGGCGCCGGCGATCGTCTACACCGCCATCGCGGCCTTCAGGATGCTCAAGGAGACCACCCAGCTTCGGGACACCCTCGAGGCCAACACCAAGTACTTCAGAGGGCAGATGACCGCCAAGGGCTTCGACATCAGGCCGGGCTTCCATCCCATCATCCCGATAATGCTCGGGGACGCCAAACTCGCCCACGACGTGGCGCGCGACCTTCTGGCCGAGGGCATCTACGTCATAGGCTTCAGCTTCCCCGTGGTGCCCAAGGGCCAGGCCAGGATCCGCGTCCAGATCTCGGCGGCCCACACCCGGCCGCAACTGGACAAGGCGATCGAGGCCTTCGCCAAGATCGGCAAGAAGTACGGCGTGGTGAAGTAGGTGAGAGCGATGAAGCCTTTCAAGAACGAGCCGCTGACCGATTTCACCAAGCCGGCCAACCGCCGCGCCATGGAGAAGGCCTTGAAGCGCGTCGAACGCCAACTGGGTCGTGAATACCCCCTGGCGATCGGCGGCAGGATGGTGACCACCAAGGAGACCTTCATATCGGTCTGCCCGGCGGAGCCCTTACGCGCGGTGGGCGTCTTCCACAAGGCCGACGCGGCGATCGCCGCTCGAGCGGTCGAGACAGCCTACCGGGCATTCCAGGACTGGCGATTCGAGACGCCCAGAAGGCGGGCCGCCTGTCTCTTCAAACTTGCCGAGATCATGCGCCGGCGCAGAGCGGAGTTCGCAGCCTGGATGGTCTTCGAGACAGGCAAGGCCTGGGGCGAGGCCGACGGCGAGGTCGCGCAGGCCATCGAGTTCTGTGAGTTCTACGGCCGGGAGGCGCTTCGCTACGCCGAGAGGCAACCCCTCAACAAGGTGGCCGGCGAGAAGAACCAGATGGTCTACATACCTTTGGGGGTGGGCGCGGTGATCCCGCCCTGGAACTTCGCCTTCTCCATCCTGGCCGGGATGACCGTGGCGTCCCTTGTGGCCGGCAACACCGTGGTGCTCAAGCCCTCAAGCGACTCCCCGACGATCGCGGCCAGGTTCTTCGAGGCCGCCCGGGAGGCCGGCCTTCCCGACGGAGTCCTGAACTTCGTGCCCGGCCCCGGCGGGGTCGTCGGCGAGGCTCTGGTGGCGCACCCCAAGACCAGGTTCGTCGCCTTCACCGGCTCCAAGGCCGTTGGCCTGAGGATAAACCAGCTCGCGGCCAGACAAGCGCCCGGCCAGATCTGGATCAAGCGTACAATTCTCGAGATGGGCGGCAAGGACGCCATTGTGGTGGCGAGCGACGCCGATCTTGACGACGCCGCGGCCGGGGTCACAGCATCTGCCTTCGGCTTCCAGGGCCAGAAGTGCTCTGCCTGCTCACGGGCCATAGTGGTTGACGACGTCTACGACCGGTTCATCGAGAAGCTCATACCAAGGGTCGAGGCCATCAAGGTCGGCCCGGCCACATCGCTCGAGAACACCATGGGCCCCGTGATCAATGCGGCCGCGATGAAGAAGATCGTGGGCTACATCGAGATCGGTCGCCGCGAGGGCCGGCTCCTCACCGGGGGCAAGCGACTCGCGCGCGAAGGCCTCCGCGGGGGATTCTTCATCGAGCCCACGGTGATAGCCGACGTCGCCCCCGACGCCAGGATCGCCCAGGAGGAGATCTTTGGTCCCGTCCTGGCCGTGATCCGCGCCCGCGACTACTATCACGCCCTCGAGATCGCCAACAACACCGAGTACGGCCTGACCGGAGCTGTGTACACGCGGAGCCCGGAGAAGATCGCGTTGGCCAAGGAGATCTTCCACGTGGGCAACCTGTACTTCAACAGGAGATGCACGGGGTACCTGGTGGGCGCGCACCCCTTCGGGGGCTTCAACCTCTCCGGGACCGACTCGAAGGCCGGCGGCAGGGATTATCTGCTGCTCTTCCTTCAGGCCAAGTCGATGTCGGAGAAGATCGTGAACAAGGTCAAGCCAGGCAAGCCAAGGCCAAGGAGGTAGTCTGTGAAATCGGGACTCTGGATACTCGTCGCCGTATTGATCGCCGGACTGGTTGTGGGCTACGCCTTGAGGGATCGGGTCAAGGCCCCGACAGCCGCTGACGAGGAGACCGAGCTCAAGGCAATCACAGAGCTCACCGATTCCGAGGCCAAGATAGACAGACTCCAGGGCTTCGTAGCCGACTTCCCCGAGACCGAGCGCAAGGCCAGGGTCTACGGCCTGATCGCCAGAGAGATGCTCGACGCCCTCAAAGACACCACGCGCTTCGTCGGCTTCGCGAGGCAGACCATAGAGCGGGAACCCGACGCGGAGACCAAGGCGACGATGTACTACCGGCTCTACGACCTCAAGGCCGAAGGCCGGCCGGATGAGGCGGCCCTGATCGGCAATGAACTGATGACAGTGGCGCCGGTCGCCGGCTGGGTCTACAACTACATCGGCTACGATCTGGCGGAGAGAGGCCGCGACCTGGACCTGGCGCTCGCGCTGTGTACCAAAGCGATCGAGCTGTCGACCGACCTCAGGGACAGCGCGATGGCCATGGACAGCCGCGGTTTCGCCCACTACAGGAAGGCCATGTACCCCGAGGCCGTAGCCGACCTCGAGGCGGCGCTCAAGATGTACGGGGAGCCCGACGAGGAAGTCCTGGTCCATCTGGCCAACGCGTATCTCCGCGCGGGCGAGAGCGACAAGGCCTTCGCCAGCTTCAGGAGCATCTTGCTCTTGGGCGAGCACCAGGAGGCCAGGGCCGCCGTGGATTCAATCGCGACCGCGGGCAAGTGGACCGCCAGCAAGCGGCAGCAGTTTGAGGACACCTTGTGGCAGGAACGGCTGAGTTCGGCCAAGCCCGCGATCGCCTTCGCCATGCCCACCCTGACCGGCGAGACCTACACCTTCGATCCCGCCGAGGGCGAGATAGTGATCATCAACTTCATGAGTCCCACTTGAGGGCCCTGCCGTGCGGAGTTGCCGCACCTCGACGCGCTGAACGGCAGGTACGGGACCAGGGGCGTGAAAGTTGTAGTGGTTGATGTGAGCGGCAGGAAAGAGATGACCGGCAAGGTGATCGCCGAAGCTGCCTACAAGGCCCCGGTTCTCCTGGACGAAAAGGGGTTCTCGCGGCAGGAATACAAGATCACAGCCACGCCGACCACCTACGTGGTGGACCAGGCCGGCCGCATGATCTTCAAGCACGTGGGCTACGGGCCCGGCATGGAGAGCATGTTCGAGAAGGAGATCGAGGCGCTGCTCGGCAGGAAGACCACATAGCAAAACGCTTGAAAAGCGCAAGGATCTCTGCTATCATGGACGCTGTTCACAGGAGATGATGCTTGCCGCTCTTCAGGTGTGTGCGCTGGATCGCCGTGATCTACTTCGGCATCGCCGGCCTTGCCATGCTTTCAATGTCCTCATCGGTTTCTGCCTCATCCTATGATCAGACCGGCGGCTCACAGAGCACCAGCCAGATGCAACAGATGGACTACCAGCGGAGAGCCGCCGAAGAGCGCAGAGCCCAGGCCGAGAGGCAGGAGTCCGAGATTGTGACCGACGCCCAAGACGCGACAGCAGGAGCGGACTACGCCCTGCTTGGGGTGGTTGCGTCATCCGGCCTGGTCTTCTTCGTGATTCGCCGCAGGCGAGGAGGGTCGACGCGCCAGCGCCTGGCTCCCCGCCGCCCTCGCTTCCGACCCCCTTCAAGAAACTAGGGTGCTCGAAGGGCAGAGCTTCTCGATCGGGCACACGTTGCACAACGGCCTGCGCGCCTTGCACACCTGGCGGCCGTGAAGCGTGATCATGAAGGAGAAGGCCCCCCACTGCGCGCGGGGAAGCACCTCCATCAGATCGAACTCGATCTTCACGGGGTCCTTCTTGGCCGTCAGGCCCAGGCGGTTGGCAAGCCTTATCATGTGAGTGTCCACTATCACCGCCGGCTTGCCGAAGACCGCGGCCAGCACCACGTTGGCGGTCTTTCGGCCCACGCCGTGGAGGCCGGTCAGCTCCTCCAGGGTTTCGGGCACTTCACCGCCGAAGTTGGCCACGATGTCTTGTGAAAGCGCGATGATGCTCTTGGCTTTGTTGCGAAAGAAGCCCGCCTGCCTTATCTCCTGCTCGAGGACCGCCCTCTTGGCGCGGGCGAAATCCGCCGGGGTCGGGTACTTCTCGAAGAGGCGAGGCGTGATCTCGTTGACCTTCTTGTCGGTGCACTGGGCCGCAAGCACCGTCGCTACCAGCAGCTGGTGAGCGGTGGCATAGTGCAGAGCGGTGGTGGCCCCCCGGTATCGCTTCTTCAAGCCTGCGACTATCAGCTTCGCGCGGCGCTGCTTCTCTTCCTTGGCCTCACGCTTTGCCTTCGCCATCCGCTTGCCTCCCGTCAGAAGACTTCGATCAGGCCCGTCAGAAGACCTCGGTCACGCGCTCGGTGAGATGGGCGTTGTTGTTCCAACTCACGAGCGAGAAGCCCCCGGAGTCGTGGTCGAACACGCTGTAGGCGGCGTTGTCTATGTAGAACTTCCAGAAATAGGGCGGCGGAACGTTCAAGAAGGCCGAAGCCAGCACCTTCATCACCGACCTGTGAGTGACGATGCCGAGAACGGCAGGGGTGGCCGGATCGCCCAGCATCTCGCTCACCCGGGCGAAGGCCCGGCGCTTCACGTCCTCCACGGTTTCCCCACCGGGGACCAGAAGATGCTCCGGGCTGGTCTGCCACTGGCGCCAGGCCTCGGGCCAATCGCGCTGGACGGTCTCCTTGGGAACACCCTGCCACTCGCCGAGCATGATGTTGTCGAAGCCCGGATCGGCGACCACCGGGATGCCGAGTGCGCGGCCGATGATCTCCGCTGTCTCGCGCGTGCGCCTCAGGGGCCCGGCGTAGAGCCTTTGGATGCCCTCCCCCTTGAGGGCCGCCGCGATTTCGCCTGCCTGCCGCCGGCCCCGATCGTTGAGGTCGACCTCAAAACGGCCGCGGAAGATGCCCAGCCTGTTGAATTCGGTCTCGCCGTGTCGCACGAGATGGATGCGCGTCTTCGCTGCCACGGGATCAGGATTCCTTCCCGCCCACGCTCAGCCTGTGGGCCAGCCTCAAGGGTTCGGGGATGCGATACCTGGGCGAGCAGGTCAGCACGATCTTGATCGCCGTCGCCAGATCGATTCGATTGCCCACCGAAACGTATACCGGCTGGACGCCGTCGCGGGTCCTCACCGCAGCGCCCACGGTCCGGCTCGACCGGTCGAGCATATAGGAATAGGATCCCTTGGCGCGGGGAACCTCGTCGAACCGGCCGTAGAGCACCGACTTGGCGCAACCCAGAACCGGTTCATCTATCAGGATGCCGACGTGGGTTGCGAGGCCCATCCCCCTGGGATGGGCGAGACCCTGGCCGTCGCACATCAAGAGGTCGAACCCTGTCCGCAGCCTCCCCAGCGCCTCAAGCAGAGCCGGCGCCTCCCGGAAGGCCAGCAGGCCCGGAACGTAGGGAAACGCGCACCGCGTCTCGACCACGCCGCGTTCCACTACCCTGAGATCGGGATAGGTGAGGACAACAACGGCCGCCAGCACCGTGGACTTGTCGGGAAAGGCGACATCCGCGCCGGCGACAGCGCCGATCGCTCGCCCGTCCCAGGTCTCGGCGACCATCGGCGAGAGCCGGCGTTGTATCTCGGCGGCCTCAGCCGTGCTGACATTCCAGGGATGAAGGTTGCGGCTCTTCAAGCCTTGCGGCCTCCGCGCTGCTCGAGGAAGACCCTCTCCTTGTCGGTCAGGGAGCCGATGCCCTGTCGGCTTATCTTGTCAAGTATGCGATCGGTCTCCCGCCTGGCCGCCTGCCGCCGCTCCCCCTGGCGGTGCCGGGCTTCATCCACAACACCGGCCCACCACCTGGAAGCGGCCCTTCTCAGCGGGTAGGCGAGCCTCTCCCGCTTGAGATAGAGGTAGCCGATCACCAGGCCGCCGAGGTGGGCGAACCTCGCGATTCCCATGTCCGGCAGGGCCAGGAGTGCGACAAGTTCGAGGGCTCCCACCAGCACGGCGAAGTACTTGGCCTTGATTCTTATGAAGAAGTAGAGCAGGAGCTCCCGGTCGGGGAAGGCAAGCGCGAAGGCCACGATCAGCCCGAAGATCGCGCCCGAGGCGCCTATGGTCCGGGTCACAGCGTGAGGCTGAACCAGAACGCTGACCAGGCCCGCTCCGCAGCCCGTCACCAAGTAGTACTTGAGAAACTCCCTGCCGCCCCAGTGGCGTTCCAGTTCCGAGCCCATCATCCACAGGAAGAGCATGTTGAAGAAGATGTGGATGATCCCGCCGTGCAAGAACATGTAAGTAACGATCTGCCAGAGGTAGCCTCGCCCGAGGAAGTAGGCGGGCACCAGCGCCAGGAAGCCCGGAGTGCCCGTGCCGAAGACCGGCTTGAAGAGAAAGATCTGTAGCAGGAACAGCCCTGTGGTGCCGATCAAGAGCCACCGAACCACCTTGGTGGTCGACGGCACGACGGAATGTGCGTAAGTGCGGTAGTCCGCGTTCACCAGCGAGTCCCTTCAGCGAAACCGACTACTTACTCTATTTTAAGCCAAACCCAAGTGTCAAGCGCCCAGAGCCCACTTGAATCCCGCGTCGGTATTGAATAAGATGCCCTCGGAGGCACAATGAGCACGGTCGAGATCGGCATAACCAGCGCCTCGCGCGACGTTCTTTCCATAAGCATAGACTACCAGCGCCAGGCGTCTCCCCTGGTGAAGAAGTGCCTGGCTGACCGATCGGTGGTCGACGGGATATCCGGCCGGATCCGCCGGGCGGTCGCCGACGCCCTCGCCGATCCGCCGGTGGGAGCGGACAAGGCCGGACGGGCCGAGGAGACGGCCGGCAGGCTGCGGAGCCTGGGGCTCGCCCTCTTTCAGGAGCTCTTCAAGGACGAGTGCGACCGGGTGAGGAGATTCGGCCTTCTGCCGGGCTCGGGCCCCGGGTGCGCCGAGACTCCTTGCGAGACTTCCTACATGGTGTTCAAGCTGGACAAGTCGCTCGCCTATCTTCCCCTGGAAGTGATGCACGACGGCGAGGCCTTCTTGTCGCGTCGATTCGCAACCGGCAGGATAATCTACGCAGACAACGCCGGCGTCGGCGAGCGACCGGTTTGCACGAAACCCTACAAGGTGTTGATAGTCGGCGACCCGTCGGAAGACCCGGCCATCGCCGCCGATGTCGAGCGCGAGATCGAGACGGTGCGTGACGTGCTGCGATCCCATCCCGACTTCGCCGTGAGGATCGCGACGGGCCGCGAAGCCGACACAGGCTACGTTCTGGCGAATCTGCCGGGTACGGCGGTGCTCCACTTCGTCGGGCACGGCGTCGTGGCGAGCGACGACAGGACTACGGGGCTCAGGCTGGCGTCCAAGGAGATCCTGAGCGGCCACGCCCTCGAGGGCCTCCAGGACGCCCCCAACCTTGCCTTTCTCAACGTGTGCACTCCGGCATCCGAGGAGACCTGGCGCGGGTCGCTGGGCGTGATCGAGGTGCTGCTGAGGCGCGGCACCGCGGCATGCATTGCCTCGCTGTGGGACGTGGGGAGCAGGGCCGCCGCCGTCCTGGCCGAGCGCTTCTACGCGCACATGGTCGCGGGGCGAACCTTCGGAGAAGCTCTGCGGCTGGCCAGAGCCGAGACCGCGGATAGGACCGGCCCCTGGGATCCCACTTGGGCATCCTACGCGCTCTACGGCGATCCCCGGCGGACGCTGGCGGGTGACGGCCAGGAGTCGGCGGCGGCCCCGGCCGGGGCGCGATCCGGGACCGGACGGCGCGCTCGTTACCTGGCGCTTGCGGCCGCAGTTGTCGGGCTGGCCGCGCTTGTCCTGGTTCCCACGGCGATCATGCGGGAGGCCGGATCGGAATCCGAAACCGAGACGCCGGGCGGGGCGCCTGCGGAGAGCGCGCTCGCCGACAGCGGCGGGGCCGTGGCGCCGTCGCAGGTTGCGGTGGTCGGCTATCTTGTCGTACAATCCGCTCCTAAGGATGCGAGGCTCCTGGTCGACGGCGACTCTGTCGGGACGACCCCTTGCGCCGTCGAGGTGCCTGTGGGATCGCACCAGGTCACGATCGAGAAGTCGGGCTTCAGGCGCTGGGAAGCGTCGGTTGAAG
This sequence comes from bacterium, assembly GCA_049288275.1. Taxonomy (GTDB): domain Bacteria; phylum Arandabacterota; class Arandabacteria; order Arandabacterales; family Arandabacteraceae; genus JBAQHK01. Next base: position 5,112 of record JBAQHK010000198.1, on the reverse strand, counting down.
TCAAGGAGTCGCCGAGGGTCACCGTTGACGTGGTGCTTGAGAGAACAAGGTAGCGATCGGGAGCCACCAGTGACAAGCGCAGTGAGAGCCGCAGCTCTGGTCGCAGCCGCGACGCTTGGCGCGGCCTTGGCCGCCGCGCTGTGGTGGCCCGAGCCCGCGCGCGCCTCCGGCAGCGGCTCGGTCGAGACAGGTCAGATAGTGCTCTCCGACCGCTGGGACATGCCGGTCACCCTGAGCGCAATACCGGCCGGCAAGCCGACCCTGGTCATGGTCTGCGATCCGTCGCAGATCAGATGCCGTGAGGCCGCGGTCTATTTCGACGCCCAGGCAGAGCGGATCGCCGCCCGCAAGATCAGGCCTGCCTGCATCCTGGTGGCGCCTCGCGAGGAAGCCGCCTCGGCGGCCCAGAAGATGGGACTGGCCGTACCCTTCTACGTCGACTCCAGCGGGAGCGTTGTCTCCAGACTGCTCGGCCAGCAGGTCTTGCCTGCCCTGCTGCTCCTGGACGGCAAGGGCAGAGTGGTCAGAGTCGCCACAGGCGGCGGCGAGGCCCTCGAGGGCAACGTGGCTCTGATGCTCGAGAGCCGAGCGGGCAGGGGCCGCTGGATCGTCGCGGCCCTGGCTGCCGTCGCCCTGGTCGCGCTCGCTCTTCTCGCGGCGAACTGAGTGACCCCAATCCGATGAAAGATCGCGATCTCATAGCGGGTTGCATCGCCGGCGACAACGCCGCCTGGAGGCTGCTCTTGGAGCGCCACGGCGGCCTGGTCCACGGCGCCATCGTTGCGCTGCTCGCGAGGTTTTCGATCGGCGAACCCGCGGTTGCCGAGGACATATTCGCAGCCGTGGTGGAGAAACTGCTTGCGGACGATTGCGCCGCCCTCAGGCAATTCAAGTCCGACTCCAAGTTCACCACCTACCTGGTGACGATCGCCCGCAACAAAACCTACGATCACCTGAGGGCGACCAGGCGCAGGCCCACGGTCTCGTTGGCCGCCCCCATACCCGGATCGGAAGGCAGCGACCAGACCACCCTCGAGCAAGTGATAGCGTCGGCGCTGGACTTGGACCGCGAGATCGAGACTCGGCTCACCCTCGAGGAGATCCTGCAAAGTCTTCCAACCCGGGACAGATTGATCTTGAAACTGTACTACATCGAGGGTATGAAGGATAAGGACATAGCCGAACTGCTCGACCTTTCGGCCGACGCGGTCTCGGCCAGAAAATCCAGGGCTCTGAAAAGGCTCAAGGCCTCGGTTGGAGAAAGCGGCCCGCGAGCGTCTAAGAGATGTGAGCGAAAACTGGAAGGGCGGAGCGATGAAGCATAAGTGCCTGAGCGACGATGAGGTCGCCGCCTACGTCGACGGCGTCGTCGCACCCGACATCCGGCGCAGGATCGAAGAGCATCTGGACAGGTGCAATCTCTGCCTCAACAACGTGGCTGAGCTGAAGCAGCTGGTGGGCTCGGAGGCCGTGCTCGCATCCTCGCTTCCGGCGTCGGCGCTGGCCAGGGCGGAAACCTTGATCGCCGAAGAGGTGAACGCCGTTCCCCAGATGGACGTGATCCTGGCCTTGAAACGCGAGGCGTGCCGGATTCTGGAGACCACCGGGAGGCTCTTGCTTCCAGGGAGGATGGCTCCGGTCACCGTGCGACGAGCCGAGGAGACCTCTCCCACCCCGAGAGTAGCCGAGTCGATGTCGGGGCATCTGGTAACGCTGGAGCTGGTGGCGGCGAGGGGCGCGGTCGAGCCAAGGATCGCAATCGTCGAGGAGGCGTCGTCGGCAGCCCCCGACGGCATCAGGGCCAAGCTCTACGCCGCGGGATCATCGGAGACCAAGTACTCGCGCGCCGGCAGGATCAGGTTCTCTCCGATCAGGCCCGGGGATTACACCATCGACATCGAGGACATCGGCCGAATCCGGCTGGCCATCCAGTAGCCCCACCCCAACCACCTTGACTACGCGGCCCGGCTGAAATAGGCTGGCTCCGGGAGGCGCCACGCGTGGAGAACATCGACGTTGCGAGGATCTTCGACGAGATAGCCGACGTCCTGGAGCTCAAGAACGAGAACGTCTTCCGCGTGCGGTCCTACCGTCGGGGCGCAGGCGCCGTGCGCGACCTGCCGGAGAATGCGGGGACCCTTCTCGCCCAGGGGAAGCTCGAGGAAGTGCCGGGCATCGGCAAGAGCCTCGCGGAGAAGATCGGCGAGATCGCGCGAACCGGCACCTGCAAGTCCTACGAGGAGGCGAAGCGCGATCCGTACTATCCTCTGATCCGGCTGACCAGGATTCCCGGAGTGGGCCCCAAGCTCGCGGTGCGGCTCCACGAAGAGGTGGGCGTCAGTTCCGTCGCCGATCTCGAGGAGGCCGCGAAGGCGCACAAGCTGCAAGCGCTCGAGAGGATGGGCGAGAAGCTCGAAGAGAAGATCCTGAGAGGCATCGAGCAGCAGCGCCGCAGCCTCGGCCGCGCCAAGCTCTCCGACGCCCTGACTTACGCCGAGGCCGCCATCCGAGCTCTCGAGGGCCTCAAGGGCGTGGCCAGGATAGACGTCGCCGGAAGCGTGAGGCGCAGGCGCGAAACCGTCGGCGACATCGATCTGCTGGTTGTCTCGGATTCGCCGGCCAGGATCATGGATGCCTTCACATCCATGGACAACGTCGCGGAGGTCAAGGCCAAGGGGGACACCAAGTCCAGCGTGCTCCTCAGGAGCGGCATCCAGCTCGACCTGCGCATTCTGCCCCGCGAAAGCTACGGGGCGGCGCTTCACTACTTCACAGGCTCCAAGGATCACAACGTCGCGATAAGGGACCGCGGCAAGCGCGCGGGGCTCAAGATAAGTGAATACGGGGTCTTCGACGCCAGGACCGACAAGGTGATGGGCGGCCGGGATGAGGAGGAGGTGTTCAGGGCGGTGGGCCTGCCCTACATCCCTCCGGAGCTCCGGGAGAACTGGGGCGAGTTTGAGGCCGCGGAGAAGGGCGAGCTGCCGAACCTCATCGAGTTGGACGACATCAAGGGCGACCTGCAGATGCACACCACGGCCTCGGACGGCGCCAACAGCGTCGAGGAGATGGCGGCCGCGGCCAAACGTCTGGGCTACAAGTACATCGCGATAACCGATCACTCCAAGGCGGTGAGGGTGGCGGGCGGCCTGGACGACGGGGAGCTGGCGGCCCACATCAAGCAGATAAGAAGGGCCGACCGGCGGACCGCGGGAATCGAGATACTGGCCGGCGTCGAGGTGGACATACTGCCGGACGGCAGTCTGGACATCTCGGATGAGGTTCTGGCCCAGTGCGACGTGGTGCTCGCCGCGGTACACTCCAGGTTCAACATGACCAAGCAGGAGATGACCGGGCGAGTCCTGGCCGGAATAGGCAACAAGTACGTCAACATCCTCGCTCATCCCACGGGAAGGCTCATAAACCAGCGCGAGCCCTTCGAGATCGACATGGACGCCCTGATAGCCGGGGCCAAGCGGGCGCGGGTGGCCCTGGAGCTCAACGCATATCCCGACAGGCTTGACTTGAGGGACATCCACTGCCGCGCGGCCAAGGAGGCAGGTGTGAAGATCGCCATCGACACCGACGCTCACGCCGACAAGCAGCTCGGGGTCATGCGCTACGGGGTGATGACCGCCAGAAGAGGCTGGCTCGAGGCCGGCGATGTCATAAACACCTGGACTCCGGCGGAACTCAGGAAATTCCTGTCGAAGGGCGCGTCCAAGGGCGCGCCCAAGGGCACCTCAAGAGGCGTGTCAAAGGGAGGGTGACCGGTGGCCCACGAGCCTACACGCAAGCAGGCGGCCAAGGAGGCGGCCGCGCTGCGGCAGGAGATCGAATACCACAACTACCGCTACTACGTTCTGGATTCGCCGGTGGTCAGCGATCAGGAATACGACCGCCTGATGGCGAGGCTCGAAGCGCTCGAGCGGCTCTACCCGGACCTGGTCACTCCCGACTCGCCGACGCAGAAGGTGGGCGCCCCCCCGAGGGAGGAGTTCGGAACCGTACGGCACTCCACCCCCATGCTGAGCCTGCAGAACGCCTTCGACCCCGAGGCGGTGCTGGAGTTCGACAAGCGGGTCATGAAGATCCTGGAGAAGTCCGACGTTGAGTACGTAGCGGAGCCCAAGTTCGACGGCCTCGCGGTCGAGGTGATCTACCGCGACCGCCTCATGGTCGCCGGCTCGACGCGCGGCGACGGCCTGACCGGCGAGGACGTCACCGAGAACCTCAAGACCGTGAGGTCGCTGCCCCTGAGGCTCCTTGACACCAACGGCCCGCCCCCTCCCGTCCTGGAGGTCAGGGGCGAGGTCTACATGGCCAAGAGGGACTTCGCAGACCTCAATCGCAGGCGCGAACAAGACGGCGAGCCACCGTTCGCCAATCCGCGGAACGCGGCCGCCGGCTCCCTGAGACAGCTCGATCCAGCGATCACCGCTTCGCGCAGGCTCCACATCTACGCCTACGGAATAGGGGCAAAGGCCGGGCGGCCCTTCACTACCCACTGGGACGTGCTTCAGGCCTTGAAGGGCTGGGGCCTCAGGGTGAGCCCCGAGATACAGGTGCTCCCGTCCATCGAGGAGGCGATAGCGTTTCACGATCGGATCCTGGCGGCCAGGAAGCGCATGCCCTATGACATAGACGGCGTCGTGATCAAGGTCAACAATCTGGCCGACCAGGAGGCCTTGGGAGAGGTATCCCGCAGTCCCAGATGGGCGATCGCCTTCAAGTTCGAGCCCGAACAGGCGACCACCGTCGTCAAGCAAATCGTGGTGCAGGTCGGCCGCACCGGGGCGCTGACGCCGGTGGCGGTGATGGAACCGGTCGAGATCGGTGGCGTCGAGATCGAGCGGGCCACGCTTCACAACCAGGACGAGATCGACCGCAAGGACGTGCGCGTTGGAGACACGGTCGTGGTGCAGAGGGCCGGGGATGTGATCCCCGAGGTGGTGGCCGTGGTCAAGGAGAGGCGCACCGGCAAGGAGAGGAAGTTTCGCATACCCGACACGTGCCCGGTTTGCGGATCGGCGGTCTACAGGGACCCGGAGGAAGCGGCCGCCAGATGCACCAACGTGTCCTGCCCGGCCCAGATCAAGGAGACCATAGCGC
>JBAQHK010000197.1:0-16783 GCA_049288275.1 bacterium | reverse complement strand
CTACATGGACCTGACCGGGTACAATGCCCGCGCCGGCCGTGGGGCGGTGAGCGATCCCACGGGAGCGGGGATGCGGGACCTTGAGGCGCGGGCGCTCAGGACGCCGGCGGAGGCCCACTCCACGCTGTGGCTCGATCCCTTGCGGATGATGAGGGCGGTGAGGTTCTACTCGGCCTGGGGCTTCAGGCTTGATCCGCGGCTCGTTGATGCCATGGACAGGACGGCCTATCTCTTGAACAGGGTGTCCGCCGAGAGAATCCGCATGGAACTCGAGCGGATACTGGTCTCCGCCCGGCTTGCCTCGTCGCTCGGCCTGATGCTCCGCACCGGCGTGCTTGATGTGGTCCTGCCGGAGCTCGGCGCCGCGCGCGGCTTCTCCCAGGGTACGCCGTACCATGCCTACGACCTCTACACTCACTTGGTGAAGACCGCGGCCTACATGCCGGCCGATGCGCTGCTGCGGCTGGCCGGACTGGTCCACGACATAGGGAAGCTGGAGACCCAGATGCCCAGACAGGATCGCATGGTCTACTACGGTCACGAGGAAGTGTCCGCCGGCGTGGCGGCATCGATAATGGCCAGGCTCAAGTTCCCCAAGCGCTCCACCAACTTCGTGGTCTTCCTGGTGGGCAATCACATGATCAACTACTCCAGCGACTGGAGCGATCGTGCGATCAGGCGATTCACGCGCAAGGCGGGGGCCAACCTCGGACCCCTGATGACGTTGGCCGAGGCCGACCGCCGTGCCCAGCGGCCCGGATCGGGGGCCACCGGGCTGCTGCGGGAACTCAGGGGCAGGATAGCGGGCCTGGACAGGGCCGCCTGTCTCGGCACGCATGTGCCCCTGGACGGGCGGGAGATAATGAAAGTGCTTGGCATCCGGGAGGGCCCGCTGGTGGGCAGAGCCAAGGAGTTTCTCGCCGAGGTGGCTCTGAATAGGGGCCGGCCGATGGGACGGGACGAGGCCGCGGAGGCGCTCAGGCGATGGAGCCTGGCCCACGACGTCGCCGCCGGGCGCCGCCTGCCCGACGGACGATCTGTAGGTGTTGACAACTCCGGGACAGCGTGATTATAGTTACTTGGACACTGAGACGGAGGTGCTTGGCGTGCGCAAAGCTATGATCGTGATTGCACTGTTCGGGATCGGCGCCTGGATCTGGGGGTGTGTCGAGGACATCGGCTCAACCAACAATCGCAGCCCCAGGGTCTGGTTCACCCAGGCCCCTCGGGAGGGCGGCGAGGTCTTTCAGAACTCCATCGAGTTTCAGTGGCAGGCCAGTGATATCGACGATGACTTGGGGATGGGCAAGATCTACGTGAGCATAGATCCGGTTCAGGTGGGCCAGTTGTACGTTTCACCGCCCGAGCTTCTGACCGGGCCGGTCAGGGTATACGAGAGCATCTACCTTGTGGGACCTCTGCCCGACACCACCTACACCTTTTCGGTGACCGTGCGGGACGGCCGGGGCGCTGTGACCACTGCCGACCGCTCCTTCAGGATCCAGTTCGACGACATGGTACCGGTGATCGACAGCGTTTGGTGTCCTCCGCAGAAGCCCACCAACCCGGTGTTCGAGCACACCTTCAACATCTTCGCGCACGACGTGGCCTTGAACCCCGCTTCGGCTTCGCCCGAGGAATCCCTGACCTTCTGGTACAGGTTCGTGGTTCCCGGCGGAGGCACGACGGTTGAGATGCCGGACTTCAGGCGGGAGTACAAGACCTTCGCCACCTACATCGACGGCCAGACCTACCGTGGCAAGTACGTCTTCCGCGCCAAGGCGAGAGACCGGGCGGGTAACGTGAGCCAGGAATGGGTCTGCACTTTCGACATAACCGGTCCCAAGTAATCTCTCTGCCGAGCGAGCCGCTGCGTCCGGAGGCAAACCCATGGCTGTGAAGCCCCTAGATGTCACTGACGCCACGTTCGACGGCCAGGTGCTGAAGTCCGACCAGCCCGTGCTCGTTGACTTCTGGGCCACCTGGTGTCCGCCTTGCAGGATGCTCGCGCCGGCGGTCGAGGAGATTGCCGGTCGGATGACGGGTACGCTCAAGGTCTGCAAGGTGGACGTCGATGAGAACCCGGCGATCGCCCAGACCTACGCCATAAGGTCGGTCCCCACGCTGCTGATCTTCAAGAAGGGCCAGGTGGTGAAGCGCCTGGTGGGCGTGCGTCCCCGGGAGGAGATCGAAAGGGAAATCCAAGCGGTCCTAACGTGACGGACACGAAGGTCCTTTTCGAGGGCGACCTCGAACTCTCCGCGCTTTCCCGCAAGCAGATCGTCCTGGTTGGCTACGGCTCGCAGGGCAGAGCGCAGGCCCTGAATCTCAGGGACAGCGGCTGCTCCCCGATTGTCGCGGTGCGCGAGGGCAAGTCGCGCCGACAAGCGGTTGCGGACGGCTTCCGGCCTGAGGAGATGGGCGAAGCTGTGAGCCGGGCCGACGTTGTCGTGCTGCTCACGCCCGACGAGACCCACTCGGATGTCTGCGCGCGCTGGGTGGTTCCCAACGCCAGGAAGGGCATGTTCCTGGGATTCGCCACCGGCTTCGGCGTCCACTTCGGCCTGGTGGACCTGCCGGATTGGCTGAGGGTCTTCCTGGCAGCTCCCAAGGGGCCGGGCCCGGTGCTCCGGGCCAGGTTTGAGGCTGGTGGGGGAATCCCGGCCCTGGTGGCCTCCCTGCACGACGACCGCGAGGAACTCGCGGTGGCGATGGCTTACGCGAGGGCCATCGGGTGCGGGCGCGCCGGCGTGGTCAGGACCACGTTTCGCGAGGAGGCCGTGGCCGACCTCTTCGGCGAGCAGTGCGTGCTCGCCGGAGGCATGGTGGAGCTGATGAAGTCGGCCTTCGAGGTGCTGGTGAGGCGCGGATTCACCCCGGAGGTCGCCTACATAGAGTGCGTCTCAGAGGTGGAGTACATGGCCTCCTTGATCTCGCGGGTGGGAATCGCGGGCCTGGAGGCCAACATTTCCTCGACCGCCTTCTTCGGCGGCGCGACCCGCGGCCCGCGGGTGGTGGACGGGGCAGTGCGCGCCAGGCTGGAGGGCATGCTTGCCGAGATCGAGGACGGCAGTTTCGTGAGGGAGTTCCAGAAGTACGTGGCCGGAGGCAAGCCAAGTCCGGTCTCGGGCGCCGACCTCGGCGGACTGGAGTCCGCCAGGTCGAAGTTCAAGCCGGGTGAATGACATGGCCGAGCGGCGGTTTGCGACGATAGGCGGGTCGGCTCCGGTGGTGGACGGGCCGGCGAAGGCGGCCGGGCGCACGCGCTACATTCAGGACATCTATCTGCCCCGCATGCTCCACGCCAAGATGGTCTTTGCGGGCCGGCCCCACGCCAGGATCAGGGGGATCTCGTTCGAGGGCGCGCTCGCGGCCGGCGGGGTGGCCGTCGCGTGGGCGGAATCGGTTCCCGGCAAGAACCGCGTCGGCGTGGTGGTGGATGACCAGCCCCTGTTTGCCCACGAGAAGGTGCGCTACCAGGGTGACTGCGTCGCAGTGGTAGGCGCCGACAGCGCCGCGGCCGCGGAGCGCGCCGCACGCGCGGTCAGAGTGGACTACGAGGATCTGCCGTGCGTGGCGACCGCAGAGGCGGCGGATCGCCCCGGCGCTACGGCGGTGCACGACGGCGGAAACCTCGCCGTGGAGCACCGCGTGGTCAGGGGGGATGTGGCGCGCGGCGAGAGCGAGAGCGACCTGGTGGTCGAGGATGTCTTCTTCTCGCCGGTGCAGGAGCACGGATACCTGGAGACCCAGAGCGCGGTGGCGATCCCGTCGGCCGACGGTTCGATGGAGATCCTGGCCTCGACGCAGTGTCCTTTCTACGTGCGGGACGCGGTCGCGAGGTGCCTGGGGCTGCCGCTTTCCAGGGTGCGGGTGCTGCAGATGCCCATCGGCGGCGGTTTCGGCGGCAAAGAGGACGTGCCATCTGAGATCTGCGCGAGGGCCGCGGTGCTTGCCGCTGCCACCCGCAGACCGGTTCGCATGGTGCTTTCCCGCGAAGACGACATCGCCCACTCCTCGAAGCGGCACCCCATGGAATTGAGATACCGCATGGGCGCGGGGCGCGACGGGAGGCTCAAGTTCGCGGACATAGAGATCAGGGCCGACGTGGGAGCCTACGCGACTCTGTCGCCGATAGTGCTCTACAGGGCGACGGTCCACGCGGCCGGGCCTTACGAGATTCCTCACGTCAGGGTAAGGTCGAGGGGTTTCTACACCAACACCGCGCCCAAGGGAGCGATGCGCGGCTTCGGCACGCCTCAGGTGGTCTTCGCCTGCGAGGCTGCGATCGACGAGATCGCGGCGCGTGCCGGAATCGACGGAATCGAGTTTCGGCTCCGGAACGCTCTCAAGGTTGGGAGCGCGACCGCGACCGGACAGGTGCTCGAGGAAAGCGTCGGCTTCAGTGAGACCCTGCTGCGGGCCCGCGACCTGGTCGAAGGCGACCCGGACGCCTTCAGGCCGCGGACGGTGCGCAAGGACGTGGTCAGGGCCAAGGGTGTGGCCTCGATGTACTACGGCGTGAGTCTGGGCGCGATCGGGCGCGGCCTGGACCGGGGAACCGCCAAGGTGGAGATCTTGAAGGACGGCTCGGTCAGCGTCTTCATTGGGTGCACCGACATGGGGCAGGGGGCCTCCACGGTGATCGGCCAGATCGCCTCGGAGGCACTGGGCGTAGACCCGCGGCTTGTCACGGTCAATCCGGTCGACACCAGCGCGGTGCCGGACTCTGGCCCGACGGTGGCGTCAAGAACCACGGTGATGAGCGGCAACGCGGTGATCGATGCCTGCGCCAAGCTGCGGGCCCGGATTCTAGAGGTGGCCTCCTCGGTGCTGGGTGAGACGGCCGGCTTCGAGCCGGGCACGGGCCGCATCGCGGGTCGTTCGGGCGGTCGGAGTCTCAGCATGGCCGAGGCGATCCTGGAGTGCGCAGCGAGGAAGACCGACCTGGCTGCCACCGGCTGGTACAACCCACCGGACTGCAGTGTGGACGCGGCCACCGGGGAAGGCAAGGCGTACAACGTCTATTCCTTCGCGACCGACATCGCGGAGGTCGAGGTGGATGTCCGGACTGGGCATGTGGACGTGGTGGGGGCTTGGGCCGTGCACGACAGCGGCACCATCGTCAACCGGCTGACCGCGGCCTCGCAGGTGGAGGGAGGGATAGCTCAGGGGGTGGGGCTGGCCGCGCGGGAACGCTTCTCGGAGTCGGAGGGCCGCGTTGGCTCCGCCGACTTCTCGACCTATCTGATGCCGACCGCTCTGGACGTCTGCGATCGGGTGCGGGTGGAGTTCGTCGAGTGCGGGTCGCGGGAGGGGCCCTTCGGGGCGAAGGGGTTGGGCGAGCCCGCGATAATCCCTGTGGCGGCGGCTGTGGCCAACGCGATATCCAATGCGGTGGGGGCCAGGGTCAAGTCCCTGCCGGTAAGCCCGGAGTGGGTCGCGGATGTTGCAGGGTCCCGCAGGGACCGGTGAGCCTATCTGGAAGATGAGTTGTCCACGTCTATCATCGAGGTCGCCAGGCCCGCGTACTCCTTGACCACCGGTTCGGCCAGGTTGGCCAGCTTCTTTGTCACGCAGGCGATTCTGAGGGCCGACTCCTCGATTGTCTTCAGGCGCAGCGAGGTGTCCTCGTCCTTGTCCCCGTAGCGACGCAGCAGGAGCTGGGCCTGGCCGAGGATGGCGAACAGCGGGTTGTTGATCTCGTGATTGGCGGCCACGGAGGTCTCGGTTATCGCAGCGACACGCTCTGACTTTATCAGGTTCTCCTGAGACTCCTTGAGCTTGGTGACCGTGGCCTCCAGCTCGGAGTTCAGTCTGGTCACCTGCTGGTTCCTGACGCTCATCTCGCGGTTCTTCGTCTCCAGCTGCTTCTCGATCTTCCTTCTCTCGGTGATGTCTCTTATCACGATGGAGAGCGACTGATCCCCGCCGTAGTCGCACGGGTTGACGCTGATCTCGACGGGAATCCTCGTCCCGGCGCTGTGAATCAGCCGCGCCTCCCGTCTGGCGCGCGTACTGCCGGCGTCGAGGCCTTGGGCGAGCATCTCGTCGGACAGGATTCGGGTTGCCTGCGAGTTCACCAGCTGGGAGGCCGGTATCCCGGTCATCTGCGATGCCGCCCTGTTGGCGTAGACGATCTTGCCGCCGGCAATTATCAGGTACCCGTCTCCGAGGTCTTCGACCAGGGTCTGGAACTTGGCCTCGGACCTGGCGAGCTGAGTCACCAGGTCGGTCTTCTCGGTTATGTCCTCTATGATCACTATCGCGCCGATTATCTCGCCGCCGGTCGCCCGATGGGGGAAGACCCTGATGTTCTGAACAGAGTCTCTGCCGCTGACGGCGTGCCTTCGCCGGCCGAACCTTGCGAAGGGCCGGCCCTGGAGCACCTCTCTGGTTATCTCCTCGATGTCCTGCTCCGCAAGATCAGGGTAGGCCTCGAGGAGGTGCCGGCCGATGTACTTGTCTCTGGCCCGCCCGTGCATCCGCTCGAATCCCTTGTTTATCATCCCTATCTTCAGATCGGCGCTCACCACCATCACCGCCAGGTCCACGCTGTCGACCACGGTCTCGATGTACTCCTTGAGCAGATTTATCTCGTCGATCTGGCTGGCGGTTCGGGACAGCAGGTTGGAGTTCTGGATCGCGACCGACAGGGTGCCGGCGAGGGCCCGGAGATTGTCCTTCTCTTCGTCGGTGAACACCCTGTGCCAGCGGGTCTCGCACACCGCCAGGAACCCCAGGGGCGTCTCCTTGGAGCGCAGGGGCACCAGGAGGCACGACTTGGCCCCCACGGCCCTTGCCAGCGGGAAGGCCGGTCCCCCGGCGGAGGTGTCCACGGTGATGTCCTTGCCCGCCATTATCGCGGCGCCGAGGCTGCTTGAGACGCGGACGTCGAGATCGTCGGCGTCTCCGACCAGAGTGCCGGTGGTGTTGTAGGGACGGAAAGCCCTGCCGTCCGCGCTCCCGACGTAGATGCTGACGCACGCTCCGTCGAAGGCGCTCGAGATCGAGTCAGTCGCAACCTTGGCCACCTCGGCCAGGCTGGTGCAGCCGGTGATCTCCCGGGAGAGCTTGTTGAGCATCGCCAGGTCGCGGTTCTTCTTCTGCAGGTCCTCCATTATGTTGAGCGAGCAGACCTGCATCTCCTTCAGCTCGCGAGCGCCCTTCTCCACGCGCGCCTCGAGCGACCGGACCTCCTCACGAATACGCGCGGCGGCCAGGAGGCCCGCGACGTGGAAGGTGACCAAACGCAGCTCTTGCTCGAGAGCCTCTGCCCGGTCGCCGTCGATGCCGAACACCGCGACCAGCGCGCCACCGTCGGGAGTCCTGGCCCTGAAGGCGGTGTATGCCCTGCGGTCATCGCCGCCGGGCTCCGACCGGTCGAGCGTGTGGACCGAGACCTGGTCCGCGTCCGGCCCGTCGCCGGTGGCTTGGGGGGGCTCGGGGGCGCTCCCCAGACTCTCAATGATGCCCGCCACGCAGTCGGCCGACATACCGCAACTGGCGACTGCCGGGGAAGGTTTTCGGTTCGGGACGAGCACCACGCAACCGTCGAGGGCGAACGTCCCGCACACGTCCTCCAGCAGTGTTGGCAGCCACACCGGGGAGGCGGACTGCGAGCGGGTGTCGAAGCCCGACGCCTGCTGCAGAGCCTTCGTCAGGGGGCCGATCAGACTTGCCGGTCCGGTGGCTCTTGATTGCATCATGGCCTCCCCGCCTCCCGGTCCGTCGCGCCGAGCCTCATCACAAGGTCCTTGAGCTGCGCGTTCTCCCGCTTCAGGGATGCCATCTTGGTCTCTCTGCCCGCGGTGAGGCGGGTGTAGCGCCGCAGCGCTTCCCTTTCCTGCTCGTTCTCGTTGGCCATCCTGATCTTCGCAAGCACCCCGCCGACCAGGTTGGCTATGGTCTTCAACAGGTGCATTCCCTCGGGCCCGAATGAGCACTCCGGCCTGGACCAAGCGGCCAGTACGGCGTGGTCGCATCCGGGGTCGTCTCCGATCGGGACCACGGCGAATCTGCCGGCAGGCGCGATCTGCCTGAAGAAGCTGGATTCGGGGCAGGCGGCCTCGACGCTGTCGCAGAATACCGGGTTTCCTCTGGCGAACAGGGGTTCGAGCACCGGCTCATCCGCGGCTTCGATCACGTTGGCCACGAGCGTATCCAACCTCTTGTTGGAGTGGGGGGTGACTATCATCTGACCTCTTGCCTTGCGTCTCAGAACACAGACCAGGTCGCACCTCAGGGTCAGGGCCAGCAGGTTTATCAGTCTGCGGACCGCAATCTGCGGAGGGTCCTCCGATGCTGCCACACTTGACAGCTTCTGTATCAGCAGGATGTTGCTGTTGGCCGCGCGTCGGTCGGTGTAGATGTCCTGGAGCAGGCAGACCAGACGATCGCCGCACACCGTGCTGAGCCGCGCGAAGCCCACGTTGGAGACGAAGAAGAGGAAGAGCGGCCGTATCAGGATTGACGTGGTGATCTCTACGGATTGCGGTTCCAAGGGAATGTCGCCCTCGGGTCGGCGCTCGAAGTCCAAGAGGTCGTCCAGCCTGGTTCCGACCACCTCGTCGGCGGACCGGCCCAGGATATCGCAGAGCAGGCTGTTGACCGCGACGATTGCGCGTCCGGGCTCGGCGACCAGGCAAGGGCACGAGCACCGCCAGACGCGGCTGAGCACCTGCCATTCGTACTGGACTGAAACCGCCCTGGCCTCGGCGACGCACGCGCTGAGCTCTGCGGCGTGGTTTCTGTGAATGGCCTTGACGGTCTCCAGCAGACCGCCGGGGCTGGTCTTCACCAGCAGAGTCGCGCCGACGCCGCCCGGTTCGGCTATGGGTATTGCCTTCACGCACCTCGTGGCGTCCGGGCTGAAGATGCCCTCGAGGCCGTTGCGCGCAAGTTGCTCCCGGGAAGCGGCGATCGCCCCTTCGCCGGCCGCGCGGTCGATCTCGGCAAACGCTTCAAAGGGTACGCTTGCCGACCTGGGAAGGTTGCCCGAGTCCCAAACCACTATGGAGGACGACGAGAACGAGGTTCTGAGGAGCAGAGCGTACTCCTCAACCGGCAAAGCCGGGCGCGCCGACATGATCTGCCGAGACCCTGCGCCCCGGGCCGGCTCAACGGAGCCCGGCGGCGGGCATATGAGCGATGGTTCACGCAATCGGTATGGACTCCCCCCGGTCTGGCCTCTTGCGCCGTGCCGCGAACCGCACGGTGGAGCGCGTAATCCCCAATGTTATCGGCCGGCGGGCCGGCGGGCTTTAGGCCACGGGCAAGTCCGAAGGACCCGGTTCCTGGGTCCAGCCGCGGTCGAGGCCGAACTCCTCAAGCAGGGACACCGCCGTCTGGTATTCCTCGGGGGTGATCTTGCGGTTGATCTCCGGATATAGATGGGCCTTGTTTGCCGGGAAGTACTGGGACATTAGACTGACCGCGGTCCGGCAGGAGAGCTCACGCGAAACGAATTCCAGTATGCTCCGAGTCTCGGAGACCAGCGACGGCAGGACCAGATGTCTGACTATCAGGCCGCTTTCGGCGACGCCGTCACTGCAGCGCAGATCACCCACGGCGTCGAGCATTGCCCGCACGGCAAGCTTGTTGCGCTCGGGATAGTCTCCGGCGCCGGAGTACTTCAGAGCGCTCTCGCCGCTGGCGTAGCGCATGTCAGCCAGATACACCTGGACCGTCTTGCCTAGCGCAGCCACGACCTCGGGGGTCTCGTAGCCGCTGGTGTTGGAGACAATCGGCACGCCGAGACCCCGGCGGCGCGCGGCGACGACCGCCTCGACGATCCCCGGCAGGAAGTGGGTCGGAGTGACCAGGTTTATGTTGTGGGCCCCTTTGGCCTCAAGTTCCAGCATCATGCCGGCGAGTTCGTCCCGGCCGACCTCGTTGCCGTAACCCATCTGGCTGATGGGATAGTTCTGGCAATAGACGCAGGCCATGCTGCAGTGCGAGAAGAAGATCGTGCCTGAGCCCCGGCTCCCCGATATCGGCGGCTCCTCTCCGATGTGGACGCAGTGACTTGCGACCTTGACGGCGGCGCCGGCCCGGCAGAAACCGGTCTCGCCGGCCAACCTGTTGACGCCGCACCGCCTCGGGCAGAGCTCACAGGCCTCAAGATGTGACCTGAAGAAGTCGATGGTCTCGGATGCCATAGCCCTCCAGGGCCGTGTTCCGGCCTACGCCAAGCTATCCGGATGGTGCGGGTTTGGCAATAGGGCTAAGGCCGGCGAAGGCTGGCGGGCGGCGCCCTGGTGCGGCACCTGGGAGCCGCGGGCCACGAGGGCCCAGCGCGTGATGAGGAGGGGCTTGGGTCAGTTGACTTCGGCCCTGCCGGATGCTAAACTCCCTTGTAAGCCTTGTACGCGATTGGTGGAGGGCCATGTCAAGAACCGCAGTGATCCTGGTTGTGCTGCTGGCCGTGGCCGCGCGAGCATCGGGCGCGGAGACGGCCGGGGTGTCGGCGCCGACGGCGCCGGCTGCCGCGAGCTTCGCCAAGCAGGGGCTGGTGCTGACCGATCTGGCCGGCAACCAGACCGCCTTGGACAGCCTGCTCGCCAAGGGGCCGGTGGTGCTCAATTTCTGGGCGACCTGGTGCGGCCCCTGCCGAACCGAGATGCCATATCTCAGCAAGGTCTACAACGAGCTCGGGCCCAAGGGTGTAGGGTTTGCGGCGGTTTCGCTTGATCGCGGCCTGAGCCGGGAGGTCCTGGAGAAGTTCGTGAAGGGCCGCGGATTCGTGTTGCCCCTGTACCGGGATGATAGCGGGGCCCTTGCCAGGAAGTTCGGCGTGGCCGCCATCCCCACCACGGTGCTCTTGAAGCCCAGTGGCGAGGTTGCCCACCTGGCCAGGGGATTCCGGCCGGGTGACGAGGTTCTGCTTCGCAAGAAGATCGAAGAAGTGGTCGCTGCGGTCGCGGCGGGCGCGGTTTCGCAGCATAAGAACTAGCACCGGCGCGGCCGCGGGCTGAAATGGGCCGGAGGCCGGACGGATTCGGAGAGGCCGACAATGACCGACAAGAGCAAGGGTTTCGAGCCCAGGATAGTGGGGTTCCTGTGCAAGTGGTGCACGTACAGCGGCGCTGACCTTGCCGGCACCAGCCGCATGAAGTACCCGCCCAACGTGATTCCCATAAGGGTGATGTGCTCGGGCAGGGTGGATCCGACCTTCGTGCTGACCGCCTTTGCAAAGGGCGCCGACGGCGTCTTCATCGGCGGCTGCCATCCCGGAGACTGCCATTATCTGGAAGGCAACTACAAGGCCTTGGGGCGCTATCTGATCCTCTCCAGAACGCTCGAGCAGTTTGGCATTGAGAAGGAACGCTTCCAGCTGGCCTGGGTCTCGGCGGCGGAGGCCAAGCGCTTCGTCGAAGTGATCACCACAATGACCGAGGAAGTGCGCGCGCTCGGGCCCCTCAAGTGGCCGGAGTTGCTCAAGGCTGTTGAGGCCGAGTCCGAAGAGGTCAAGCACATTGAGGAGGCTCTGGCGGCGAAGAGATAGAGCCGAGGGCGCCGTGCCGGCACCCTCGGGATCGCGTTGCCAGGGGAAAGCTCCGGCCTTGATGGCAGCCAGGAACATCCTTATCGGTCTCGGGAATCCCTCCATGTCCGACGATGGGGCCGGCCTCGTTGTCGCCCGCGCGGCACACAGGCACCTGGTCGGTTTCGATCTCGAGCTATCGTCCGCCGGGGGTTTCGAGGTCGTCGATAGACTCCTCGCCTACCGCACGGCAGCGATCGTGGACTCAATGGTCACGGGAGAGCATCCGCCCGGGACGGCGGTGAGGTTAGAGCTCCCGGGGGCGCGGACCCTGCGGACCGTCGGGAGTCACGGCATCGGGCTGGCCGAGGCGATAGGCCTGGCGAGGGGTTGGGGCGCCCCGGTGGCCGGACGGATTCTGCTCTTCGGCATCGAGGTGATAGAGCCTTTCAAGGTGGGCGACCAGATCTCCCCGCGGGTGCTCGACAGGGTGGAGGCGGCTGCCGCTGAGATTGCCGACGTCATAAAGGGCGAGAGCTGAGGTGGGGCTTGCACGAGCTCAGCATTGCAACCCGGATAGCGGATATTGTGTCCAAAGTGATGGACGAGAACTCCGCCACGCGGGCCGGCGCCGTGACGGTTGAAATCGGCCGGCTGGCCGGAGTGGACAGGTCGTCGCTGGAGTTCTCTTTTGAAGCGGTCACCCGGGGGACCAGGCTGGAGGGCTCACGCCTGGTGGTAGAGGAGGTCATGCCCCGGGCCAGGTGCAGGACGTGCGGAGGTGAATACCAGGTCAGCCTGGACGATTTCAGGTGCAAGGCGTGCGGGTCGCCGGAATTCGATGTGCTGGCGGGAATGGATGTGTCGGTGAAGGACGCGGAGGTCGAGTGAGGTGAAGAAGGTCAATCTCAGGCAGAAGGTGGTCTCGGAGAACCAGAACGTGGCTGCCGCGAATCGCAAGCGTTTTGCCGAGTCGGGCAGCCTGGTCCTCAATCTGGTCAGTTCCCCGGGGTCGGGCAAGACCGCGCTCATTGAGGAGACCGTCAAGCGGCTCAAGGGCCAGCACAGGCTGTTCGTGCTGACCGGCGATCTGGTCACCGAGAACGACGCGCGCAGGATTCGGCGGCACGGGGTCGAGGCGGTCCAGATAACCACCGGTGAGGCCTGCCACCTGGACGCGCGCATGATCAGCCGGAATCTTCCGGAGGCGCTGGAGTACGATCTGGTGATCATAGAGAATGTCGGCAACCTGGTGTGCCCGTCGTCTTTCGATCTGGGCGAGGACCTCAAGGTGCTGCTTGTATCGGTGACCGAAGGGGACGACAAGCCCGTCAAGTACCCGCCCATGGTGCGGGCCTCGGGGGCCATGGTTGTGACCAAGATGGACCTGGTGCCCTACACCGATTCCTGTCCGGATCGTCTGGTGGAAAACGCCCTGAAGATCAACCCGGATCTGGTGGTCTTCAAGGTGTCGTCGAAGACGCAAGAGGGTTTGGATCAATGGACGGAATGGCTGAAATCCCGACTGGCGGCCAAGAGGCGGGCCCGGGCGAGCTCCTGAGGCTGCGCGTCTCGGTCAGGGGAGTAGTCCAGGGCGTGGGCTTCCGGCCGTTCGTCTATAGGCTGGCCAGCCGCGAGGGCCTGCGCGGCAGCATCCTCAACAACCCCCAGGGCGTGGTGATCGAGATCGAGGGCGAGCTCGATGCGGCGGAACGCTTCCTCGCAAGCCTGGTGCGCGAGAAGCCGCCGGTCGCAAGGATCGATTCCATCTCGGTGAACTTCACAGGGCTCAGGGGGGACGATCGGTTTGTCATACTGGGAAGCCAGAGCGGAGCCGAACGGACCACACTTGTCTCTCCTGACATCGCCACCTGCGGCGATTGCCTGCGCGAGGTCTCCGATCCGGCGGACAGGCGGCATCGCTACCCCTTCATAAACTGCACCAACTGCGGACCGCGCTACACCATCATCGGTGACATACCTTACGACCGGCAGAAGACCAGCATGCGCAAGTTCAAGATGTGTCCGGATTGCGAGCGGGAGTATCTGGATCCGGCTGACAGGAGGTTCCACGCCGAGCCCAACGCATGCTGGGTGTGCGGTCCCCGGGTGGCGCTCAGGGACCGCGCCGGCGCGGCGATTCCGTGCGACGACCCAATAAAGGTGGCCGCTGCGAAGCTGTCTGCGGGGGCGACGGTTGCGGTGAAGGGCCTCGGCGGCTTTCACCTGGCCGTGGACGCGTCCAACGACCAGGCGGTGAGGCTGATGAGGCAGAGGAAGGGGCGGGAGGAGAAACCACTTGCGGTGATGACCAGGAACCTGGTGACCGCGGCGCGGATTGCGCACATCGGCCCGAGGGAGGAAGCCATCTTGAGCGGCCCGGAGCGCCCCATTGTGCTCCTGGCCAAGCGGGACGGCTCGCCAATAGCGGAATCGGTGGCGCCGGGCAACAGGTACCTCGGGGTCATGCTTCCCTACAACCCTATTCAGGTTATGTTGCTCGAATCCGGGCCGGCCGATCTGGTGATGACCAGCGGCAACCTGAGCGAAGAGCCGATTGCGCTGGATATGGACGATGCGGTGAAGCGGCTCGGAGGGATCGCCGACCTCTACCTGGACCACGACCGGGAGATCGTCTCAAGATGTGACGACTCGGTGGTGAGACTGGTGGGCGACGACGTGGTCTTCATGCGGCGGTCGCGGGGATGGGCGCCATTGCCGATCGAGCTGGACGCGGACCCACCGAGCATCCTGGCGTGCGGCGCGCATCTCAAGAACACCGTTGCCCTCTCCAGGGGAAACCAGGTCTTCTTGAGCCAGCACATCGGCGATCTCGAGAACCTGCCCGCCTACGGGTTCTTCACATCCACGATAGAGCACCTGAAGCAGATGGTCGAGGTCGAGCCCGGCGTGGTCGCCCACGATCTGCATCCGGACTACCTGGCCACCAGGTTTGCGATAGGCCTGGCCGGGGCTCGCGCGTTGCGGGCCATAGGTGTGCAGCATCACCACGCGCACATCGCGAGCTGCCTGGGAGAGGCAGGGCTCGAAGGGCCGGTGATAGGCTTTGCCCTGGACGGCACGGGCTACGGAGCGGACGGCACGGTGTGGGGCGGAGAGATACTGCTCGCGACCCGGGGGGCATACACCAGGGCGGGTCATCTGGAGCAGACCGTGATTCCGGGCTCGGAGGCGGCGATCCACAACGTGTGGAGAATGGCTCTGGCCCACTTGCACTCGGCCTACGGAGGCAACCTCAAGCATCTTCCCCTGGAACGGTTGCTGGGCGCGACGCCGAAGGAAATCCGGACGGTTCTGGGAATGATAGAGCTGGGGTTCAACAGCCCCGTGACCTCTAGCTGCGGGCGGCTGTTCGATGCGGTATCCTGTCTCGTCGGCATTCGCAGGCGAGTCAAGTACGAGGGGCAGGCGGCGCTAGAACTGGAGATGGCGGCCGACCAGACCGCGGATCGGGCTTACCCCGTGAAGCTTCGACTGCAGGAAGGCGGGATCGTTGTAGAGGTCGGGGCGATGATCCGTGAGCTGGTCGAGGAGGTGCTGGCCGGAGGCGACCAGCGGGCAGGCGCGGGGCTTGTCAGCGCCAAGTTCCACAATTGGCTTGTTCGGAGTTTGGTAGAAGCGGCCCGCGCGCTTCGTGACGCGCACGGAGTCGAGACCGCAGCGCTGAGCGGAGGCTGCTTTCAGAATGCCAGGTTGCTGGGGGCCCTCAAACAGGGGCTGGAGGATGCCGGGTTTGGAGTGCTCATCAATCGAGTGGTGCCGGCCAACGACGGCGGCATAAGCTACGGGCAGACGGTGGTGGCCGCCGCGTTGGCGGGGAACGCCTGAGGAGGAAGAGCCAAAGATGTGTCTCGCGGTTCCGGCGTTGATAGTCGAGAAGCACGGAGAGTTCGCCAAGGCCGACGTTGGTGGGGTGGTGCGGGAGATAAGCCTCGAGATGATCGACCGGCCGGCGGAGGTGGGCGACTACGTCCTGCTTCACGCGGGCTTCGCGATCCACAGAATCGAGAGGGAAGAGGCCGAGGAGACCCTGAGGCTGATGCGCGAGGTCTTCGGATGAAATTCGCCTCGGAGTTCAGGGATCCCGAGCTGGTGCGCACCATCGTGGCCAACCTGCAGCGGGTGTGCCGGCACCGCTGGACCCTGATGGAGTTCTGCGGAACCCACACCGTTGCGATCTTCAGGCACGGCCTGAAGGGCCTGATCCCGAAGGAGATCACACTGGTGTCGGGGCCGGGTTGCCCGGTCTGCGTGACTCCGAGGTTGGACGTCGACAAGGCGCTCGGTCTGTGTGACGTGCCCGGGAGTGTGATCGCTACCTACGGCGATCTGTTGAAGGTGCCGGGCTCGCGGATGAGCCTCGCCGGGCGGCGGGCCAGGGGTGCTGACGTCAGAGTGGTCTATTCCAGCTACGACGCGGTGGATATCGCCCGGAGGATGCCGGACAGGACGGTCTTCTTTGTGGCCATAGGCTTTGAGACCACGGCCCCGGCGACGGCCGCGGCGGTGCTCAGGGCTTCTGCGCTGGGCCTCGGGAACTTCAGGGTCTTGAGACTGCACAAGCGGACCCCTCCGGTTGTGGGCGCTCTCCTGAAGTTGGGCACGCCCGTCCAGGGGTTCATATGCCCGGGACACGTCTCGGCGATAATAGGGGCCAGGCCCTTTGAGGAAGTGGCCTCGCGGTGGCGGCGGCCCTGCGTGATCTCAGGATTCGAACCGGGGGACATACTCCAGGCGGTCCTTATGCTGGCGCGGCAGCTGGAGGAAGGCCGAAGCGCGGTCGAGGTCGAGTACCTGCGGGGAGTGCCCTACGAGGGCAATCGGGCTGCCCTGGCAGCGATCGAGAGGGTCTTCGTCGCTCGCGAAAGCGAGTGGAGAGGCCTCGGGGTGGTTGGGGACACCGGGCTTGCCATCAGGGAGGAGTTCGCGGCCCACGACGCCGAAGCGTTCCTTCCGGCGGGGCTTGAGTCGTTGCCCGATCCGCCGGGCTGCAAGTGCGCGGAGGTGCTCCGCGGTGAGATCGCTCCGCCGGAATGCGGGCTTTTCCGCAGCTCGTGCACGCCGGAAAACCCCATCGGTCCGCGCATGGTCTCAAGCGAGGGCACGTGCGCGGCCCATTACCTGTACGGTGACCAATGATACCGTGGAACTGCTTCAATCGCGATCGGGGGCGGGCGAGATGACCGAAGTCGTCAGCCTCGCGCATGGCAGCGGCGGGGAGGCATCCAAGAGGCTGGTGGCGGAGATTGTCGCCAACTACTTCAACAACCGTACCAT